>NZ_JALKAK010000020.1:0-65645 GCF_023015645.1 Pseudohalocynthiibacter sp. F2068
TAATCAAGACAAGGGCGAGGCCTGCCCAGCCACCGACACTATGAACCACCGTCGATCCCGCAAAATCCACAAACCCCAACTCAGCAAGCCAGCCCGACCCACCAGAGCCGTCTATGCTGGCCCAACTCCAGTGACCCGCGATGGGGTAGAGGCCGCCCGCAACGACGAGGGCAACAAAGAGGTAGGCGCCAAACTTCATCCGCTCCGCGACGATCCCTGAGAGGATCGTCACCGCGGCTCCACAAAACATGACTTGGAACAAGAAGAAGACGGCGAGAAAGGGGGGGGCCTTCGCAAAGTCGAGAGCAAAGAGATCCAATCCGATCCAACCCTGAAAGCTCAGCCCGAACATGAGCCCAAATCCGAGCGCCCAGAACACCAGCGAAGACAGACAAAAGTCCGCGAGATTCTTGATCGCGACGTTGATGCTGTTTTTTGAGCGTGTCATTCCGCTCTCAAGGCACAAAAAGCCACCCTGCATCAGGAAGACGAGCGCACTGGCAAAGATGACCCATAGTAGATCAACCTCTGCCATCAAGCGAACCGCCGGAGATTGCCAATATCAGGGCATGTACTCATCAAACGTTCAGCCGCCCTTCAATCTTTTTTAGCAGTCGCTTAAGATCGACCGGTTTTGTGTCATAGTCGTCGCAGCCAGCGCCAAGGGCCTTTTCACGATCACCAGCCATTGCATGTGCGGTCAGCGCGATAACTGGAATGCTTTTTGTTTCGTCGCTAGCTTTGAGGTGCCGGGCTGCGTCCCAGCCATCCATGACCGGAAGGCTCATGTCCAGCAATATTATGTCGGGGCTTTCCTCTGACGCCATCTCGACACCGCGCTGGCCGTCAAACGCCATCACGACTTCGTAGCCCTTCTTCTTGAGCCTGCGAGACAACATATCCCGGTTCATTTCATTGTCTTCCACCAGAAGTATTTTCGCCATCTTGTCTTTCCTTCTATACCTTCTTTACCTGATCTTCGGCTCGAAGCTTCAGGCTTCGTCTGTTTCCACCGTTGTATCTTCAGTCAGCCGAGCCTCGACGAGTTTGCGCAAATGCATCTCGAGCATCGTATCGAGCTGTTCCTCGGCTTCAAACATATGAAAAGCTCCGATATAGGAGCCGTCTTCGCCAATCAGCCAGCGATCAAGATACCGGGTGAGTTTTTCTATCTGGTCTAGCCTGTCGAGAACAACGTCACGATCCTCGAGCGACAATGTCGGCGCCCCCTGCTTTCGGTAAAGAAGCATCTCCGGAGAGCCTTGTTGTTTAAAACCGTCTAGTGCGTCCTCGAATTCGAATGCCGTGCCAGACTCGTATCGGGTCCCGTCGGGTCTCAGGATCGTATCGGGTAGAGGCGAGCCGATGCGAGACCAAAGAATACCAACGTAGATTTCGGTTTCATGCGGTGGGTGGATCTGAGCTTGGAATGTCTCGGAAGCCAGCATTGGCTCTTCTTCCCAGAGGATGGGGATTAAATAGGCGCGGCCAAAGAATTCTTCGTTGAGGCGTCCAATAACGGTTTTAGCCACCCTACGCTCAGGGATGACGTCACCTGGTGAAGAGATGAATATTCTGAATTGCTTCGAGATGTTCTGACGAAGGCGCACCTTTTCGAGGCATGCGCTGATCCGCGCTTGAAGCAGAACGGGATTGTAAGGCTTGAAGATGTAGTCTTCGGCACCTTGCAGGATACAGTCGACCATCATTCCGATATCGTCAGAAGCAGATAACATGATGACTGGGATGGTACGCAGGCGAGAAGACGCCTTGAGTCGTTGTAGGGTCTCAAGGCCAGACAGGCCCGGCATCATGTAGTCAAGCAGGACGAGGTCAAATCGCTCGGTTTGAAGTAGAACAAGGGCCTCCTCACCACTGGAGACCACCCGTACAGAATAGCCCATGCGTTTAACGCGCCGCCTTAGCAATTCCCGATTTGATGGGTCATCGTCGACCACAAGAAGTTCGCCTCCTTGGCCGATTTGACTCGTGATAATCGAAGTGTTCCGTTCAGTAGAGGATTTGCCTTCTTTCTTTGGAGTAGGTTCTTTTTCGGCGTTTTTTGCGAGCAAACGCTGCGGGATTGCATCTACCAGTCTCAGAGCCCTTCGACCTGCTTCGGAAATGTTTTCCAAGTCAGAGATGAACTCGGCTTTATCGAGATCGGTCGCCTCCTCAAAGATCATCTCCGAGTAACCGGTTATGTGGTTGAGTTGCATCCGAAACTGAAACTGCGCCTCGCTAACATTGATTTCATCGGGCGATGCCGTCGTCGCGCCCAAGAAGTCCTCGATAAGAGCCAGCATTTTGTGGCCTGCATTCTGGATTGCCTGCAGGTCTCCGGAAAATGCCTTTAGAAGATCGGGGGACAGATCTTCCTCGACCATCTCGGCGTAGCCGATGATGTGTCCGACAGGTGTGCGAAGGTCGTGGCGCAACTTTGAAAGTTGTGCCTTGAAATCGCTGCTATCTTCCACTTTCTTCATCATCCGGCTGAAGGCGGTTCATGTTCGCGGTGGTAGCGGTGCGTGCTCCACTGGACCACGTCCATCAGCGAACGTTCGGCCAAATCTGAAATCACATCCTGGGCGTGGATAGGATCGGAAATCGCTCCGAGACGTCGCTCGGCAAGTTCGAACAGCTCTCCCTGATTTGCGTACTGCCAGAGCAACTCACGCGTCGCCATTTTCGTTTGGTAGATTTCCCATATTGCAAGCCAAAGCGGCAAAAGCCCCATGAGGAAGACGACCAGCGTTTTCCCATCAAGATCGCCGATATGGAAATCGTAGAGAGACTTCTTGAAAAAAAGTAGCGACACGGCACCGAGAAACGCAGCAAGAAACAGGAATTTTTTTACTGTTTCGAGACGCTCGTGCTCACCGTGTAACTGGTGATGTTTTCGTGAAAAATAAGCCGCTTGATCCTTGACCCACCTTTCCGATACCGACGCCACTCTTTCTTTTGCGGGCACAGTGCTTTCGTAGGTCAAGGGTTCTGTGCATCGGATTGCATCGCCAATCCATCCAAAGCCTTTAAAACGCTCAATACTGGTCAGCCGAAAAAGACGCCGCGTCTGGCCTGTTGCACCAGTTCCAGACAAAACAAGGAAGAATCGGATGCGGAGTGCCTCGGCCAGCGCGCGGAAAGCTAGGTGACGTCCAAACCATCCGCGCCTTGAGCCGATGCCGAAAAGTATGAAACCTCCCGCGAACAGAGCGACATAAGCGATGAGAAACAGTTTCAGTGCAGCAATCTTCGCATAAAGCAGAAATGTCAGCCCCATCAGGGCTGCCATAAGCCCGAAGAGCTTAAAGAGGCGATTCGATTGACGTTGATTTGCGAGGGCAAGTTGATCCGCACGTATGAAATCCACGTCGATCGTGGGAGCGACTTCTGAGATCTTGATATCATCGGGGGTGGCGATCGGATAAGCGGTCAGATCGGTGCCGGTTGCGGTGTCCCGTTCGAGGGCAAACTGGTCAAACTCGCGCCAGCGCTCCAGTACGAAATCAGGGATATGTGGCAGGCGGCAGATAAGGCCGGTAGCACCAGCTTGTACCAGATAGCTTGTCTGCACTTTGCCCCGCTCAACTTCGCCTGCCCGTCTAGGCGCTTCGATCCAAATCGCGAGGTCGGATCGATCATCGGCTAATCCTGCGTCACCAACTGCTTCGAGTTCGCGAGCCTGCCGTGCTTGTGGTTCTGAACCGGAGAGGTAGCGAACGACGACGTCGGATGATCCACCTGTAAGACCCGTCACCTCTCCATCCCAAAGCGCGACAAGGACATTTGAACGCCTGACCAGGTAATCCATGAGCCGCGCGTAGAGGGCATCACGAGACGTGCCAACTTTGTAATCACTATCCACAGTTCCGGATGGGAGAGGCAACTCCTGAACCGTGACTCGATCGTCATCCAAAAGTCGAATGAGGTCCGAATGTGCTTCGCCGTCGAAGTCAGCCTCGTACATTTCCCTTGGCATCGGAAGAACAGCTCGAACAGACATACCAATCTCAAGGGCAATCTCGGTGGCCAGCGTATCCGCTCCCTCAGCAAGTCCCGTTACGAGTTCGACCGGAAGCGATTTGAATCGTGCGCGAAGTGCTTCGAGTTCTTTGCGGAGGGCGGCGCGTACATCCACCTCGGCGTCCCGATGAATGTCCCTATGCCCTGTCAGGCCAATGGAGAATACAAACCCAGACTTCGTCTTTTCGTCACTCATTGTACTCTGCCTTCTTTTTGACAGCCCAAGCCGGGGCATCCAGTCCGAGTCGCGACGATATGTCGACAAGCGCCTCGCATTCTTTTTCCGATGGGACCCCATGCACGCCCGTCATTCCAGCCGAAATTGCATGGACGATTTGTGGACCTCCCCTAATCTCGCTTGCCCGGTCGAGCATCACGAAGACCGAACCGTTCTTGTCCAGAACGTCATCCGAGGTCGCAAACTCGCGAAAAAGTTCCAGCCCGTGATCAATATTCATATGTCTGAGCAAGTCCGCCTCTGCCATCGTTCGCCGGAGAAACAGTTCTTCATCTTCATCAATATCGCCTCGGCAAGCCGCAATGATTCCGGCACCTGCCATTGTTGCCTTCAAAATATCCTCGTGGCGAACTTTGGATGACATTAGGCTCATGAAATGGTGCAAAGTTGGACGTTCCAATAATTCGTCTACGTTTTGGCGCAGTTCTTCCGAAAGCTTTCGACGCTCTTCAGCATGGTGGGCCGCCAAGAGTTCTTTGCGAGCAACATGCGCATCCTTTTCGCGTTGCTGAGCCCGCGCTGCGAGTGCGTCTTGAAGTTTGCCCCAGATTTCAGGGTGTTCGGATATCAAGCTTCGTAACGCCTCATCGGGCAGGTGTGCGACCGCGGAATATTGTTCCGCCTGCGCCAGGTATTTCCGAGGCGTCGCATCCAAGAAACTTTGTAGACCAAAGATCTCGCCGCTTGTGCAGTCCTCGACCTTTATTTCGTTCATCCCTTCTTTGTTAATGGGCAGATAAAGAGCGACATTTCCGCTAAGGACGAAATAGAGCCCATCCGAGGGCTCACCTGGCTCATAGAAGCACGCCGGTGGGTTTAGCGATTCAACACTAGCCACCGAGGCCAAACCAGATAGTTCTTCTTCAGAGCATTCCGAAAAGATTTCTGATTTCCTGAGTTGTTCAGCGATCTTTTTGTGTCCAAAGTCGGTTTTCCGCCTTTCATCGACTTCCCGCCACTCTTCGCCTGCACCCAGCCAATGACGGTTGATCGCGATGCGCAGCCGGTGCTTCTTCATTGCGCTCCAGATTGCCATGATGACTTCGTTCTGGGCATCCCACCAAGGGTCGTCGCCATCAAAGAAATAGCGTATGCGAATATCAATACCTTCCTTGCTGTACCCAAGCATGTTGAAATCCGGCTTGGGATCGCGGCGCACATACCTGGAATGCTTGAGCTCCTCGGCGATTGCTCGGATCGCAAGCTCCGGAGGCGCAGAAATCTCCAAGGTGAAATGGACAAAGTATTTGAAACGCCCTGTGGGCTCGCTGAAATTAAGGATGGTTCGATCAGCAACGCCACTATTGGGAAAGATATAGAGCGAGTCAGTGTGTGGGTTCTTCACCGAGATCGAACGCCAATTGATCTCGTAGACTTGACCATACACGCCGTCGATCTCAACGTAGTCCCCAATCCGCAACGCCTGTGTGGCGTTGAGTGCCACGCCGGAGAAGACTTCCTTGAGCGTCGATTGCGCTGCGAACCCAAGGACTAGGGCGGCCACACCAGACGTGGCAAGTAGACCCCCAATAGATTCATCGTACACGAAGTGCATCACGAGAAGGATGGCGATCAGATAAATCGTGAGGCCGACTCCTTCCGTGACAATGACAGGAACTTTCCTTTGCCCGTGATCGGAGAGCAGCCCGCCCCAAAGGACGACGCGAACTACGCCGTTCAGAAGGAACGCGACGGAGATAGCAATGGCCGTAAGAGCCATTCTCTCAGTCGGCTCTACGAGGGTTTCAGCTCCGGCAAAGCGAAGCGCAGGGCCGGTCGAAATGTAGAGGACTGTCAGAAATCCGATGATTTCTGCCGATGCCCGGACACGATGAACCCGCCCGGATACGTAAGCCGTCGCGGTTCTCACCAGCAAGAAAGCCGCGCATGCGAGGATGGCAAACATGCCTAGCGCAGGTATGATACTCTGGATTTCCAAAATTTCTCGCCCCCCCCCACCGGCCTGTGCGTCTATTCTTTTTGTTGCATATATAGTGCTTCCCGAGCGAGGGTGAGTCAATGGAAGGCGGATGGATCCATGCCGGTACGCTTTTCGCTCTTGCTGAGATAACTGGTGCCGCTGGCCTTTCGCACCCTTCAGAGTTTCTACCTCACCACCTGATCATGCGCGAAAGCGACCGCGATATGGTAACTGGCGAAGAGGTTTATCCTTATTTGCCGGAAGGATTCCTTTTACGCGACGAGGAAGATAAATTTGGTTATCTTGATCGATGGAAACGATCACGCGCCAACGACTTTGCGCCCTTTGACGTGTGAATTGATCAATCTCGACAGCGCACCATCAACCGCCGGACGTTCTGAAATTTGTGCTATTAGAGACTGGTTCGCATTGGTCTCCCAGCACCGCCACCCACCCCAGTCTCATTCCCTAGAGTATGTATCGCCTCGATTTTCTCCCGTTGTTCCGGGGGTTACCCTTCAGTCATCACACGCAACCAGCGGATCAAAACCGGGCTGAGGCAAATCATCAACAGCACCGGCATCATCAGAGCAGCCATTACAGCTGACATCTTAACCGGCAATTTGTTCGCCTTTTCCTGTGCACGCAGTTCCCGATTCAATCGCATATCCAGAGCGTAACCGGATAAAGCTTCAGAAACGCTCGTGCCGAACCGCATAGATTGCAGAACCACATTTGCAAAAGAAGTCATTTCCTCGACGCCGCTGCGTTCTGCCATATCCATGAAGGCGCGATCTCTGTCCTTACCTGCCTGAATTTCTAGCTGGAGAATTGAGAACTCTTCTGAAATAGGTGTCGATGCATTTTTTAATTCATATGCGACACGCGTCATTGCAGCGTCAAACCCGAGACCGGCTTCTATGGAAACCTGCAGCAGATCGAGCGCATTTGGCATGCCGTGCTCAACGCTTCTCCTGCGTTTTGTGATGCTTGTTTTAACGTAAGCTGTCGGGCCAAAAAAACCTACTAAGCTAAGGCCTGTTAGAATCTGAAAGGACTGCGCCCAGGACAGGTTTGATACGCTGGTCAGAAAGCGATTTGAGATATCAAATTGGTCTGGCACGAAAAGCAATGCGATAAAAAATGACGGCAATAGCAACCCCAGGAGGGTTCGCAGAATGTAGAAATTAAAAACCGCATTCTCACCGTGAATACCTGCCTGACGCAGCCGTTTTGCGACAACTGATCGTTCCTTTTCCGTTTTAGGAACAAGCGCCTTAAGTATCCCTTTTGGGTCATTGTCCTGAACCCGAATGACATTAAAATTCCCACTTTCTGAAGCCGAATTGCCAGCAACGCGCATGCGCCTGCTCTCGGCGCTGGGGGACGCAAGGGCACCGTTAAGCCCCCAGACAACAATCATGATCCCAAGTCCGACCCCGGTCAGCGAAAGCAGCTCGAACGAAACGCCAAAGTTTTCTGATAACTCTATAAAATTGGTGTACATAAGTTCACCCCTTTCGTCAGAACTTGAAATTTACAAGGCGAATAAGAATGATCGCCTGTAAAACAACGAGTGATACAATTGCGATCATGAACGGTGCAAAGAGAGGGTCAGACTGCACATCTCCATAGAACGATGGGGTCGTCACGCTGATGATCCCGAAAATAGCGAAGGGAAGCACAGACAGGATAAAGGCGCTCAATCTGCCTTCTGCTGAGATTGCGTGGATTTTCTTTCGCATTGTTGCACGGTCCCTGATTACCTTTGAGAGAACCTTGAGCACTCGGGCAAGATTTCCGCCCGTTCCGTGCTGGATGCTGACACTAACTGCCAGGTAATTCAGGTCTTCGATTTCATATCGATTTGCCAGATCCTGAAAAGCAGTGGCAACTTCATCGCCGTAACTGACCTGGTCCTGGATCAAGCCAAACTCGGTCCCTATCGGATCGGGCATTTCGCTCGCGACACTGCCGACCGTTACATTGATCGGGTGCCCCACCTGCAAACCGCGTGCCATCAGATCCAGCGCGTCGGGCAATTGTGTCGTAAGTTTTTCAATGCGTTTGGTTCGGATGTGAGAAACGACCATTGCTGGAAACACCAATGCCGAAAATATGGATGTCCCTAGCGCAAACACCGGTGCAAAAAATAGCGTCGTGAAAAAGAAAATCACGGCGCCTAAAGCGAAAAAGGCCAGTCCGAATTTGAGTAGAGAGATTTGAATTCCTGCTTGCCGCAAAAAACGTGAAAAATCTGGAAGTATTTTTAACGTGTGATTGCCACGTGATCGGTCGTCGAGAAACAGATTGAGGACATCACCGCTAGAGGCGCCAGCCTGAAGCATGCGCATACGCCGGTTTCGTGCTTGGGCGCCTTGTTCTTCTCTTGAGAGGAGTTGGCGCAAACCGTCAAAAACAAGAAGCGCCCCAATGAAAATGGCGACATAGGTGAAAAACATTATTTCGGTGGACTCGAAACTAAACATAACTACACCTCATCCCGATGAAAAGTATTGGCATCAAGATCAACACCTGCCGCAACAAGTAACTCTGCGTTTTTTGGACGGAGTCCGGTTGATACAAAATCGCCGAGGATTTCGCCTTCCTCGCCTTTTCCAAGTCGACGGAAAACAAACAGATCCTGCATGGTAATAATATCATTCTCCATTCCGGTGATCTCCGAAATGCTCATAACCCGGCGACGCCCGTCACTCATGCGGCTTAGCTGCACAACGACATGAATCCCGGCGGCAATCTGAGATCTGATCGTCCGGATTGGCAGATCGCTTCCCAGCATCGTGACCATTTGTTCAAGGCGCCCCAAAGCGTCGCGGGCTGTGTTGGCGTGCACTGTGGTCATCGACCCGTCGTGGCCTGTGTTCATCGCCTGCAACATGTCAAAGCATTCGGGGCCACGCACCTCACCAACAATAATCCGGTCTGGACGCATTCGCAGCGCATTTCTAACCAAGTCGCGTTGTGAAATCGCACCCGTGCCTTCGGTGTTGGAAGGCCGTGTTTCAAGCCTCACAACATGGTCCTGCTGCAACTGAAGTTCAGCGGCGTCTTCAATTGTTACAATGCGCTGACTTTCATCGATAAAGGATGACATAGCGTTTAAGAGCGTTGTCTTACCCGACCCGGTCCCACCGGAAATAAGTACGTTAAGCCGTGCCTCTACCAAACCACGTAATACACTCGCGGCCTTTTCGGTAAGCGACCCTTGATCAACCAGACGCTCAAGTGTAAGCGCGTTGCGTGAAAACTTGCGGATAGACAGCGCAGGTCCATCGACAGAGCATGGTCGAATAATCGCATTAACACGGCTGCCGTCTTCAAGGCGCGCATCTACCCATGGCTGAGATTCATCAATTCGCCGTCCGACGTTTGAAACAATTTTGTCAATAATTCTGAGCAGGTGGCGTTCGTTCCGAAACCGTACTGCGGTTTTTTCCAGTATGCCAAAACGCTCAACAAAAACCTGTTCATGCGAATTTACAAGAATATCATTGATGGTTGGATCTGCCAACAAAGGCTCCAACGGGCCAAGCCCCATCACTTCGTAAATCAATTCGTCAACAAGTTCCGTAAATGCCTCTGACCGAATGGGAACACCTTCGTCCTCGAGCAGCCGTGTCACCAGACCGGCAATTTGTCTGCGCAACTCTGATTTTTCGATTTTGTCGATCGCTGAAAGGTTCAACCGCTCAAGTAGCTCATCGTGAAGCCGGCTTTTCAGTTCAAGATGTGCCTGAAGTTTCTCATCAATTTCTGGCATCGAAGCGTTGCCGAAACTTGGCGTATTTGCGCTTGTTTCCAGCTTGATAACGTTTGCGGCGGAGCTTTTTGTACGGGCCTTGAATTCTTTAAACATTATTATTTTGCTCCCCTAACGAATATTGCTTTTGCGACAGGCATTTCGGTCCGCACAGATCGTGCGATCATCTCAAAACCTTTGCCAAGATTGGAACTCGGAGCGATTTCAGAAACCGGTTTTCCGAGGTCGATTGCGCGGCGTGCCAGTTTTGGATTGTACGGCAGCCAGTGTGCGAATTTGCTGTCTAAGGCTGCTTCAGCATCTTTGTGATGAGCTGATTTAACCATTGGTTTCTTTTCGCGGTTTACGACCAGTTCAACAGGAAGCCCGATGTGAATCTCACTGTAAAAGTCTTTCATCCGCCGCGCCTGACGCACACAAGGAACTGATGTATCAGTGACCAGCAGCAACTGATTTGATCGTTGCAGCACAGGTTCAACCCAGTCCACCATAGCGCGAGGAAGGTCGATTATAACGTAATCAAAGTCAGCCTTAAGATGACCAATGATCTTTGTAACAAGAAGTGGGGTTAACGAGTTCAGAGGAACTAAAGCGGCAGGCGCGTTAAGAACTTCCAAACCCGACGGATGCTTTTGCAGCATTCCGTGAATGTAGTTAGCGTCAGGGGTATCGCCGGTTTCAAGCAAGTGCTGAAAACTGCCATTGTCTTCGAGGTCCAGATAGACGTGCGCGTTTCCAAACTGGAGATCAAAATCAATCAGGGCAACACGGTTTCCCTTTGCCTTTTTCAAAAAGCTTTTCTTTCCGGTCAAACAAAGTGCAAGATTTACCGCGAGCGTTGTTGCGCCCACGCCTCCGCGCGTTTGTGATATCGCGATTACATGACCTTCTTCTACCCGATCGGCCTGATCTAGGTTGAGCACCCCATTTTTCCTAAGAGATCCGGTAACAATTTCATTCAAGTCGCTGCCAGTAATCGATTTAGGAAGAACTTCATCAATGCCGATGTTTTGCAACTTACGAGCCTTGACAAGAGAGATGTCATCTTCCGTCAATGCAAGAAAAACCGCTTTTTTCTTATCTCCTGAAAGAATGTGAGAAATTGCTTTGGTTTCTTCCGCGTCGTCTGGATCAGCGTCAAAAATGACGACATCATTCTCTGATGCAAGACGTGTCCCTTTCCCATTCATTTTTGAAAATGTTGCAGCCTCTGTTGTAACATTCATGTTCAGATCAGCGCGAAAGATGTCCGCGATTGATCGCGAAAAATCCGTATTTTCTGATACGACTAGAATGGATTTTTTTTCTTGTTCCATTGGTATCTCCATTGATCTGTTCATCCGGAATCCCCCAAGGCAAGATCTTCGCCTGGCAGGGAAACACCAAAATTCTGATAGGTAATATTCGCACCAAGTTGGCCTGCACTTGCAGCGCCTGCGGCAGTCGCAAGTGTGCCGAGCGGGGACGCAAACTGGAATTGCGGTAAATTTAGATCGACGCTCACCATCGGTGTGTAGGGGCCGCCAAGAAATCCAAGATTAGAATCAAAGCTGTATGAGAACTGAAGGCTCGCGATCGTTGCGTTCGCGGGCAGCAGATTCTGAACCCGGTTCCAGATTTCCAAAGCAGTTGGGTTGGCTGCGTCGCCTTGGCACGTGATTGTCGCGACTGCTTCGCATGTTCCCGATACTGCCTTGCAGGATGTCCCAAAACGCGGTGTTGGCGTGGCTGTCCCGCGTGCGTGCCGTTCAGGAACACCTGGGCAGGCAGGTGGGCGAACAACTGCGGTACGAATAGCGATACCTGCTGCGTTTTCCGCCAATACGACTGAAAAGGCGAGCCGGCCTATGTCAACCACAGTGAAAAACAGGAAGAAGAAGACGGTGACGACCACCGCAAATTCAACCATCACACCGCCGTGCTCGTCACGTACGAGTTGTCCGAGTTGGTTGCGAGAACCGAATATGTTGCTACGGATTCTCATTGCCCGAAAATCCGTGATTGGTCGGTGATCGTCGTGGTCGTTGACGTCAGGCCGCTACCAAAGAGACCAAGAATGCTTCCAAATGGAAACTGGATCGTCATGTTTGCAGTGACAGTGGCTATAGGAGCCGGATTTACCCGGTAGCTTCCTGTGACGCAGGTCAGGCTTGGGGTGACTGAATTTATCGTGATTGTTGATGGGAGAAGGGTTGTTCCACCAATATCCTTTTCCACGATTTGCTTCAGGCTGCCGGCATAGCCAGCTAGTGATCCGCCGGATAGGCAGATATCGACCGGTGCTACGCGTGCAAGGTAACGTCCGGCATCTCTGACGCCCGATATTGCTGTCTGATAACTCCAGAACATACGCGTTGATTCAACGGCAACGGCAAAGAAGAGCAACATAACCGGTAGCACGAGCGAAAACTCTACCAGAATTGCCCCGGTTTCAGCATCGAGAAAGCGCCGAAGCCGACTTGGGAAAATGATAAGTGTGCGTTTACTCATGCCATATCACCTGTAAAGCTGCACAACATCGCGGAAGATTCCGCCCGTACCAGCCGAGCCATAACCGTCACCGCCGGCAGAGCCGAGGATTTCAACCCAAAGATCAAGCGTTGGAGGAGAGGCGCCATCGTCACCAACGGGTTCTGTCAGGAAGAGCTCAAAATACTCTTCAACCGGAACATTTGTTTCTTTGCCGTTGATTGGATTTCCTGCAGCAGCAAGGGCGGCGCAATCGATACCTGCGGCAATAATCACCCGTCGCTCCGGACGCGAAGACATGTTGCTTGAGCATTGTGGGCGGCCGGTTTCTGACAATCCGCTTAGAATGTCGCCTCCAGGCAAGGCGCCTGAATTTCCATAGGCAATTTCGCGCAGGTACAACTCATAACGGGTACCCGAGCCTGCAAACCGGGACCCTACCGGCAGTTGTGGCAGATGGCTATCGCTGCCAACGCCGTCGCCGTCTAAGTCATGATTAACGTCCAAATAACTTTGCTGGTCCCAGACACTGTCACCGACACGCGCATAGGGGCAAGTGCCAGAAGCAAAGCATGTGTCACGTGGGATGGCGATTGTATCAGGAGATGGATTTTCATTTTGACCGATACAGGACCCGCCTTGCGGTACAAGTCCGGAAATAACATTCGGTGCTGGTGGGTAATCCGGATCGTTCTTTTCGCCGTTCATGATTGATTTGTAGATGTCGAAACGCACGTTAAAGATCGCGTCTTCGATGCCCACTTTTTGACCCGGTTCGGTATCTACACCCCGTTGCGTGAAACATTGGGTAACGCCGAGTTCTGCACCAACAAGGCAGGCCAGCAGGTTTACCCCAGACAGGTTTTTACAGGTTGCGCCAAGGTCACTTTTTGTTGGGTCAAGAAAACCAAAGTCACCGGGCCCCCACGCAGCGCCTTGCCCACCACTACGCAGTTGGATCATGGTACCAATGTTGTTGTTCGCCTTGAACCCAGATGATGGCAGGCAGAACATCAGCGGGGTAATGTCACAAGCTTCCTGAGTAAACCCGGCAACGGCTTCGGCTTCTACCAGAGCGTTAACCGCGTTTGTATTGGTGCCAAGAAGGCTGTTCACCACGCGCAGGAAAGTCATCGAAACCGTACTTGGTTGTGCTTCTACTCTGGCGAAAACAGCCAATGCAGGATCAGTCGTAACGTCAGCACCAAGTGCTGCGGTGTCTGATGAAGGGAGATCAGAGTGAAACGTCAAAGTGTAATCCGCTGAACCGGAAAGCACGGTTCCACCACTCCCGAAGGTGCGAGTATCGCTGATAAGTGCGTTTGCTGCACCAGTAGCGCGGGTTATCGCGTCATTCTTCCCATCAAGTTCGCCCGCAGCAGCCAATGCCACGTTATCTGCATAAGACTGTAATTCGCTTTGCGTCGTACCGATACGACCGATGTCGAAAGAAACCGCTACCAATCCGAAAAAGACGACCAGGCCCATCGCCCACAGGATGGCGACCGTTCCGTCTTCCTGCCGAAGAAAGCAAAATATGCTGAAAGGTTTGCGCACTTTGTTTCTCCTCTTTTGTGGGTTTCAGGTCCGTCAAATTTCTGCAGGCGGGTCTTACTTGACTTCTACTTCTTCAGTAGTCGTCCCACGGCGCACCGTTATCGTTGGCGCCCGTTCTCTTTCCTCGACCGGAGATTCCCCGGTGAAAAGATCGCGCAGTTCTATCTGCGCGAGCGGTTCGTCAACAACACCATCAAGCGTCCTGAGCGTTAAGCTCAGAGTTCCGGCTTGCTGCGCCAGTGCCAGTCGCTGACCTTGGTCGGGCGTAACTTCAACAGTGATGGTACGCGCGATTTCAGGTTGGTCGTTTGTTTCTTCGGACTGCTGGTCAATGCCAATCACACGGATATTCTGAAGAACAGTAACAGCACGTAGATCTAGCGCCCTGCCTTGTGTCAGCAAAATATCAACGAAGTCTCCTGGAGTGACAAAACCACCAACTGCGGTCGCGGCATCAACTTCAACCGCCATTGCGCGGGTGTTTTCGCCAAGTTTCTGGACAATCGTTACACGTTCTCCGAACCCGGCAAGTTTTGCGTCGAGCAAAATCTCTCCTTGATACAAATGCCCGGTTGCACGCCGCGGAGAGATACCATCACGTGCAACTACTTTGTCTGCATCCAGAAAAGCGCCACTTGGCACAGCATCGCGCGGCCAGGATTGCGTTGTAATAAGATGCGTTTCAATTGCCTGACCAAAGGCGATATCTGTTCGGGCGACAATGACTTCAACCATATCCGATGGCGCAGCGGCAATCGCCGCACCATTTGAATCTCGCAGGTATTCCTTTGCCATGAACACCGACCCACCAGCGATGGTGACCCCGACAAGCGTGACGATAAGAGATTTGATACGCATAGTTGTCTCCTTTGGATGGGGAACAAATGTTCAGTATTCGATGATAGAACCCGCACCGCTGATCACTGCTAGCGGTGCAGATTGATGGTGTGTTGTCTTAGCAAGTCACGCCAATTGCAGTGCATGCTGTGGTGACGTTCGCTGAAACACCGCCACCCAGGGTGGTCATAGCGGTTACGCCGATAGCGGATACAACAAGCAGGGCTACGCCATACTCGACCATGGATGCGCCTGACTCGTCTTTGCAGAAGCTCTTTACTGTTTCGATAAACTTGATCTTCATAATATAACCCTCCGTTAGGGATTTGTTTTGAGATCAGCCTTGGGCGTCATGCCTCGACTGGATTCGGAAAAGACATCCCCCGAAATCAATTTTAGGTTACTTTGGGAAATTAATGCGGCGCATCCGTCAAAAGACTGAGTAATGCAACATAGAGTAGTTTAGATTTATTTATTAGACACGCTAAGGGAGTGGATTACATCAAACCTAGACGGGAACACATAAGAAAATCGAATCACTTATCCACAGGGTAGATTTACCGTTTGAGGTAAAAATACGGCACGGATTTGGCCATTACTTTAATAAGGCGGAAAAATACGAGTCTCCAGAAAAAGTTAGAATCTGAGTAATCGCGTAATTTTTATTTGTTTTGTTTTAATTACTTAAGGGTCTTTCGGGCTCTGTTTGCTATTCTTGCTGCTTAACAAAGGCGGCAAATTCAGCGTTGGCAAAACCAAACCCCTGCCAAGAGAGTTGGGTCTTAGCAACAATGCTTGGAACAACAAGCTGACTAAAAAAGAAAAGCCCGCACACGATCGGAAGTGATCTTGCAAGGTGAGCCCCTGCCTTTCTGCGCTTGCTTCACGGCCCTCTCCAAAAGAGAGGGCAAATCCCGGGCCTTGCCTGCATTTGCCGCAAACGTTTTGGGCTCTAAGCGGTGATCTGACAGTCGGTCGAGCGCCAAAAGATGCCAACGCCCTTGATTGGCCACTTGGCGAACGGGGCAAACCAGACCCAGCCTACCAATTTCCTGATCTGATCTGAGCTCTAATGCCGAGATCCGTAACCGCTTCTTGCGAAAGAGATGCAGAGTTGGCTGCATTGACGTCGTCCGGAATGAGGCCAATATCACGCAAATGTCGCGAGGAGAGATTTCCAAGCGACTTATTGATGTTTCTGCGCGTACGCATTTCTGCTACTGCCGCTCGGCAACTGCCAATGAGGCGAACAAAGAGTATCCGAAGATACACGCGGCTGGGTTGGTCGAATTGAGTTTGTGTCATTTTGAACCTCCAGTTTACAGAGTTCTGGTTGCTTCTATTTGTGCAGATAGGTTCGCAGAATGTGACTATGGCTGGGTAGTGTAGGGACTGAATTAACTCCGGTACTGTTTCTGAACTAGATCGATTTGCAAAGAAACGTTACCTTGTCCTTAGGAGGAGGGAGGCTGATGCCTAGTAAACGATACGGTGCTATTTGCCCGATTTCGCATGCCTGTAAAGTTGTGGAGCCGCGATGGACAATCCATGTACTGACCGAAATGTGGGCAGGTTCGACGCGGTTTAACGACATCCGCCGAGGAGTCGGCAACATCTCTCCGGGGCTACTGTCAAAACGACTGAAGGAGTTGGAAGTTGCTGGTATGGTGGATCGCGTCGAGAACAAGGCGACCGGAACAGTAGATTATTTTCGCACACAAAAAGCGATTGATCTGGAACCCGCGCTGAATGCGTTAGGGGTCTGGGCACAACAAAATATCGCTGCCGAAATCGCCCTTTGTGACACAGACGTATCTGCGCTGATGTGGAAGCTACGCCGAGAAATTCATACAGAGAAATTTCCGGCACAGCGTGTCATTTTTCAGTTTCACTTTAATGATGAGAACTTGGCACGCGATACATTTTGGATAGTGTTCTATCCCGGCGGAGAGCGTGATCTTTGCGTCACAAAACCAAGTTATGACATCAATCTTTATATAGAAACCGACCTTGTCTCCTTGGGAGGTATACTGACGGGGCGGACGAACATCGGACGCGAACTTGAAAATGGCTCTTTGTTTCTCAGCGGAGACACAAGGTTGGCGCAGACGATGAACCAATGGCTCCCATTTTCTTACTATATTGACGTTGAAGGGATAGTGCCGCTTCGCGCTAATAATGGGCCCCATGCAGAACGCTTCAGCGATAAACAAGAAAACGTCTGTATGACCGAGTGAATGTCACTTCGGGCCTGCTTATTTACGTCTATTCACGGTTTGGAGTGGAGCGTGAATTTATCAAATGTGCAGCTGAGCAACGGAGAGCTTCCGCGCGCGGAAGCCGAATTTTCTGGGGCAAAGTACCTCCGGGTACATTCTCAATCAGGCAAATTCTAGAGAGCAGTCGTGATTGGCACCTAATAAGGAAGGAAGATTTATGGGACATTTTGTCAAAACCATATTTGCGGTAATCGCAACATCGACAGTTTCTTTTGCATATGCAGGAACGGCCGAAGACATTGCTGCGCGCGTTGAAACATTTGAAGCGGCGTTCAACAGCGGTGATGCTGCTGCTGTTGCGTCGCACTATACGACCGACTCCGCACTTCTTGCTCCTGATACAGCCCGCATCGATGGGCGCGAAGCCATTCAAGGATTGTGGCAAGCTTATGTAGATGCCGGAGTGGTTGACCTGAAGTTGACGACAGTTGATCTTGATGATTTAGGCGGTATTGCAAATGAAATAGGCACATACACCCTCACAGCGCCCGATGGTAACGGTGGAATGGTCCAAGCAGGAGGAAAATACATTGTTGTCTGGAAAGCGGATGACAGCGGTGTTTGGCATCTGCATTGGGATATCTGGAACAGCACTCCTTAAGCTTAGCATATAAGGCGTTTTTAGTTGGCAATTTCAACCGTTTGGTCACGGTCGGCCATTGGTTGAAATGTCAGACGGCAAAGGGGACGTTCTTTGCCATCAAGTGAATGGCGGCTTTAGGCGTGCGTTCTGGATTTCTGAGGGTCGTAAACCAGGCTTTGAACAACGACCGCTGTGGTGTCGACCCCCTCGCCAGAAATTTGGAGAACAGTTACCTGCTCAAACTCGCAAGGACACTTTGATCATCCCTGATCCGAATGTCAGGGTGCAGGCCGTTGTTGATGGCCAGGGCATTGCATTAAATGATGCGATGGTTGTGCGTGAACTCGAGGACGGGTAACTGGTCCGCCTCTCGGATGTCGAACTTACTTCTACGGCTGTTTTCTGGCCAGACCGCGCTCTGTAAATCGCACCAAAAGAGTTGATGCCCTTATCAATTGGCTGCAGCATTTGTGAGGCTTTTGCTTTCACGTCTGATTGGCCCCAGACGCCGAAAGCCTACATACGTTGCAAAGAAGAATTCGGTCAACTTGGCTCAGAGCAGAAATTCGCTGCAATCTGATCAAACGACCGCCATGCGGAACGAACCCGCCGTTTCATTGCGGCCAGGCAGCGACAGAGTTTAGTTCAATGATCAAAACCCACGCACGTGGAAACGACAACCAAGTGGTTTCTCAACATGGCCGTAGGCGAAGTGGTTCAAGAATGAAGAAAACTGAATGGTCTGCCGTCCCAGCCAACTCTAAGCCAGCCCCGTTTTGCCAGATTCTTCCAATGCAGACGAGGCCAAGTGTATGCCCAAAACTGGCGTACTGCGCTCAGCCTCCGGGACCACGCCTAATCGAATACCAGAAGTACCCGCCAACGAATACAACGATAGCAAACCCAACTAGGATAGGAACAGGATAGTGTATACGTATGCCCCACAGGATTACGTAGACGCCACCGCCAAAGACACACAGAAAAACGACATTTCCGAACAGCCAACCCAGCCATTCACTAGCTTCGTAGCCAGCCCTCTTCGAAATAAGGCTACCGATCAAAGCGGCAACTAACAATACAGCAATCGCTGCTAGCGCGATCAACAAAGCTTCCATAATTCGAAACTACATACAATTGACGGTCAAGGAAACAGTGTTCGACACGTATGTATGCGGCGCAGAATTGGTAAGATTGGGCTCACAACAGTCGTTCTCTGCGTGATCATCCAATGACTGTAGCGCGGGACAAGGTTACCACTCACTAGCGACGGACGGTCGGCTGGATTTTTTTCTTATAGCGGAAAAGGATACACCAAGTTTTCTTAGTCAGTTCAGGCCCAAGAAATTCAGGAACATCTTGAATGTCGGGCTTTCTGCCCGAGCATTTGGAAAAACGCAGGCATAATCCTTTTTCATTGGAAGGTTTATTGCGGAAGGTGAGACCAATGAACCGGAGCTGATGTCAGAACTGACAAGAATGGAGGGGATAAGGGCGACCCCGGCTTCTTGTCTTGCTGCTGATACTGCAAGTGACAAATCGCTGACGATTAAACCCGGGTCGGAAGGATCTGAAGTCCTGTTTCCGGCCTTAAGTCGCCAATCCGACCAGTGAGGTTCGCTCGAAAAACTTGGACCCCATTTATTATGAATTAATTTAGCATCGGGAACGTTGACCAGCAATCCCTCTGGGTCCGAATACTGTTCCCAGAAGGCCGGTGCGCAGACCGGAATTGCGATACCACTGAACAAGGGAATTTGGCGGTATTCCGTGTAAAATGTTGAGCCATATGTAAGACGCAAATCGACAGCTTCCCGCTCGAAATCAATAGGATCTTCCTGAACCCGGATATCCAGAGAGACCCCAGTTTGCTCACTGAAGCGCAGCGCTTTTGGAAGCAACCATAACTCTGACAATGCTGGAAGTGTACTGACGACCAGTTGCCGGGTACGCTTGTTTCTGCGCACGATCTGGGCGGCTTCTGAAAGCTCACCAAAAGCGCGCGCAAGCTTTGGATAAATCTCCTCTCCAGCATCTGTCAGGGAAATACGGTTCCCCTTGCGAACAAAAAGTTTCTTGCCCAGATGGTCTTCGAGACTTTTTACCTGAAGGCTTACGGCAGCAGAACTGACGCCCAGTTCCTGTCCAGCCAACACGAAACTTCCGCAACGCGCAGCGACCTCGAAAGCTCTTAGTCCATTCAGAGAAGGGAGAATATGCATGGAGATCCTAGTTTTTCTTATGCTACCTAATAATTGAACTGGTTGTGATCGTCCAGCATTTGCGTTCAATTAGGGGCAATGGAGGACCCATGATGAATCATCTGCTTGATCTCGAAAAATACCCGCTGGACCGCCCGGACAGCCCAGAATACGTCGCAATGGTTAAAAAATGCCGGGCCGATCTTGCTTCCAAAGGCATGTTCAACTTGCCGGGTTTTTTCAAACCGGGTGTGGCTCAGGCCGCCGCGGACATGGCAAAACCCGCAATGAATACGGCCTCGTTTAGACATGCGCGGCGCCATAATGTCTACTTTAAGGATGCAATGCCCGGAGTTGATGACAACCACCCCGCAATGGTCAAGTCCGACACCATCAATCACACACTCTGTGCAGATCAACTGAACGGCAATCCGGTGATTGATGTTTACGAGTGGGAACCCCTTGCCGATTTCTTGGCCGCAACGATGGGCAAGGGCAAGTTGTACCCGATGGATGACAAAATGGCATGCGTGAACATGCAGGCGACACGTGCAGGCGAAGGGTTGAATTGGCACTTCGACCGTTCAGAGTTCACCACGACAATCCTGCTGCAGGCCCCTGAAACGGGTGGCCAGCTTGAATATCGCAAAGACCTGCGAACTGCAGATGACCAGAATTACGACGGGGTTGCCGCTGTGCTGGCTGGGAAAGATCCGGAAATCAAGCAAATCATGCCCGAACCGGGTGCCTTGAACGTGTTTCGCGGTGTCAACACTCCACATCGCGTTGTTCCGGTAGAAGGACGGAAGGATCGTGTGATTGCCATCTTTTGCTACTATGAACAGCCCGGTGTTGCTTTCACAGCTGATGAGCAGATGGGATTTTACGGGCGAACCGTAGCCTAGAGTAACCATGCTTTTTCCGAAGGCACCTCTGGAATGATTCCCTTCTAAACTTTCGGCGCTTTCGCAATCGTTTGCTTATGACATGCATTTCCATATCGGGGCGCAGAATGACCCAGACGCAGAACGCCTTTAAAGACGACCGAAAACTGACCTATCTGAATAGTGAAGGGTCGGAAGCCTTTGATCAGCCCGGTCAGTCAGATCACATTGGACAAAGCCAGGGCCTATCGTCTGGGGCGGTTTCGCGAACAGATTGAATTGCACGATGTGGCGGGCCTTCTGCTCTACGATCCGATTAACATCCGCTATGCGTTCGACAGTTCTAACATGCAGGTCTGGACCAGCCACAACCCGGTACGCTACGCGATGATCCTGGCCAATGGCCCGGCGATCCTGTGGGAATTTAAAGGGTGTGAGCACCTGAATGGCGGGCTTCCTGGCATTGATGAAATCCGCACGGCCGTATCCTGGATGTTCATGACGAAGGGCGACAAGGCCGTTGAAGGGGTTGAAACCTGGGCCGATGAAATTGCCGATCTTATGCTCCAGCACGGTGGCGGTAATAAACGCATTGCCGTCGACAAACTGGGCGGCCCGGGCCTGCATGCATTGGAAACACGCGGTTTCACCTATGTTGAAGGAACCGAGCTGACCGAACGCGCCAGATCGATCAAGTCACCCGAAGAAATTGAGCTGATGCGCTGGACGATCCAGGTCTGCGAGGCGGGGATGGCGAGGATCTATGAACACTCAGTCCCCGGTGCGACCGAGCGTGAGCTTTGGGCGCATCTTCATTTCGAAAATGCACGGTCTGGCGGAGACTGGCTGGAGACCAAGTTGCTGACTTGCGGGCCAAACACCAACCCATGGTACATGGAATGCTCGAATCGAGCGTGTCGCGAAGGCGAGATGATCTCATTTGATACGGATATGACAGGCCCTTACGGTTATTGCGCCGACCTCTCCCGCAGTTGGATCTGTGGCTATAGGCCGATGACCAACAATCAGCGGCGGGTTTACGGCACTGCGCTTGACCAGATCAATCACAATCTTGATATTCTGAAACCAAGCTTGAGCTTTGCTGAGTTCAACGAAAAGAGCTGGCGCATCCCGATCAGCACGTCGACTATCGCTATTCAGTGGCCGCCCACGGCGTCGGCATGGCGGATGAATGGCCTGTCATTCCGCTTCACGTTGATTTCGATGAGAGTGCAATGTCGGGCCGGGTTGAACAAGGCATGGTCATCTGTGTCGAAAGCCTTGTCGCGGAACAAGGCTCTGAAAGCGTCAAGCTTGAAACGCAGGTTCTGGTAACGGAAACCGGCACCGAGCGGCTGGACAATTTTCCTTGGGAAGACGTTTGATCTCTCCTCAAAACGCTGGTTGAGTGGCACGTGGTCGCTGAATGGTAACGATCATCAGCAACAACAACAACGCTGGAATGAAAAATATCTCTTTTGCCATTCGGTCATTTTCTATCGCTACCGCTTCGATCTGGGCTGGTTCTTCACCGTAAAAATCATAGTCATTCGCCAGGATGTCATAGTAGGGCGTTCCGGGGAAGGGTTCGTCCAGCGTCAAAATACCGTTGTCTTCGACTACGGAGAGTCCAACCGCTTCCAACCGCTCAGCTCCAGTCCCCTCTGCGTCGGGGGTAAAGCTGACCGTTGTAGATCCAACAACGCTGGTGTCAAAGTCAGGAGCCGAAATTCGCAAACGTGCCGAAGAGCCCACAGGCAATGCTTCTAGCGCAGTGAGTGCTTCTGAACCCGTCTTTTCAGTATACTTGTCTTGCCATTGATCAAGGAAGAAATCGGGGCGGAACAGCATAAATACGACCAATAGCATGACCGCACCTTCCCACTTTCGGGATTTGGCGATGAAGTAGCCTTGGGTCACTGCCGCGAATACCAGCATCGCGACGAGTGAGACAAAGAAAACCATGACCGCTTTTGCCGGTCCAACATTGATTAACAAAAGGTCAGTGTTGAAAATGAACATGAATGGCAGAAGGGCCGTACGAATGTCATAGCTGAATCCAACAAGACCTGTCTTGATCGGATCCCCGCGCGATATCGCTGCTGCAGCGTAAGCGGCAAGACCAACAGGTGGCGTATCATCTGCAAGAATGCCGAAGTAGAAGACGAACATATGCACAGCGATAAGTGGTACAATCAAACCTGATTGTGCGCCCACGGATACGATCACTGGTGCCATTAGTGACGACACAACGATGTAGTTGGCAGTAGTGGGAAGTCCCATTCCAAGGATCAAAGACAAGACTGCAACCAGTACCAAGAGAATAATCAGGTTCCCGCCCGAGATGACCTCGATCACTTGTCCGATGATCTGATGTGCACCAGTGAGCGAGATCGTCCCAACAATGATGCCGGCTGCGCCTGTTGCGACGCCTATTCCGATCATATTCCTTGCGCCGCCTTCGAGACCCGCCACAAATTCGCGGAAGCCTTCCATAAATTGGTTTACCAAATCAGACTCACCTCGAAATACCGCCTTTATGGGGCGGTGCGTCAAAGCGACAATGATCATGGTAACAGTCGCCCAGAATGCTGACAGGGCAGGCGAAAGCCGATCAAGGTATTCGGTGCGAACCATCAAGTTCCAAACCAGAACGAAGATCGGGAGCGCAAAATAGGCACCACCCAGAAATGTAGGCGTCAGACGTGGTGCTGACACAGCTTTCGCATTTGGATCATCGACCTCAATGTCTGGAAATTTGGAAGCAACGTAAAGCAGACCCAGATAGGCAAGAGCGAGCAACGCAAGCGCGGGGTACACGGTGGCTCCGGGCATCATGGGTTCCAACATGGCACGGAAACCAACAACCAGAAATGTGATCGCGGCCATGCCAAGGAATCCCGTTATGAACAATATCAGAATCATCAGAACGCCAATTTGACGTCCTGGTTTCTTTAAACCTTCAAGGCCCATCTTTAGGCTTTCCAGATGCACGATGTATAACAGTGCGATGTAGGAAATTATTGCTGGCAGGAAGGCGTGCTTGACGACTTCGATGTAGGGAATATTCACGTACTCGACCATCAAGAACGCTGCTGCACCCATAACAGGCGGTGTTAATTGCCCGTTGGTCGATGATGCGACCTCGACAGCGCCGGCCTTTTCAGGCGAGAATCCGATCCGCTTCATCAGAGGGATCGTGAACGTCCCGGTCGTTACGGTATTTGCGATGGATGAGCCAGATATCATTCCGGTCATCATAGAAGACAATACAGCAGCCTTTGCCGGACCGCCGCGAAGCGCACCAAGCAATGATATGGCAACCTTGATGAACCAGTTGCCGCCGCCGGCTTTTTCCAAAAACGCACCGAACAACACGAAAAGGAAGATCATCGATGTTGAGACGCCTAAGGCGACACCAAAGACGCCCTCGGTTTGCATCCAATAGTGCCCCATCGCTTTACTGAATGACGAACCGCCATAGTTTGTAATGCTTCCTATCCATTCAGAATAACCACCAAAGAAAGCTAGCGCGAGGAACAGAGAGCCAATGATGACAAGTGGCAACCCAAGCGAACGAAAAACAGCAACCATCAGGGCAGCCATCCCGATACCAGACATTACAATGTCAGAGGTCGACCAAAGACCAGGTCGGTCAGCGATCTGAAACCGAAAAACAACAAGGTACAGGCACGCCGCAGAACCAAGCGCCACTAAAACCCAATCATACCAAGGCACCTTGTTTCGATGGCCAAAAATCGGAAATGCCAAAGTCGCCAGTACAAGAGCAAAAGCAAGGTGCACGTAGCGCGCTTGTGCTACGATATTTGCCATCATGCTGATGCCTGTTGCTTGGGCCAGAACACCCGGCAATTTCGACGCGATGTAGAGCTGAAACAACGACCATATGATGCAAAGACTAAAGATCAATTTTGTTACGAAGGGACCTGCGTTACGCGCGCCGGTGTCGGCTTCGGCCACCATATCTTCTGCGGTTCTGGTTGCACTATCGGTCATTCACTAACCCCCGTCGAATTACGTTTACATTATGCAAAACGCCAGCGCACCGAGGCGATGCGCTGGCGTTAGGTTTTACAAGACATCAACAGTTGTCCGCTACTGCATCAGGCCCAGTTCTCTATAGGCGCGTTCAGCCCCTGGGTGCAGAGGTGCGGACAAGCCATCACTAATCATCTGTGCAGCATCAAGGTTTGCGAAAGCAGGATGAAGACCGCGAAAATCGTCCAGATTCGAAAGAACCGCCATTGCTACAACGTATGCAACATCGTCAGAAACATTGGCAGAGGTCACGAACGTCGCACCAACGCCGAATGTTGTGGTGTCGTCATCTGTGCCAGCATACATGCCGCCTGGAATAGTCGCCGTACGGTAATATGGGTTGTCAGCGATCAGCGCATCAATTGGCGCTCCCGATACAGACAACAAATTTACATCGCAAGTTGTCGTTGCTTCCTTGATCGCGGCAGCTGGGTGACCGATGGTGTAGATCATCGCGTCGATGTTACCGTCGCAGATCTCTTTGGCCATCTCTGATCCTTTGTATTCCGTTGCAAGCGCGAAATCATCCATGCCGATACCGAACGCCGCCATGACAGCTTCCATTGTTGCACGTTGTCCGGAACCTGGGTTGCCGACATTCACGCGCTTACCAGCGAGTTCCTCAAAAGAAGTAATACCGCTATCAGCTCGTACGATCAAAGTGAACGGCTCTGGGTGAACAGAAAACATTGCCCGGATTTCAGGAAAGGGATTGTCCTCGAACTTGGATGTGCCGTTATATGCGTGATATTGCCAGTCTGACTGAGCAACGCCGAACTCAAGCTCGCCTGCTTTGATGGTGTTGATATTGTAAACCGAACCACCTGTGGATTCCACTGCACAGCGGATTCCGTGCTCTTTGCGGTCGCGGTTCACCAGACGGCAAATTGCTCCACCAGTTGGGTAGTAAACGCCAGTAACGCCACCTGTTCCGATTGAGATGAATTGCTGGTCTTGTGCAGACACGGCACCACCAAATGCAATCGAAGCTGCGGCCACAAGACCGCAAAATAATTTGCTGTGTATCATGAAATTCTCCCTGAGTGAGACGTTGAAACGCACGTCTTTTACACGGGGAGGGTCCTAAATGTGTTCGAGGATGTCACGAAAAAACTAATGTTTTTTTTGTGCGAACCAATAGGCGTTATTCTCTAATCGAAGTTTTTCATAAGATTTGATCCTGTCGTTGGCCCCAAGACCACCGCGATGCATCAGCAGGGCTAACAGTATCTCTACCACTGCGATCATACCCGAAAAACATCCGAAGTTATGCGTGCTCAGCATTGATGCGATCAATGTGTGGTCAGGATTCAGCTGAGGCGAAACAAACTCAGAATCTGTGATTAACAGGAGTTTTACGCCTTTTTTCTTGGCGAAAGCACAGGCCTCGATCGTTTCCCTGGAATAGGGAGTTACCGTGATTGCAATTAAAACATCCCCTGACTTGGCTTCATTCAAATCGTCGATAGCGCTGTTGCGATGTTGTGGAATGAGTTGCAGAGATGGCAGCGCCATCCGACCAACATAGTGTAAGTAATAGGCGACCGCATAACTTGACCTAACGGCAGTTAAATACACCGTTTTTGCAGAGAAAAGTGTATCTGCAATCAATTCTAGCTCATCTAATTGCTGACGTTCCAATGAATGTGTGACAATTGAAAGCGCATTTTTTGCGGCGTCTGCAAAGACTGGTCCCAATTCCGACTGCACACGAATATCGGTGAGCCAATCAGGGTTATTTCGCAGAGTTGCGCCAGCCACAAGCGCGTGACGAAACGGTTGACGAAATGTATCATAGCTTCGAAACCCGAGTGTTTTAGCCATATTTACAAGGGTGTATGTGCTGACGCGTGCTTTGCGCGCGGTGTCGCGAATTGGATCCAAACCGAAATCCGAGGGATGATCCAGGACATATTTTGCCGCAATTTTCATCTGAGGTGAAAACTGCATAATCCCCTCTTTCAATGCTGCAATAGTCTTGATTCTTAACGTCGGATCCATGCGATTCGTCTTGCTGCTTAGAATATAACATATGTTATATTAGTTAGGGATTGATCAGCAACGTAATTCCTAATTCCAGTGATGTCGCTGGATGTTACTGCTTTCCAACTCAGGAATAACAAAACGCGCGTCCATCGTGCCAGTTCCTAACCACATGTAAAGACGTCCCAAAGCAGCCTTTTACACCCCTCTTAGGGCCGCTGCAGCGCGGTCACGTCATCTCGGTAAATCTGGTAAAACCTCGTTCATACGGCGTGATAGGAAAGCTGTTGCATGTAGGTGTTCATTTGAGTTGCGCGTCGCGCACAAGCGAGGTGGGGCGATAAAACCCGTGCACCATCTTGGAAAATGGCATTAGCAGGAAGAAGGCCAGAATAGCACCAAGATGCAGCGTCAGGAGTGCGGGCATCAAAACTGAGCCTCCAACAGCGTAGAGCATTAGCCCGGTCACCGCGACGGCCAGCAGCAACAGGATGAAGACCATTTCACCCCCCCAGACCCGAACATCGCCAAGGGTCTTGTCTCCTTTGGGTTTGAGCCAAGCAAGCTTAGCTGCTCCAAAAGTCAACAGAACTCCACCCGAGACTCCAAGAAGTTTGGGCAGCGTCAACAGGCCATAAGGCGCGGGCATGTCAAAGGCATAGTGCAGGATCGTGCCTGAAGCAGTGGCTGCAAAGCACAGCAGAAACCCCCACATGGTCAACTGGTGACTGATACGGCGCAGTTGCGTAAAGCGGTCTTCGGCCTCGAAATTGCAGCCCTTGTCTAGCCCCCAATTTCAGTACCAGTAATTTTCGTTTTCTCTAATAAGGTTTCAAGCACTGGCGGGCGCAGGTTTTGATGTTTGCGGGATAAGCATGCGCTCCAGTTCGCCTGCAGCCAGCCTGTCGCCAAACAAGAAATACTGAATGAGTGCGCGCGGACGAGTCACACCAATTCTCAGCAGGATCAGGGCCAGATGAAAAATTGCACGCAGCCATTCAGGTCTGCCAATCGTTGATAGTTGAGCTACTTCTTTCCATCGACCGGCCGAAAAGTACTGAACTTCCAACTCTGGCCCAAAAGGCATGTCAACTGTAAAGCCTGCCGCCTGAAAATTGTGATGTTCTGGTATATCTTTTAGATCTCCACGATGTAGATCAGGTGTCACGATTCTCTGCAGCCCGGCACACCTGAAACGCAAAGTTTTCGTGTTTGCCCAACCCTCGATCTGGATGCGGCTATTGCAGACCTTAACCACTTCCAAGAAACCTTTGGCGCTAACCAAATCACTCTTAAAAGGGATCATTTCTTTCCGTTTGTGAAGTTGGTTTACCAGAGCAGCAAAAATTGTCTTTCGCGCGGCATGAATGGATTTTTTCAGCTTTGTTGCTACCATTTAACTTTCCTATCGGAAGGTAGTTTCTTTAGTGCGGATTTTGATGTTTAGCCTTTACTGATTTTCTTCAGTAAATTCGATATTTTGGCACGAAATGTTAGGATGTCGGCCAACTGCATCCAGGGCATAGGTAGTTGAAATGAAATAACAACCTTCGATAGAAAAAAGAAACATGAAAACCCCCAGGTAGATTTTCGGAGTTGGTATCCGATTGGGTTGAGCGTGTCACCCTTATAAATACAATTTTAAAGAAACTATAAACCAGTAATTCTATCTAAAATAGAATTTAGTATTTGTCTTGGTGCGCTGTCTGAAGGAAATACAATTTAACATGATCGCCTGGTTAAAGGGTTCACATAATTTCGATAATCGCCGGCTTTGAATGGGCGTTACGAAGCACAAGTAAGAAAAGATTACGAGAATTGGCATCGCCAAAAAGTGCCGCATGATTTTGAATCGATACCAGTGCTATAGTGCATTTATCAACCTCGCGCGTGACAAGGACAGTCCTGGTGACCCTCGGCAAAATCATCGTCTAAAGCTCGCGTAAGATCATCCTGATAGTACTAAGTTTTTTTACTTTCCAGAGCGTAGTATTGCAGAACCTCGATCAAATCCCAGGCTTCACGAGTGGTGATCAGAAACAGCGTGCATCAATTCCCCAACCAGTTCACGGCTTACCGAATGTGAAATGTCGCCCACAGAAAGCATTCCAACAACTTGTTTTTTTTCATCCAAAACAGGTAGGCGGCGGATCTTTTTCTGGTCCATCAGATGAATTGCATCTTCTACAGTCTGGTGCGTTTCGCAGTAGATGACATTCTGGCTCATCACCTCTTTGGCACTTGTCTTCTCCGGGTCACGACCCTCAGCAGTTACGCGAAGAACCAAGTCCCGGTCAGTGATTATTCCAACCAACTTATCATTTTCCTGCACCGGAACTGCACCTATGTCGTTCTTCTTTAGTAATTTAGCGATATCGGCTACTGAAGTTTCGGTGCTGACCCAATCAGCATTTCTGTGCATAGCTTTTGAGATTTCCACGACAATTCTCCATCGAAAAACTGCTGCATTATGAACGACAGCAGGGGTTTTGTTATTGACGATGGTCAATTCGTCACTGCGTTCTTTGCCAAATTGATACCTGATTGCAGTGCCAATAGGCATTGGATTCAAAATCTTAGAAATAACGATTTGGCCCGAAATTGACTGATATCATTCACGAAGCTTTCCGATCACGTACACTTCTGCTGACTTGGTAAATTCGAGCCTTCAGCAATGGATAAAAACAAAATCATAAAATCGGAAAATATTCGCCGCTCAGCAAACTTGCCTGACTATGAAACCGCGCTCGCGACATTTTCCTGGTCGGCAGCACACGACGTGTTGGATTTTATGCCGGGTGGCGCGCTGAATATAGCGCATGAAGCGATCGACAAACATCTCATATTGGGCCAAGGCGAGAAAATTGCTTTAAGGTGGATCGCCAAAACCGGAGAGCGGACAGAGTTTACTTATGAAGAACTCGCACACCTGACAAACAAATTTGCCAATGTGCTTCAAGCGCAAGGCATAAAGAAAGGTGATCGCGTCTATTCGCTTCTCGGGCGAAAACCAGAGCTTTTTATCGCAGCCCTAGGAACACTCAAGGCTGGTTGTGTTTTCTGCCCACTGTTTTCAGCTTTTGGGCCAGAACCTATCAAAGCACGTATGGAGATTGGTGGTGCGAACGCTTTGATAACTTCAGCCAGCCTTTACAGACGAAAGGTAAAGGGGATCAGGGCCGAATTGCCAAGCCTCCGCAATGTCTTTCTGATTGACGGGGAAGCGGAAGGCACGAACCTGCTGACCGACCTGATGGACACCGCATCTGATGAGTTTTCCACTGTGCCGATGAAGCCAGAGGATATGGCGCTTTTGCATTTTACATCGGGCACCACGGGTCGGCCGAAAGGCGTTGTGCATGTGCACGAGGCGGTCGTGGCGCACCACGTGACCGGGCGGTTCGCGCTCGATCTGAGGCCGACAGACACATATTGGTGCACGGCAGATCCCGGATGGGTGACCGGTACGTCTTACGGGATCATCGCGCCCCTCGTGATCGGGGTCACGATGATTGTTGACGAAGCCGATTTTGATCCCGCGCGTTGGTATAGCATTCTGGAAACAGAGGGGGTCAATGTCTGGTACACGGCGCCCACAGCAATCAGGATGCTGATGAAGGCTGGGCGTGATATGCCAACGGGACATGAGTTCCCGCATCTGCGGTTTATGGCAAGTGTAGGAGAGCCGCTCAACCCCGAGGCAGTCGTCTGGGGTAACGAGGTTTTTGGACAGCCCTTCCACGACAATTGGTGGCAAACAGAAACCGGCGGAATCATGATTGCCAACTACGCTTCCATGGATGTGAAGCCAGGTTCCATGGGAAAACCACTACCCGGAATTACGGCTGGAATTCTGAATGTGACACCTACGGACGTGCAGGAACTTACAGAACCGCTTGCGATCGGCGAACTCGCGTTGCGCCCAGGGTGGCCTTCGATGATGCGGGCCTATCTGCACGAGGAAGCACGCTACAACAAATGCTTCCGCGGCGGGTGGTATCTGAGCGGTGATCTCGCGATGCGTGACAGTGATGGCTACTACTGGTTCGTTGGACGTAGTGACGATGTTATTAAAAGCGCCGGGCACTTGATTGGACCATTTGAGGTCGAAAGCGCGCTTTTGGAACACCCGGCCGTCGCGGAAGTTGCGGTGATAGGTTTGCCTGATGAAACTGCGGGCGAAATCGTCAAAGCCTATGTTGCGTTAAAGCCGGGCTATCAAGCGAAGGATGGCTTGCGGCTTGATCTGCTGGGGCACGCTAGAAAAAGGCTTGGCCCCGCTGTCGCACCCAAAGAGATCGTATTTCGGAAAAACCTGCCAAAGACCCGCAGTGGCAAGATCATGCGGCGCCTTTTGAAAGCCCGCGAGCTTGGCCTGCCGGAAGGTGACATTTCAACACTTGAAAGCGATGAACAATGACTGTGACAGATGTTAAGCCACGCCTTGATCACGCACATGTTCGCGGCTTGTTAAAGGGTATGATCCGTATTCGGCGTTTTGAGGATAAGTGTGCCGAGTTGTATACGCAGCAGAAAATCCGCGGATTTCTGCACCTTTATGATGGTGAAGAGGCAATCGCCGCTGGCATCATTCCGTTACTCGAAACGAAGGATCGGGTGGTAGCAACCTACCGCGAACATGGTCATGCACTCGCACGGGGTGTTTCGATGGCAGAGATCTTGGCTGAAATGTATGGCAAGTCTGAAGGTTGTGCAGGGGGGCGAGGCGGCTCGATGCACCTGTTCAGTCGTGACACCAATTTCTGCGGAGGTAACGCGATTGTTGGCGGCGGTTTGCCGTTGGCCGTTGGTTTGGGTTTGGCCGACAAGATGCAAGAGAGCGGCGCGGTCACCGCGTGTTTCTTCGGCGAAGGTGCTGTGGCCGAAGGCGAATTTCATGAAAGCATGAACCTTGCAGCCCTTTGGAAGTTGCCGGTCTTGTTTGTTTGCGAAAACAATGGCTACGCAATGGGGACAGCGCTGGGAAGATCTGAAGCAACAACTGATATCAGCGCTAAGGCAAGAAGCTACGATGTCACAGTAGAAGCTGTTGACGGCATGGATGTCGTCGCTGTTGAGGTGGCTGCCCGCCGCGCACTCAAATCAATCTTGGAAACTGGGGAACCTTATTTTCTCGAATGTCGCACCTATCGATTCCGGGCGCATTCAATGTTTGATGCGCAGCTTTACAGACCGAAGGAGGAAGTCGCTGAATGGCGCGCAAAGGGACCTATTGTTCGATTCCAGGGATGGTTAGAACAAAACGGGCTTATCAAAGCTGAAGAGGTCAAAACAATAGAGGCGGAGATTGATGCCGAGATAGAAGAGGCGGTAAATTTTGCCGAAGCGGGCACCGATGAACCGCTCTCGTCTTTGACAAAATATGTCATGGCTGAAGAACGGCCCGCACCACCCGTCGGCGTCGTGCCTGACGAGACCGCGGAAACGACCTATCGGGACGCTGTAAAGGCCGGAATTGTGGATGCAATGACCCGCGATGATCGTGTGTTTTTGATGGGTGAAGACGTCGGTGAATACGGTGGATGCTACGCGGTTAGCAAAGGTTTGCTGGATCAATTCGGGCCAGAAAGGATTCGTGATACACCCTTGTCGGAATCGGGTTTTACGGGTGCAGGGATAGGCGCTGCGATTGCCGGAATGCGACCGATTGTCGAATTGATGACCGTCAACTTCTCGCTATTGGCGCTTGACCAAATCCTCAACACCGCCGCGACACTGCGCCATATGTCAAACAACCAGTTTGGTGTTCCGGTCGTGATCCGCATGGCGACCGGTGCGGGCAAGCAATTGGCGGCACAGCATTCGCACAGTCTTGAGGGTTGGTACGCCCATATTCCTGGCCTGCGTGTTCTGGCTCCGGCAACGTTGGAAGATGCACGCGGAATGCTTTGGACAGCCCTGGAAGACCCTGACCCTGTTCTGATCTTTGAAAATGTCATGCTCTACAACCGAACGGGTCAGCTCGCGGCAAATGCCGGCCCGGTAGACATTGACCGGGCAATGGTCAGGCGTGAGGGAACGGACATCACTCTGATCACCTATGGTGGATCGCTTTTTAAAACGCTTGATGCAGCCGAAGAACTCGCAAAAGGCGGCATCGCTGCCGAGGTTGTTGACCTTCGCAGTCTTCGTCCGCTGGATATGAAAACAATTTTTGCTTCGGTTGCCAAAACTCACCGGGCATTGGTGGTTGACGAAGGCTGGAAAACCGGCAGCCTTGCCGCCGAAATCGGGATGCGATTGGCCGAAGAAGCATTCTTTGATCTTGATGCGCCCCTCGCGCGGGTCTGCAGCGAAGAAGTTCCGATCCCTTATGCAGAACATCTGGAAAGGGCCGCGATCCCGCAATCCGAAAAAATTGTTACGGCTGTTAAAGCACTAATCCGGATAACCCCATGAGCGATTTCCTCATGCCCTCTCTCGGCGCCGATATGGAGGCCGGCACGCTGGTGGAATGGCTTAAGGAACCGGGTGAAACGGTCAAACGCGGCGATATCGTTGCTGTGGTGGAAACCCAAAAAGGCGCGATAGAAATTGAAATTTTTGAGAATGGAGTGCTTGAGTCTTATCTGGTTGAGATTGGCAATAAAGTGCCCGTGGGAACGCCGCTTGCAATAATCCGAGGCAAAGACGCAACGATTGAAGAAGCGAAGCCAGAACGAAAAGCTGAGGCGGCTAAAACCGCTGAAGCAGCCGCACCACAGCCGCCGGAATGCGTTGAAAAAGCTCCAGACGCGCCAGCCAAGTCTTCTAAAACTCCTCGTATAGAAGGCGAAAGGCTACGTATTACGCCCGCAGCGCGACGTCTGGCGGCACAGTCCGGTATCTCTCTGGAGATGCTCTCGAACGCGTCGAATGATATTATCTCGCTCTCCGATGTCGAGGAACGGATTGGTGGCACAGTGGCTTCTGAAAAATTCTCGATGCGCGATGCGATTGCGGCAGCAATGTCCCGATCAAAGCGTGAAATCCCACATTACTATCTCTCACATACGACCGATATATCGGTCGCAGTAAATTTCGTTGCAGAAACAAACAAGAACCGGGCGCCTGAAGAGCGTTTACTGCTGGGTGCCTTATATCTGAAGGCGGTTGCAAAGGCCCTGTCGAAGTACCCGGAATTCAACGGCCATTTCACTGATAATGTGTATCATGAAAGCTCTGCGGTTCATGCTGGCATGGCGATCAATATTCGTGGTGGTGGCCTTGTTGCACCGGCAATCCATGACACAGAAAGCCGTGATCTGAATGAACTGATGACCGCGATGCGTGACTTGATCATCCGTGTACGCGCTGGGCGATTTCGCGCGCGAGAGCTTTCGGATGCGACGATTACGATAACCAGCCTGGGCGACCGAGGCGTCGACCAACTGTTTGGTATCATATACCCGCCCCAAGTCGCGATAATTGGAATTGGGACGCCCGCTCGCCGACCATGGGTGCACGACGGGATATTGGTACCGCGCGAGGTTGCAACACTCACACTTGCTGCCGACCACCGGGTCAGCGACGGACACCGAGGTGCTCTGTTCCTCAGGGCTATTGATAAACAACTTCAATCTCCGGAGGCGCTATGAAACCCGCAGAAATTCAAATTGCTTTGAAAGAAGAACTGCACCGTATCGCGCCAGACATTGAGGTGACAGAGATCGACCCTGCTGCTGATTTGCGAGAGGAATTTGATATTGATTCAATCGATTTCCTGACACTCGTTACCGCACTTGGAAAACGTTTTGATCTTGCAATGCCGGAAGCAGATTATGCGCATATGGGTACATTCAATGATTTACTGACCTATCTTGTCGGCAGTCTGCACAAGTGAATCCGGCGCACAAAACATCTACGAGAAAACAAAAAAACCGCCATTTGTGTCTTCTGTCCCGGCCCACAGGTTCAGTTTGCGACTGTATTACACTTTAGAACACCTCCTGCACTGTATAGAATTTGAATGGCTCAAATCGCTGGTTCAATACTGGGGGTGCAGCAAGTTTTTCGAGGACAATTGATCTAAATCAGCACCGCCTTCGTTGAGTTGGCGCATTTTGTAGCTGCGAGACAACGTTAGGAGAAAGACTATGAAACCGACTGTGACGTGGGTCATTCTTGCAAATGCGGGCGTTGCACGAGTGGTTGTGAACGAAGGGCCGGGCAAGGGGTTTGCAGCACTCGAAGGCATGACTTTTGAAAGCGAACCTCCCGCCGAGTACTCTGATGAACCCGGCATGGGACACAGCCGTTTTGGGCACGGAAAGTCAGCTGTTGCTCAGCCAGACCCGAAACGACAGGCGGAAGCCAGTTTTGCTGCGACGCTCATCGGGCGACTGGAAGATGGCTTGCGCAAGTCCGCGTTTGATCGGCTGATACTCGTTGCTGCACCGCATATGCTCGGAACGTTGCGTGCAGCCATCAAAGGTTCTCTAAAAGACAAAGTGTTTGCTGAAGTCGCCAAAGACTTGACGCATATCCCGATTGAGGACCTCTCGGATCATCTTGAAGACGTTATTGCTGCCTGAACATCAAACAGGAGAACCATAAGAGGGTGGTGAAATGGAAAGGCAATTTGCGAACATGTTAGAATTTGGACAAGATCAAACGGTGGCGTTTGTCGTTGCGCCATCTCGAATAGCTGATGCACACCACATCCTTTTAGAAGCCCAGGAAACGCCGGAGCCTCCTACACCTGAGGCCCCCCAACCGGTAGACCCTGTTCCCGAACCTCAACCTAATGAAGATCCTTCACCTACGGAGCCTTACCCGCAGCCACCAACGCCGGAGATCCCGCAACCAGTGGATCCTCCGCCTGAATTTCGAGAGGTTTGATAAAAGTCAGACCTTGATCGGACGCAGCCAGTAACTTTGTATGCGATTAATTTTTGGCAGGGCGCTGTTCTGAACGCCAATAATTCGCCCGCCGTATCGGAGTAAGCAGAAATAAGTTTCGCAGCTTCATCTGGCCGAGTTAGGAGTAAATCACCTTGAACAATGTAAAAATTGAAAAACGTAATGTTATCCTTGGGAGTAAATCACAGGAAGGCATTCTTAGATTGCCCGATGACGCACTCGGTCTTGTTGTTTTTGCACATGGTGCTGGCAGCAGCCGCCTGAGTCCGCGCAACAATTATGTTGCGGATCGTTTGGCCGAACGCAACATTGCGACTTTGCTTTTCGATTTACTGACTGAAGCGGAGGCGGCTGATCGAGAGAAGGTATTCGATATCCCGCTGCTCAGCGGACGCTTGTTAGAAGCAATTGAATGGGTCCGCGATCAACCCGAGCTTTCACAGTTAAAGATGGGTTTGTTTGGCGCGAGCACTGGTGCTGCAGCCGCGCTTGTCGCGGCGTCTTGGCAAAAGGAGTTGATTGTCACTGTTGTCTCGCGCGGAGGTCGTCCTGATCTTGCTGGTGCGGAGCTTTCTAAAGTCACGGCACCCACATTTCTTATAGTCGGGGGGGCGGACTATCAGGTGATAAAGCTGAATGAAGATGCTGCGCATCAGTTTACTTGTGACCACAAGATGACCCTCGTCCCGCACGCGACTCATTTATTCGAAGAACCGGGAACTCTGGACTCAGTGGTAGATTTGGCTGCCGATTGGTTTGTAAGAAGTTTTGCAAAATCTACGGCAGAATAGTGATTGTTCGTCGTCTGGCAGAATGCATGGATTCATGTGCCAAAGTTCGGGACTAGTACCGCTGCTCCCTGTAATCGACCGTGCTTCAGATCATCGAGTGCACGATTTGCGTCTTCCAGCGGATACGCTTGTGTCACTGTTTGCACACATGCCTTTTCAGCCAGGGGAAAGAACTCTTCACCGTCCTGCCGCGTTAGATTCGCAACAGACATTATATGCCTCTCGTTCCACAAGTCCGTATAGGGAAACGCAGGAATATCGCTCATGTGAATGCCACCACAGACGACGCGCCCGCCCTTGCACAGCGCTTTAAGCGCTTTGGGCACAAGCGCCCCGACCGGGGCGAAGATCAGTGCAGCATCGAGCAATGTGGGCGGTGCTTCGTCTGAGCCTCCAGCCCAGACAGCGCCGATCTGTCTAGCAAAATCCTGCGCAGCAATGTCACCTGGCCGTGTCAGCGCATAGATTTCACGCCCCTGCCAAACAGCTACCTGCGCTATTATGTGCGCTGCTGCCCCAAAGCCATAAATCCCGAGCCGCTTCGCATCGCCTGCCAGCCTGAGGCTGCGATATCCAATCAAGCCCGCACAAAGCAATGGTGCCAGCGCTACAGGGTCCGCATTTTCCGGCAGCGGGAAAACAAACCGCGCATCTGCTATGCATTCTTCGGCGAACCCTCCGTTTAATGTGTACCCCGTAAAACCCGGGTTATCGCAGAGGTTTTCCTTATCGCTAATGCAATAGTTGCAGGTTCCGCACGTGTGGCCAAGCCAGGGAACACCGACGCGCTGGCCAACGCGAACACCGGATGCTTCTTTGCCTATCGCAACAACCCGTCCGACAATTTCATGGCCGGGGATCAGGGGCAGGGTGGGCTTGGTCAATTCACCATCAACAATATGAAGATCGGTTCTGCAAACGCCGCAGGCTTCAACCTTGATTTGAACCTGATTGGGTCTGAGGGATGGACGTGCGACGTGTTCAAGCCGGAGCTTTGAATTTGCAGCGTGTAAAACCATTGCGCGCATAAGTGTTCCCCTAAATCTACCCGGAAACAGATTACATGCTACGCCCTTGCACAAAATTGACGGGGATCAAAATAAACCTAAACCGTTCTTTCTTTCCAAAAGATCGCGTCGGTCGCGCTGGGTACTAATTTGATGTCTGATGTTTTTGATGTAAGTAAGTATATTTCCTGGGCTCTGAAGCGTTAGCGATAGTCGTCCATCTGCAGGCTAAGATCGGCAGTGCGAGGTAAGATTTCGGCTTGGAATTCTGAGATCAGGAATTAATCGTACCCTTTGGGTTTGGCGCCGGTTTGAAATCGCGCCATCCCGGCAGAGAAGTATCCAGAAACTCTTTCAATTCATCCAGACCTGCGGCGTGTAATGCACGGTCAAGCAACCGTAAAACCCGCGGAATATGTCTAAGGTAAGTATCTTTCCCGTCGCGTCGACTAAGCCTCAAAAATATTCCGGCGACTTTTGCGTGCCTCTGTGCTGCCAAAATGTAAAAGTCTTGCAGGAACGATTTCTGATCCAGTTCGGGTCGAAGATTGAAGTAGCGTTGAAGCAGATGGCTTTCCAGCCCGTCTGACAAGTCGCGCCGGGCATCCTGCGCCAGTGACATGACATCATAAGCAAATGACCCGATTAATCCGTCCTGAAAATCGAGCAACCCGCAACATGCCGCACCAGAGCGGTCGTTAAGAAGTATCAGGTTGTCCACATGAAAATCACGAAGAACGAGCGTGTCTTGCCGCGCGGCCACATCGCTGAGGGCATCGCGCCATAGCGCCTCGTATTGCGCACCAAACGTAACGAGATTGGCGTCGCGCTGAGCCTCCGGCGCGAACCATTCTGACAGCAGGTTTGCTTCTTTGATCAGGGGTTCCATATCGTAGAAGGGCACTACAACACCGGTTGCTTTGGGGTGCTCGTGCAACGTCGCAAGCACATCGATCGCCAGTTCATAGAGCGCTGCTTCGTCCCAACCGTCATTTAAAAGCTTTGTGTAAGTTTGGTCGCTAAAGTCTTCGATTAACGCCAGTCCGAGCGAGGCGTCTTCAGCATAAATTTGGGGCGCGGACAGCCCAAGATTTTCAAGGTGTCGGCCAATTTGGACATAGGCCTTGAATTCAGGAGCCTCGGCGCCTGTCACCATCAAAAGCGCTGGGCCAAACGGCGTTTCCGAGTTTCGGTAATACCGGCGCGAGGATGCATCAGCCGGTAACTGACGCCAGCCCTCTGCTTTAACACCCATGTTTGCGAGGAATGCAGCGTTTTGCCCAGACAAAGTGATCATCGGATCGTGTAGACCTTCTTGAGAGTTTCGTTGCGCGTGCAAACCCACATCCAAGCCCCTGGAAATTATACTTCTGAATCTGAAGTAGTCTCAACACACTTGCCGCGACCCATTCACAAATACAGCGCCCTTTCTGAAAGACCAAGGCGCAAATGAGGCTTTGAAATGTGAAATTGAAAACCCAAAAGTATCGGTTTCAACCGACGAGTAGTGTCATTTCTAGAATAGTGATTTCAGTCAACTCTCGGGATCATGTGTACTTTGGGACAGTCATAAGAGCGTCTGCGATCAGTTCGTTATCTAAAATTTTGTTGACGAATCTCCAAAATTGACACCCTATCACTTAGAATTGGACACAATTGTCCAGAGTGTTCGACAGGGAGAAAAAAATGAAATCACATTATCGGGTTGTGGTTATCGGCGGTGGGGTGGTTGGGTCTTCCATTCTTTATCATCTGGCGAAAATGGGCTGGTCGGATGTTTGCCTGATCGAACGTTCTGTTCTGACGGCCGGGTCGTCCTGGCACGCGGCGGGTGGTATTCATGCACTGAACGCCGACCCGAATATTGCTGCGCTTCAGGCCTATACGATCGACCTGCTACCAAAAATCGAAGAAGAGAGCGGCCAGAACATCGGCCTGCACATGACAGGCGGCCTAACCATGGCAGGAACGCCTGATCGTTGGGAATGGCTGCAATCAGCTTATCGCGTGTTTCAATCCATCGGTATCGACGACTGCCGCCTTGTTACACCAAAAGAGGCGGGGGAACTGAACCCAATTATGTCGACCGAAGGCTTGCTGGGCGGTATGTGGGCCGACCGCGAAGGTTACATCGACACCACTGGTACCGTGCATGCCTATGCCGGCGCCGCCAAAAAGAACGGCGCCGAAGTGATCGAACACAACCGTGTTCTGGAACTGAACCAGACGCTGGAAGGCTGGGAAGTTGTGACTGAAAAGGGCACGATTTCTTGCGAACATGTGGTCAACGCCGGCGGCCTCTGGGCCAAACAGATTGGGCGCATGGCAGGGGTTGAATTGCCAGTCTCGCCGTTAAAGCACCATTACCTCGTATCCGACACTATACCGGCGCTCGAAGAACTGGACTTCGAAGTGCCGATGACCGTGGATCTCGAAGGTTTCACCTATATGCGTCAGGATCAAAAGGGTTTGCTGCTTGGCATATACGAAATCAACCACGAACATTGGGCGATGGACGGTGCGCCTTGGGATTACGGCATGGAGCTGTTTCAGGAAGATACGGACCGGATAGAAAAAGAATTGATCATGGGGTTTGAACGCTACCCCTGTTTGCAGGATGTCGGCGTTAAAACATGGGTCAACGGTGCCTTCACCTTCTCGCCTGACGGCAATCCATTGGTTGGTCCGGTCCCCGGCAAGCGCGGATACTGGAGCGCCTGCGCCGTGATGGCTGGTTTCCTGCAAGGTGGTGGCGTTGGCAAAAGCCTTGCGGAATGGATGATCCACGGCGAACCCGAAGCGGATGTTTATGGCATGGACGTTGCGCGCTACGGCGTGTTTGCGGAAAACAAGCAGTACATCAAGGAAACCACCGGGCAGTTTTATACCCGTCGCTTCGTGATGACCTATCCTAACGAACAACTTCCTGCGGGCCGTCCGCTGAAGATGACCCCGGCACATTCCGAGATGACAGAAGCGGGCTGCAAGTGGGGGGCAAGCTGGGATCTCGAAGTACCACTTTATTTTGCGGAAAAGGGGTTTGAAGAAACCCCCTCACTGAAACGGTCTAACGCATTCGATATTGTCGCGAAGGAATGCAAAGCAGTGCGCAATGGTGTGGGCCTATTGGACATCTCCGGATTTTCCCGGTTTGAGGTCAGCGGGCCAAACGCCGAAAGCTGGCTGAACCGGATGTTTTCAACGAAATTACCGAAACCGGGGCGCGCAAGACTTGCCGTCATGCTGGGTCATGATGGTCGGCTGAAGGGTGACCTGACCCTGTTCAACTGGGGTGGCGGAACATGGTGGATCATGGGGTCATACTACCTTCGAGCATGGCACATGCGCTGGTTCACCGACCACATGGAAGACGGTGTGACTTTACGTGATTTGGGGGAAGATACCGCCGGGTTCTCGCTGGCGGGGCCAAAATCACGCGCGGTGATTGAAAAACTGACAGAAGGCTCTATCGGCAATCTGGCGTTCATGGGGTGCGGTGCCTTTGACATCGGTTTGATCCGCGCAAAGGTGGCCCGCATGTCCGTTGCGGGCGAACTTGGCTTTGAGATCAACTGCCGGATGGGTGATCATATCGCCCTGCGTCGGGCGCTTTTGCAGGCTGGCGCTGAAGAAAGCATTCGCGAATACGGGTTTAATGCGTTGCTTAGTCTGCGCCTTGAAAAAAGCTTTGGCATCTGGTCGGCTGAATTCACGCAAGGCTACACCCCCGGCATGACAGCGATGGATCGCTGGATCGACTGGGAAAAAGAAGCGTTCATTGGACGGGACGCTGCAATAGCAGAACGCGACGGCAAAGGACCTGCCCAAGTTCAGGTCACTTTGGAAGTTGATACCGGTGATGCTGACGCGAGCGGGTATGAGCCGATATGGAACGATGGTGTCCAAGCCGGTTTTGTAACCTCGGGCGGCTATGGTCATACGGTTGGCAAATCATTGGCCATGGCGCTGGTGAACTCGGATGTCGCCGCTGAAGGTTCAGAGTTATCAGTTCACGTGGTCGGGGTTGAACGCAAGGCACGCGTCATACCTGCTTCGCCCTTTGACCCTGAAGGAAAGGCCATGCGGGGATGACTGAGAGCGCCGCCTTGCCCCCAAAAACGAGACGAAGGCGCAGCCGCCAAGATGGCGCAACACCGCGTCGCAAAGTTAACTATCGCAACCTGCGCAATCCCTTCCCGCCGATGGATATATTTTCGGCGGACCGGATCGCTGCAATGCACGAAGCAGCATTGGAGGTTTTGGAGACTCTCGGTCTCAAAGTGCTGCTGCCAGAAGCCCGGGTGATTTATCGCGGGGGTGGCGCTATTGTGGACGAGAGCACTGAAATGGTGCGCATCGGACGCGACATGGTTTTCGCCGCGCTGGAATCTGCCCCCAGATCCATTCCAATGTCCGGAGGTGCCCCGACACGTGATATAAAGCTGGAAATAGGAAATCTGGTTTTTCAGCCCGGCGCAGGTGCCCCGCATGCGACAGATCTGGAACGGGGGCGTCGCCCCGGCACAGAGCGTGACTTTCGCGAACTAACAAAGCTAACCCAGCATTTTGATGTGTTCCACATGGTTCCGCCGCTTATAGAGCCGCAAGATGTTCCGATGAACCTTCGTCACTATGCGACGATGGACGCGCAGCTAACGCTTTCAGATAAAGTGCCATTTATCTTTTCCCGCGGGACCCCGCAGGTCTTGGAATGCTTTGAAATGCTCCGCGATTTTCGCGGACTTTCTGACGACGCGTTTCACGATGGGGCCCATAGCTATACGATCATCAACACGAACTCCCCGCGCCAGATAGACGTTCCGATGGCACAAGGGATTATCGATTTTGCCCGTGGCGGGCAGGTCTCAATTATAACACCCTTTACATTGATGGGTGCCATGGCGCCGATCACTGTGGCCGGGGCAATTACGCTTAGCCATGCAGAGGCGTTGGCCGCGATTACCCTTGCGCAACTGGCAAGGCCCGGAGCCCCGGTTTGCTATGGTACCTTTACGTCAAATGTCGATATGAAATCTGGTGCACCTGCGTTTGGCACACCCGAACACTTCAAAGCCTCGTTAGCTGCGGGGCAGCTTGCGCGTATGTTGGGGCTGCCCTGGCGCTGCGCCAGCGGAAGTGCGGCAAACCTAAGCGATGTGCAGGCCGCCAATGAAACTCAGTTCGGTATCTGGGGATGTCTTTTGGCAGGTGCCACCGTCGTCATTCATTCAGCAGGTTGGCTTGAAGGAGGGCTAACCGTTTCTTACGAAAAGCTCATTACGGATGTGGAAGTTTTGCAAATGGTAGCAGAGCTTTGCGCAGACACTGGTGCAGATGCGAGCGACATTGCGCTGGAAGCACTAGCAGAGGTGCAACCCGGAGGGCATTTCTTTGGGGTTGCCCACACGCGCGCGCGATACAAGACTGAATTTTATGAACCTCTGGTCAGTGACCTTTCGAATTTTGGCACCTGGACCGAACGTGGCGCTGTTGACACAACAACAAGGGCAACGGGTATTTGGAAAAACATTCTTGAGCATGGAGCAGGCCCCGATGTTGACCTTAGCCGTGCAGAGGCGTTGCGAAACTATATCGAAAAGCGGACGAAAGAAGGCGGCGCACTGCCAGAAAGCTGAACCATGACCAATTCAAAAGTGACGACACTCTTGCATCGGGATGACCCCGGAAAAAAGCCCCTGGTCGGCAATATCAAAGTCACCCGGCAAGATTGGCTGAACGTCGCAATGGATATTCTGGTCAGTGATGGGGTTGAACAGGTTAAGGTGCTAACACTCGGCGAAAGGCTGGGTGTCTCCAGATCAAGTTTTTACTGGTATTTCAAAAGCCGGCAAGATCTGCTTGATGCGTTGCTTGACCATTGGCAACAAACCAACACTGCAGCCATGATTAATCAGGCCGAAAGCCCGGCTGAAACGATTACGGGGGCGGTCTGCAACGTCTTCAAGTGCTTTGTAAATCCAAAGCTTTTTGATCCGCAGCTTGATTTTGCTATTCGGGAATGGTCCCGCAGATCAGGAAAGGTTCGCCGTCTGCTCGACCAATCTGATCAGCGGCGGTTAGCCGTCTTGTCGGAAATGTACGCGCGCTACGGTTACGAAACGAAAGAAGCAACCACGCGTGCGCGTATCCTCTACTACATGCAAATCGGTTACTACGCCGCCGATTTACAGGAAACGATGGAAGAACGGTCCGATCGCATTGCGGAATATCTGCTTGGTTTCACCGGGCGCGTGCCGCTGCAGTCTGAAATTGAAGGCGCGGTGGCCTATGCGATGGCCGCCAGCAAGGGAGAATTGTCATGAAAGATAGCTATGATGCTCTCATCATCGGGACAGGTGTGATAGGCACTGCCATTGCGTTTGAAATGGCCAAAGCGGGTTGGAAGACCTTGTCGCTCGATTGAAATTCACAGATTGGCCATGGCTCGACCGCTGGATCCTGCGCAATCATCAGAATGCATTATTCAACCTTCGACGGAACGGCCTTCGCCTGGGAAGGCTATCATTACTGGCAGGACTGGGCCGATTATCTGGGGCTTCCGAATGACGCAGATCTGGCTAAGTTCAAAGAATGCGGCTGAACACGCCTGCTTTGCTTTGAGTAAGCGCCTTGCAGAAGATTGGACTGCTGACGATTTGGATCGAGCAACTACTCCAGAATCCTTGTCAATGGCTGCTGATGACTACAAACAAAGCTTGAGAGCCGCAAAAAAATTCGCCCGCGACTTAGTAAAAGGAGCTGTTGTTGAAGGTTACGACGCGGCTTGATCTTAACCCCAGACTCTATAGCTTGATCGGAAACGGCGCTTAGTTTCTTCAACTACTGTCGTGGTATAGTTTGCTGATTTTTGTATAATATTTTTGGCGGCGATTCACGATTGGAACACGGGCAGATGTTTAGGTTCAGTTTTTCGATTCAGTGGTAGGCTCTCAGCTACCAACCCGAATACAGCCTATGCGGGTACCCCTTAGATGGGTCCCAGTAAACTTTAGTTTTTAAATATTTATTCCCGCTGACGCGGGCGGTAAGTCAGCCTGTTATCGTTTTCATTGAGATTGTGTGTCTGCTGAGGTGGTGTGCCGGGTGCAAGGGATGGACGGCGTTAGCCGTGATCCTACATTGACTGCCCGTCACGATGATCTTTCAAAATACGGTAGACTGAAGCACGCGACACTTTGGCCAGCGTGGCGATTTCGTCGGGTTTGAAGCCTCGTTTGTAGAAATCCAATACTTCAGGAGCTTTCCGCTGTGCGGTCGGCACACGGCCTTTGTATCGCCCCTCAGCCTTCGCCTTCGCTATCCCCACTGAGCGACGCTCTGTTAATCTGTCACGCTCGAACTGAGCGATTGCACTGGTTATGTGGAACAACAGTACCTGCGAGCAAACAGGGGACAATCTGGCAGTGTCCAAAGACCGGATTGACAGGGAGAACGGACCTTGTGTGCGATAGGCTCTAACCGTCGCTGTGTGGACGAAACCGCCGTTCGTTTTCTGTGGCGAAGTGGGAAAGACGGCCCATTCCTGCCATTCATCGCGCAATTACGATGCTGCGGTGCAGCCTGCCGAACCGGCCATTCACTGCGCCAGCACAATTCTTCTTAAACCTAGGGCCCGGATCGCGGATTTTCCAGACTTTCACTTCATGCTCATTAGCGTCAGGATGTCTTGCTTTTCGGGTGTTGAAACCAAACGATTCCGGAACAAACTACCGACATTTCTAAGTCTCTATATATGTTAAAATCATTGAGCTAGTGACACAGTCGAGTGTAACAATTTGCGGCAAGTACGCACGCTCAAGGTCACCTAATTGTCATGAACCTTTTGTTCGACTTCACAGGCCGTACGATCCGGATCATCTTGCCTGTTTTCTAAGGATATTGTAGGGTTGCAGCAAATCCATTGCTACCTGTCCAATTCGCCCAAAGACTCGTGGATCGCCTCAATCTTTTCTAGATGTCGGCGTGCTTCCGCATCGAGATGTTTCATTGAGGCGAGTGCAAGCAGCCGCAAAACAGAAATTGCACCGGCATAGGAATCAAGTGATTGGGACGTTTCAACCAGGCAAGTGAGGTTCCATCTCGCCATCGCGGGAGCCTCACGGATGCTGGGATCGGATAGCAAGGCAACATCGGCATTGGTTGCACTCACAGCCTTCACGAACTTCTCAAAATCAGCAGGGCGTCTGCGCAGCCCGACAATGACAACAATGTCACCAGCAGATACGTTGGCAATCCCCTCCGCGAGAGTTTGGCCGGGGGCATTCAGCATCTCGACGCCAGTCCGGAACTGCGCCACGAGCGAACGACCATACTCAGCCGCAACAAAGCTGTTCCGGAACCCGGCAAATCGCACGCGACGTGCTTTGGCAAGATGCGCCGCTATGTCGTCTAGTACGCTGGGGTCGATAAGAGAATAGGACGATTTCAACAGCGACGTTTCCGTCGAAACTATTTCGTGCAATCCTCCCGGCTTGTCTGCGAGGTCCGGTCGTTCCGCCAGATAGAGCGGTGATCCGACGGCACGCATTGCCCGAGCATCACGTCGTGCTTCTTCATAAGTCTGATATCCAAGCCGTCTTACGAATCGGGAGATCGTGGCGTTGGAAACCTTGGCCTGTTTTGCCAATTCCGATGCTGACCAGATGGCAAGCTCGCCCGGCATGTCGAGGACTTTGTCTGCTGCCCGGCGCTCTCCGTTTGGAAGCTCGCCATACACTTTATGAATGCGTTGTGTCAGCGATGGGCTGGCGGGGGAAGATGTTGCATCAGACATTCAGACCTCGTGTGCAAATAAATTTTAGTTTTGTTTGACATGATGAAAAAACAATTTCATCATAACATCAATAGAAAGGATTCGTTCTTTCCTTGGGGGCATGCCACAAATGATCGACATTGCACAGTCAGCCAAGCTTTGGAGCATGCGCGTCAACTGGATTGTTGAGCGTGTTTGTGTGGCTTTGCTTGTGGTGCTGGTGCTTGATGTTTGGTTGGGCGTGTTGGTTCGCTATGTGATCCCGCTGCCGCTGACCTTTACCGAAGAACTGGCTCGATATCTGATGATATGGATGGCATTGCTGGCTGTCTCAAGCGGTATTGCTTATCGCGAGCACATCGGCGTTGCCTTCATCTTCGAGCGGATGCCATCTTCGATGCGAAGATGGATGGCGGTGGCATTTGATGTCATGGGATTTGCATTTTTTTTCGTTCTATTCTGGTACGGGTTGGGTTTTGTCGAACGCGGTTTCTCGCGATTGACGATGATCTACGCAATCCCAAAGGGATATGTTTTTGTTGGCGTTCCATTGGCTGCCGCCATCGCGTGTCTGCAGCTTGCGCTGATGGGCCTGCATGATTTTTTTGCCAAAACCAGCCCCGAAACTCTGGTTGCAACAACCCCTGACCTAAAGGATTGACCGTGGGCGTATATCTTGTCGCAATCGCTTTCTTTGGCTTGATGGCCCTTGGCATGCCGGTGGGAATTTCCATTGGTGTTGCGGGTGTCGTCGGAATTCTGGACATGGGGCCTCGGTTTATGACGATGGCACCGGATCGCGTTTTTGCCGGTCTGGATTTATTTCCGTTCCTGGCCATGCCGTTCTTCATTCTGGCAGGCGAAATCATGAACCGTTCGGGTATCACTGCGGGGCTGGTTAAACTGGCTGATGCGTTGGTTGGCTGGCTACGGGGCGGAATGGCGCATTCCAACATGGTGGCGTCAGTGATGTTTGCAGGGATCACCGGGTCGGCCACCGCCGACGCAGCGGCTTTTGGCAACACACTGGTGCCTGCGATGGAAAAGGCCGGGTACACGCGGTCTTACGCCTGTGCAGTGACCGCTGCGGGATCAATCATCGGGCCGACCATACCGCCATCAACCCTGGCGATTATCTATGGCTCGATCATGGGGGTTTCGATCGCCGGACTGTTCGCCGCAGGCATATTACCAGGGCTGTTGATTTGCGTTGTTTGCATGACTTTGATCGCGCTAACCGCAAAGCGCAAGAACCTGCCTAAGGGTGAAGGTCGGCCCTCGCTCTGTGCCGTGGCCGCGGCCTTACGCGAAGGGTTTCTTGCTGCACTGCTACCTGTCTTTATCCTGGGATCAATCCTGTTCGGATTTGCGACGCCTACAGAGGCCGCCGCCATCGCCGTGGCATATTCTTTGTTCGTTGGCGGCGTTCTTTACCGCGCACTCTCGTGGCAGGATCTGTATCAGATTGCGGTTCGCACGACGCGCATCACCGGGATTATCTTTTTGATTATTGCCTCGGCCACGATTCTGGGCTGGTGGATGACGTTCAATAGAATTCCACAGTCCATTGCTGCTGGCCTGCTTGCCGTGTCCGACAATCCGCAGATCGTTATCGGGTTGATCATTTTGCTATTGCTTGTGATCGGTCTGGTGATGGATATCAATGCGACGCTGATCATTCTGGCTCCGGTTCTGGCACCTCTGACGGTTCAGCTTGGCATGGAACCGGTTCACGCCGGGATCATGATTATTCTCGCGCTTAATATCTCGTTGATGACGCCACCAGTCGGCGCTTGTCTGTTCGTCTTATCTTCGGTTACCGGCGAAAAGGTTGAATCCATCACGCGTGAGCTGTGGCCCTTTATTCTGGCGGAAGTCGCGATCCTGTTCCTGATCGCCTTCTGGCCGGACCTGACCCTCTTCATTCCACGGCTGTTCGGTCTCTGAACAGCATCAAACCACCAAACAGGGAGTATGAAATGAAACTATTCAAAACAATGAGCTTCGGGCTTGCTGCGGCCGTTCTGGCCACTCAGGCACTTGCCGCGGATGTGACCATTCGTTTGGCACATCTAAATCCAGATGACCCGTTCCAAAGCCATTCCGGTACGATGGCAGCGGTTTTCAAAAGCCTGGTCGAGTCAAACTCGAACGGCGAGATCGAAGTGCAGCTGTTCCCCAACGGCCAGCTGGGCAAAGACAACGAAGTGATCGAGCAGGTCCGCGCTGGCATCGTTGAAAGCACGATTTCCTCATCGGGTGGTATCGCTCAGCACTACAATTTGGTCGGCGTGTTCGACATTCCTTTCGCCTTCCCGAATATCGGTGTGGCCAGCCGGGTCATGTCCAAGGATTCGACATTTGGTCAGAAATTTATCGGCGATCTTGAAGGTGCCACTGGTCTCAAAGTACTGGGCCTGCTGGACTCGGGAGGGTTCTTCGCTTTCACCAACTCCAAAAACCCGATCACCAGCGTTGAAGACATGGAAGGCCTTCGCATCCGCACCATGACCTTGCCGACGCATGAGGCGATCGTGTCCTCGCTGGGCGGCCAGCCGACACCCCTGCCTTGGGCCGAGGTCTATACCGCTTTGCAAACTGGTGTTGCAGACGGTCAGATGAACCCGATTCCGGTCATTGCATTTGCCAAGTTCGACGAGGTACAAAAATACCTGTCGATCACCAACCACGTGATCACGCCCTATATCTGGTCGATGAATGCCGACTTTTATGCTGGTTTGTCGGACGAGCACAAAAACCTGGTAAACTGGGCCGCCGAAGTGGCCACGGAATCCGGTCGCGCCATGAGCCGCGTCATCGAGGCGTCTGATCGTGGTCTACCCGCATTGGCCGAAAGAATGGAAGTGAACGTTGTTCCGCCTGCCGAGCAAGCCAAGTTCGCCGAGGCAGCTCAGCCCGCAGTCCGTGCCCTGATCGAAGAGCAATACGGCGCCGCTGGTGTCGAAATGCTGGATGCACTTCTGGCGTCGGTTGAAGAAGAGAAAGCCGCGTTCTGATCGCTTCCCCGGCGCCCGCGGCAGCGTCACCAAAACCCGGAGGTGTCCTGCCTCCGGGCAATCACTTGAGGTAACGAATGACACGTGAATTTGTGCGGCGCGAAACCGCTGTAGAATGTCCCTTTACTCTGGTGCTCAATTCCGGTGCGTCTTCTGAGGCTGACTGGACGGAAGTGCAGGATGCGATTCTGAACGACAATGCGTTCGACGCCGCGCGCCAGACGATTTCAACCTGGCCCGGTTATACGGAAACGCCGCTCCACGAATTGCCAGCACTCGCGCAAGCGGCAGGCGTTGCTTCGATTTCTTATAAGGACGAATCCGAACGGTTCGGTCTGGGCAGTTTCAAGGCTCTGGGTGGGGCCTATGCCGTCGCGCGTCAGCTCCAACGTGAAGTGTCCACGCGTCTCGGACAGGACGTTGTGATGGCCGACATTGTTGGCCGCAAACACGACGATGTCACAAGCGAGATCACCGTTTGCTGCGCAACTGACGGCAACCATGGCCGCTCCGTCGCCTGGGGCGCGCAGACCTTTGGGTGCAATTGCGTGATCTTCATCCATGCCACGGTTTCCGACGGGCGCAAGACGGCCATCGAGCACTTCGGTGCCGAAGTGCGCCGCTGTGCCGGAAACTATGATGACTCTGTGCGTGAGGCTCAGGAAACCGCTAGCAGAGAAGGTTGGTTCGTAGTCTCAGACACGTCGTATCCGGGTTACATGGAAGTGCCCAAAGATGTGATGCAGGGTTATGAGCTGATGGCTAGTGAGGCGTTCGATCAGGTCGCTCAGCCCCCCACGCACATTTTCCTGCAAACCGGTGTTGGCGGAATGGCCGCAGCAGTAACAGCTCAGGCAAAGCGGCGCTGGGGAGGCTCAAGGCCAAAAATTGTTCTTGCAGACCCTGATGAATCCGCCTGCTGGGTTGACAGTTACCGAGCCGGAGAGCCGACTGCCGTAACCGGCGACCTCGATACGCTTATGGCCGGTCTGGCCTGCGGAGAAGTTTCAGCACTGGCCTGGCAAATCCTGTCCACTCATGGTGATGCCGCCATTTCGGTTCCCGATGACGCTGCAGTTAAAATGATGCGCAGTCTGGCACGCCCTGAAGGGGGTGATCCTGCGGTTGTGGCGGGTGAGTCCGCTGTTGCGGGATTGGCCGCGCTGTTTGCAGTTTCGGTGGATGACGATGCGTGTTCAGAGCTTAGAATCGACACCCAATCCCGCATCATGGTGTTCGGCACAGAGGGCGACACCGATGCCGACCTGTACCGTGAACTCATCGGTGCGGACGCTCAGACCGTTCGAAAGGGTCAGGCATGAACAAACCGGTCTTCAATGGGGAACGCCTTCTAGACCGGTTGAAACGGTTGGGCGAAAAGGGCGCTCTGCACGGAGGCGGCGTTTGCCGTCTTGCACTAACCGATGCTGACAAGGCCGGGCGCGACCTGCTGGTCCGCTGGATGAAGGAATTGGGCCTAGAGGTTTCAATCGACAAGATTGGTAACATCTGGGGTATCCGCGAAGGCATCGAAGACGGCCCGCCAGTGATGATCGGCTCACACATTGACAGTGTGGCAACCGGCGGTCTTTACGATGGCGTACTTGGCGTAATGGCTGGGTTAGAGGTTGTTGCGGCGCTGAACGACGCAGATCTCCGAACCCAAAAACCACTAGCGGTTGGCGCCTTCACCAACGAGGAAGGCGCGCGGTTCGCGCCGGACATGCTGGGGTCAGGCGTCCATCAAGGTGCTTTGGATTTGGACGAATGCCTTGCGACTGTTGGTATCGACGGAACGGTTCTGGGCGAAGAGCTGGAGCGCATCGGGTATGCGGGCAATGTGTCGGTCAAAAACCTGACACCGGCTGCCTTCCTGGAATATCATGTCGAACAGGGCCCGGTTCTGGAGCAGGAAGGCATCCAGATCGGCGCCGTGACCGGCGTACAGGGCATTTCCTGGACAGAATATACTGTGACTGGACAGTCAAACCATGCGGGCACGACCCCGATGGCGATGCGTCATGACGCCGGTGTCGTCGCAGCCAGAATTGCTTGCGAAGCGCGCGCAATTGCCGATGAGTTTGGTCCCCCCCAGGTATCTACGGTTGGTACGTTTGAACTCAATCCGAACTTGGTGAATGTGGTCCCTCTTGAGGCAAAGCTGACTGTCGATCTGCGCAACACTGACAACGACAAGCTGATTGCCGCCGAAACACGCCTGGCCGAAGCCGCGGCCCGATTTGCCAGAGACGAAGGATGCAAGGTCGAGGCGCGCACCCTTGCCCGGTTCGATCCGGTTGAATTTGATGATGCACTTGTTTCGCGGATTGAGCAGGCCGCTCGAGATCTCGGCCACAGCGTGCGACGCATGCCGTCCGGGGCTGGTCACGATGCGCAGATGTTCGCTCCCAACTGTCCGACGGCAATGGTGTTCGTCCCTTCCGCCGGCGGGCTAAGCCATAACATAGCAGAACATACAGAGCCTGATGATCTAACCGCTGGTGGTCGTATTCTTCTGAATGTTGCCCTCGAACTTTTGGGAGAGTAGAAATGACCCGACAATTTATCGCTGCTGCCGCACAGATGGGACCTATCGCAGCGGATGAGCCACGCAGTTCCGCTGTCGCCCGCATGATCGATATGATGCGGGAGGCGCACGCCCGCGGGGCGACGCTTGTGGTTTTCCCAGAACTGGCACTGACCACGTTTTTCCCGCGCTGGTACATTGAGGATGAAGCAGAACTGGCCAAGTGGTTCGAAACCGAAATGCCGTCGACCGAGACGCAGCCGCTCTTTGCTGAGGCCGCTCACCTGGGGATCGGCTTCTATCTTGGCTATGGCGAACTGACGCCAGAAGGGCGGTTTTTCAACACGTCGATCCTTGTGGGCGACACGGGTGAAATTATCGGAAAATACCGTAAGATTCATCTCCCCGGGCATAGCGAAAACGAAGAGTGGCGCCCCTTCCAACATCTTGAAAAGCGGTACTTCGAAAAAGGTGACATAGGCTTTCCCGTATATGACGCATTTGGCGGCAAGGTCGGCATGTGTCTGTGCAATGACCGTCGTTGGCCCGAAACCTGGCGGGTTCTTGGCCTGAAAGGCGCCGAACTGGTTGTACTGGGCTACAACACGCCCTTGCACTATCCGCCAGCACCGGAACACGATCATCTGCAGTATTTCCATAACGAGTTATCTGCTCAGGCAGGCGCCTACCAGAATGGCTTGTGGGCGATCTCTGTTGCCAAGGCCGGCCGCGAAGAGAATTGCGACCTGATTGGGGGCAGCATCATCGTGGCACCCACCGGAGAAATCTTAGCTAAGACCGCGACCGTCGGCGACGAAGTAATCACAGCAACAATCGATCTGGATCGCTGCGCCGAAATCCGGCGCAACGTGTTCGACTTTGCACTGCATCGTCAGCCGGAAGAGTACGCAGAAATCGTCCGGAAGACCAATTGACGCCTTGAAATGCTAACACCGTGTGCATCGCAAACCGGTTAAGCGATTTTATCACTGACTGGGGTAAATGTCAGCGATCGCGGATTAAACGGGACATAGGTTCTCCTGCAAACACCATTGTGATTGTTCACTTGTCGTTTGGTGCAGATTGGGAGCGTTTCGTCTACTCAAGGTAAACATAAAATGCGTCAGGTGGGATTTAGTTTTCCGTTCGCGGCAGCGGAAAAAAACTGCAACCGCGGCGTATACGCGGGATAGAGTATCCGCTCTGAGCGGACTGCCGCTAATGAGGCGTATTGCAACATTCCGAGGTTTGGGCTCTCACCCAACCTTCTCCGCGACGGCATCTCAACATGCTATCCTGAATTGCCAACGTCGGGTTGGCGTTGAGGCGGGGTGTGGTGGACCGGAGGAACTATCATGCATATATCAAATTTACCTGCCGTTCGTGCTTGCCATCCCGCATGGAACAAGGGTCGCATCGTCGGTCAAAAGAGACCGCTGCTCCCTAAGCATGTCTGGGCAATTCGAGTCCGGCTTGAAATCGCGAACAATCACCGCGAACTGGCGCTGTTCAATCTGGCCATCGACAGCAAGCTCCGTGGCTGCGATCTGGTCAAGTTGAAGGTGGCAGATGTCTTTGTCGCTGGGCAGATCAAAGAACGTACATCCATCATTCAAAGCAAGACGCAGAAACCCGTTTGTTTCGAAATCACCGAAGGAACTCGAAAATCGCTCCAGCGATGGATGGGTGAGTCCTTGATGATCGGTTCCGAATTTCTTTGGCCAGGTCGGTTCCATGAACGCCTGCATATTTCAACGCGCCAATATGCGCGCTTGGTTCGCGGATGGGTGAAGTCGATCGGCTTGGAGCCGAGTTCATATGGCACACATTCGATGCGACGCACTAAAGTTTCACAAATATACAAGAAGACCGGCAACCTGCGCGCTGTCCAACTATTACTTGGGCACACCAAAATGGACAGCACAGTCAGATATCTTGGCGTCGAATTGGAAGATGCGTTGGTGATAGCGGAAGCTGTTGAAATCTAGATCGAAGGGTCGTCTTCACAGGCGGCCCCTTGTGGCGAGAGCTAGGCGCATGAAAATTAGATAGCTTTGAAGGTCTGCTCTTGTGGAACCACGCATCGGCCTCGCTCTTGCAGCGAATTTCCGCTTTCCGCCCTCCCTACAAATTGTTGCGAGTGCGGCATCAGTCACCAAGGACACTCATCAGGCTTTCACCGCAGGTGGCCTGTATGTCAGCTTTGATTGTTTGCTGCCGATTGGCCGTTTCCCAAATGTTGACCGTGGTACTCGAAATCGTTCGATCTATAGAGATAGCTCGGCCGACCGACTGCAACGTAAGTGCTAAGTCTAGTTTATCAGAGCGCACTCTAGAAATTGCACCTCTCAATACGGACAATGATAGGTATTTTAAGAAACAGGGTTTTTCGAACTCCTGCGTCTTTTGGGTGCTGGTGTGGGGGGGCCTGCTAATCTGAAGCAGTTATGTCCAATACCGGGTCCAATAAGGGGTCCAATAAGATGATTCGCGAACCGTTTAAATTATTGAAACTAATTAATAAAACGGTTGGCGGAGGAGGTGTCCGTCGAACAAACGTTCACTTTCGTTCATGTATGTGCCTAATTATTTGCTTTATAACCAATTTTTATAGAAATCCATCCTTGAATGTCTATTACTGTCCACTAATATCCCTAACTTAGGTTAGGGAAAATGTTAGGGAAAGCACAGTGGCACGCGCAATACACAAGCTCACAGATCGGACCTGCAAGGCTGCAAAAAGATCAGGCCTTCTGAGCGATGGCGGCGGTCTCTATCTCAACGTTGGGAATTCGAACTCCCGCTCTTGGAGCTTCATCTGGCGGAAAGGTGGGAAACGAAACGAGATGGGGTTGGGTGGCTAACAGAAGAAAAATGGGAACGGTTAGCTCCCCGCCTTGATGCCAACAAGCGCATGGTAACCATCCGGACAGTTATCCATTGGGCAAGAGAACAGAGTTGGGACCCAGAACCATGGAAACACACCGCGATCTCCAATCAGTATGAACAAGCTGCTGAAAAGCTGGCCAAGCTTTCAACTCAAGTCCCGGCTGAGCCTCGGCAGGAGGGTTTGGAGGCTATTGGTGATGCGGATGAGACAGCTAAAACACCGCGCGACCTAACTCGTCCTGGAGGGCTGGTAGAAATTTTAGCGGATTTTGGGGAGTGCCGCAGCAGCCGGAAAACAAGAATTCCAGCAATCGCTGGTGCCATCGCAGCGGTGAGTGCTCTTACTCAGAGGCAATATATCATCTCAACACCAGGGTATCTGACATCCCCAGGACTGCAAGTCGTGTTGGTCTGTGAGACGGGTGTAGGAAAAGAGGCTGCCCGTGATGTTGTTGATGCGGTCTGCAGTTTGAACGATGAAATCGGGCATGCTGAAAGTTATGCTAGTGGCCAAGCAGTCCACCGTGCTTTGACAGATCGGCCAACTCAGCTTTGGGCTAATGACGAGTATGGGCGTTATTTGAAAATTGCTGCTCAAGCGAAAACCGGTGCCAATGAATTTGGCGTTATTACGATGTCTGTAAAACTCCATACTATGTTTGGAAAAAACCTTCCACGGCGGGTGTATGCATCGTCTGCCGCCATGGCCCGGGTTGACCATCCGTTGCTGGTCACAATGCACACAACAACCCCAAAGGCGCTCTATGACGCCATGGATGTTGATACGGTAGTTGATGGCGTGCTCGGGCGGCAACTGGTTATTCAGCTTGAAGGTCGACCCGCTCTTAAACCTCTGGGAGAGCTGAGCGCCGAGGGCTTGTCAGAGAGTATAAGGAAAATGATCGGTGAGGTGCTGACCAAGCTGAGAGACGCAAAGGCGAAACGAGTAAATCATAACGCCGCGTTTGTAGACCGCGACGGCCTAGTACCTGGTCTGCAGGGCCATTTCTTTTTTCCAATTTCTGCGAGTGACGATGCTGAACGCCACTTCGAAATCATTCGCGAGGATTGCGACGCTCGGGTAACGGGAGGGGTTGCAGCGGCCCTTTGGTCAAGAGCGTATGAACAAATCTTGCGCGTCTCCGGTGTCGTAGCTTTTGGCCATGCAGTGACTGACGACAATCTAACCAGTCCCAAGATCACTATGGATATTTTGTTTTGGGCTCGTGACTTTGTTTATCACTGCCTGGAAGAACTCATCCCAGAGGCTGAAGAACACGCAAGTGACGGCGATCGAGACAAGCTGCAGCGTGCAATAATGCGCAATCTTAAGAAACTAGAAGGAGAGCAGGCTGATCCAGATAGGTGGGTAAGGAAGCAGTCACTACAGCAGAATATTAAAGGGCGGGGACGCAGTAGCCGCGATGTCAAAGATGAAATCGAAACACTTATCGAATGTGGGGACATCGAAGTTGAAAAAGGGGACGACAGTGCGCCCGCATCCCCAGCAAGGCTACGAACAAGTTTGTAAAATTGGGGACGCTTCCAATTATGGGACGCTCGTGTCCCACAATACCAGGGGTCTTAATCATTGTATTTTATATATATTTATTCTCTTAGGGGACATATTATTACTACCCTTCCCCCCTGGATTTTACAGTGTTTCTCGACTTTAACCATGGACTTGGTATCGCCGATTTGTCCCCTAAATTACTTTGCAGATTAGCTTTTACCGACTAAACTAATTGACAATGTTAATAATTTCGAGGACGCCCGCTATCCATACACACTCCTCCAAACGCCTCTGCGACAACACGATGCAGTTGCGCATCAAGCAGGTCACTGATGCTGGACTGGATACAGGCAGCGGCACGTTACCCATCGCTGATATTAAACCCGGTCTGACCTTCAACGCATGGGTCGAGGGGCATAGTGACTACCTCATCATCACTGTCCACGCTGGTTGGGGCGACACGGTTCAGGGCGTGGCACTCACAGAGACGCCCTGCCACTACGGCGGCACTAGGCAGTGGTTCGTTTGCCCAGACTGTCGACGTCGCTGTGGGGTTCTCTACATCAACCGGTGTATCGGCTGTCGGTCGTGCCACAATCTCGCCTACGCCAGTCAATACGAGGCGCCACGGGAACGCATGCGTCGGCAGCTTTTGAAAATCCGCAAGGTCATCGGCGCCGGTTTGGAAATTGGCAACCCATTCAACCCGCCACCTAAGGGCATGTCGACGAAACGGCATTTGGCCCTAGTTGAAGAGTACAAGACATTACGGGAAAAGTACTGGCGGGAATGTGAGAACTCGAGGCGTTGGCGGGACAACCGACCGAAGACGATAGACTGGAAGCTTGGCGTGAGAGTGCCCTCGTCACGGTTAAATTGAACAGTTCAGGCAATAGCTGCCGTTGATGTAAGCTGCAGCGAATGGCCGGATTGAGCCCACTGTACCTGATTTCTGCAGCGTGTCTAAAGTCTGCTATTGGACGCGAATGTATATTTTGGGAGCGCTCAGGTACGAGTAAACTCCAACATAACACGGCTGCGGAGCCGACTGTTCCACATGAGCCGGTGGCTGAATGGTGCGGTTGAAGGTCGCCCCAAAATTAGCCTGATGTTTTGGCAACCATTGCTGCGTCCCAGCCCAAGTTTGCCGATACGTTGCGCGCAACATGGGTGATCTGGGGCCCGAGTTTTTCGCGGAACGCTGGCGTAAAGACCCGTACCGATCCGGTTGCACCGATGGACATCGTGGCTCCTGGCCCGCTTGGCGCAAGGGGGGCTGCCACCGAACACATGCCGCGCTCAATCTCTTCCACGCATTCCGCGAAGCCGCGCTTGCGGATGGTGTCGAACTCGGCTTCCAGATCATCCACATTTGTCAGCGTGAATTCGGTGTAGGCGCGCAGCCGGCCCTCCATATCACTCGTCAAAAACAAGCCGGGCGAGAACGCTGCGACAGCCTTTGAGCAGGAACAGGCATGCAAGGGGCGTTTCCCCAAACCGGGGTGGAGATAGGAGACCCCTGTGTCAGGTGTTTCAACATGGATAATTTCTACGGATTTTCCGCGCAGACGTGACAGAAAAAATGCGGTGCCATATTGTTTAGCGGCCTGTTTTAGCGCAGGCGCGATCACCTCTAGCAGTGCGCGGTCAGAGTGGTCACTTTTCGTGATCCGCTTCAGGCGCGAGCCAATCGTGAATGTACCACGGGCCACAGGTTCCAGAAGACCCACACCGACGAGGTCCTGTACTAACCTGTAGGCAGAGGGTTTGGGGAGATCCGAGTGAGCACAAATGTCGGCCACTGTTGCCTCGCCCTTCTGTCCGACAACTTCAAGGATGAAAGTAAGGCGTTCCAGGTGCATTTTTTTACCTTGCGAGAATCTTTTTCTCAGTTTACGAGAAACACCAAGTGATCGCAAGGGAGGAATGTGATGATGGACGGAGCATGCTGTGGCCCTGGGTACGCAAGCCCTGCCGAGGCGATCAAATCGCCACGCGAGAAATTGCTGTATACAATCGCAATCTACACTGGGACCGGTATCCAGAAGCCGGACTATCTTGCGACAGTGGATGCTGATCCTGAAAGCCCCTCCTATTCCCAAGTCATCCACCGTTTAGAGATGCCTGGCATCGGTGATGAATTGCACCACATGGGCTGGAACGCCTGTTCGTCCTGTCATGACGATGCGGGAATGGCGCGCAAGTACCTGTTGGTGCCTGGTGTGCGGTCCAACAATATTCACGTGATCGACACGGCGACGGACCCATTTGCACCCCGCTTGCACAAGGTGATTGATGGCGCAGAGATCAAATCAAAGACCAACCTGAGCGGCCCGCACACAGTACATTGTCTTGGTTCCGAGATCATCATCTCATTCCTTGGTGACGCGCAGGGTGAAGCGCCCGGTGGTTATTTGCACCTCAACAAAGAGTTTGAGATCGTGGGCCGTTGGGAAAACTCCATGGGCGATATCCCCTTCAGTTATGATTTCTGGTACCAACCGCGCCACAACGTGATGGTCTCCTCCGAATGGGCGGCTCCAAACACATTCATGCCGGGCTTTGATCTAGAAGAAGTGGGGCACCTGAAATATGGCCGACGCTTGCACATCTGGGACTTTGAAAAACGTGAGCCGGTCGAGACAATGTATCTCGGCGAAGACGGTCTAATCCCGCTTGAGGTAAAGTTCCTGCATGACCCCGACAGCAGCCACGGGTTTTGTGGTGCCGCCCTCAGCGCCAACGTCATCCATTTCTGGAAGACGGATGAAGGCAAATGGGAGTGGGAAAAGATCATTGATGTCGAGAATGAACCGCATCCGGAATGGCCCATTCCTGTGCCCGGCGTAATGTCAGCGATCCTTGTGTCGATGGACGACAAATACCTCTATCTCAACAACTGGCTACACGGCGACATGCGCCAATACGACATCTCTGATCCACATAACCCAGTGCTAACCGGGCAGGTCTGGATGGGCGGGCTGTTAGGCAAAGCGCCTGAGATCAACGGCGTCAAAGTCGCGGGTGGGCCGCAGATGTATCAACTCTCGCTTGATGGCAAACGGCTTTATGTGACGACGTCGTTGTTCTCGACGTGGGACAACCAGTTCTACCCCGAAATCCGCACCCAAGGCGGTGTCATGCTGATGATCGACTGCGATGTCGAAAACGGCGGCATGAAAATCAACGAAGATTTCGTTGTTGATTTTGGCAAGGAACCAAATGGCCCCAGCCGCTGCCATGAAACTCGCTATCCCGGTGGCGATTGCACAAGCGATATCTGGTTGTGAGCGAGACGCGTACCATCACAATCGCCAACCGCGACGATGCGACCTACGTCGTGGATGCGCGTCGTCCTTTGCTGGACACATTGCGCAAACAAGGCGTCGATCTGCCCTATGGCTGCAAATACGGTGGCTGCATCACTTGTGCGGCTAAACTGACGGCGGGCGAGGTCGATCAACGCCGCCAAGTGGCGCTAAATAACCGTCAGATCAACAATGGCTACGTGTTGTTGTGTGTGGCCCGCGCCACGACGGATTGCACTTTGGAAATTGGCGTCGAAAGCCACGACAAACTCTACCGTAACCCTTTCCTTGATCCGCTAGAACCACATGAGCTGAAAGCGGATATCGCGACCCCGAAGGAGGTCTGAAACATGCCGGCAACCGCATTGGACGAACTTTACAACTACGATCCGAAATATTTAGCTGACATTCTAAAGTCGGTCAAAACCATCGCAATGGTTGGTGCCAGCGGCGACAAGACCAAGTTTAGCTATGGAGTGCTGCGTGTGCTGCACGAAACCGGTTATGATATGATTCCGGTGAACCCAAACCCAAAGCTGACAGAGATCCGTGGTATTCCCGTTTATCATTCGCTCGAAGAGATCGATCGCCCCGTTGATATGGTCGAGGTTTTTCGCCCCAAAGAAGAGCTTTATGCGATCACCGAAAAGGCCATAGCAATCGGCGCTAAGGTCCTTTGGGGGCAGATCGACGTTTATGACGACGCAGCAGCAAAGCTTGCTGAGGACGCGGGCCTGAAAGTGGTGATGAACCGCTGTCCTAAGATCGAACTGTTTCGCCCATTCTGGAAACCCCGCCTTGATCTCGCGATATGAAACCAAACGGCACAGATATTCATGTGCCATCAGCCTGTGGGTGCGGTTGTAGTGGACCCGTGAACTGGCCGCTCTCCGCGGCGCTCAAATGGCTTAATGCCGACCGAAAAAGGACAACAAACATGGCTCAGACGATCACCAAAAGCGCTAAAGACATCGTTAAGGCGGCCATGTCTGCGGTGCCTGCAATCAGCGCTGAGGAAGCGCTGGCCTTGGTAGGTTCGCCAGATTACGTTTTTGTCGATCTGCGTGACGGAACCGAACAAGCCAAAAACGGTACCATTGCGGGCGCTGTTGCGTCGTCGCGCGGCATGATGGAATTTCACATCGATCCGGAAAGCCTCGCGCATAAGCCCGAATTCAACCAAGCAAAAACCTACGTGTTTTACTGTGCGTCAGGCGGGCGGTCTGCCATGGCGGCGATAGTGGCTATGGATATGGGGTTGTCGCCCGTTGTGAATCTGTCGGGCGGCGTTGGTGCGTGGAAAAAGGCCGGGGGGGCGTTGGTGTAAATCATGGAGCCTTCAATGAAATTTTCAAATCTCAACATGGCAACAACGCCAGATGTCGAAGGGTTCTTTGACCCCGCAAGCAACACGATTTCCTATGTCGTGAAAGATCCCACCACAGACGCCTGTGCGATCATCGACAGCGTTTTGGATATGGATTACGCCGCAGGGCGGTTCACCTATGACAGTGCGGACCGCCTGATTGACGCCATTCAAGGACAGGGGCTTTCGCTGGAGTGGATCATCGAAACACATGTCCACGCCGATCACCTGTCTGCGGCACCCTACATTCAGGACAAGCTGGGTGGCAAGATTGGCGTTGGTGCAGGCATCATCGAAATTCAGGACACTTTCGGCAAGATCTTTAATGAAGGCACAGAATTTCAACGCGACGGGTCGCAGTTTGATGCGCTGTTCGAGGATGGCGACACCTACAGCATTGGTGAAATGACCGCCTTTGTGATTGCGACGCCCGGCCACACACCCGCGTGTATGGTGCATGTGATTGGCAATTCGGCATTCGCTGGTGACACACTGTTCATGCCCGATGCCGGCTCCGCCCGCGCCGATTTTCCTGGCGGTGATGCGGGGCAGCTCTACGACTCCATCCAGACCGTGCTGACCCTTCCGGCTGAGTTGCGCCTGTTCATCTGCCATGACTACGGCCCCGGCGGGCGCGCCATTGCCTGGGAAACCACCATTGGCCAGCAACGTGCTGACAACATCCACGTGGGTGCGGGTAAATCGCGCGAGGATTTCATCAAATTCCGCACCGAACGCGACGCGCAATTGGCAATGCCGAAACTGATAATTCCATCCCTGCAAGTGAACATGCGGGCGGGCGAAATTCCGTGCGACGAAAGCGGCGCACCCATGCTGAAGGTTCCACTCAATGGCTTATGAGGGCGAAACTTTGAATGATTATTTGATCCTGCGGACCGACACGGACGGTGTTGCGGTGCTGACGCTGAACGCACCCAAGTCGATTAATGCCTTGTCCGAAGCAATGTTGCACGCTCTGTCCGATATGTTCGACAAGATCGCAGCGGATCGCAGCGTCAAAGCGGTGATCTTGCGTAGCGGCGGCAATCATTTCTGTGCGGGTCATAACCTCAAGGAAATGTCGGCGCGCCGCGAGGATGCCGACGGTGGTTTTCAGTATTTCCAGGACCTTTTCGCGACATGTTCGGCGATGATGCTTCGCGTGGTGCGGTTGCCGCAACCAGTGATCGCTGAGGTCAAGGGCATCGCCACAGCGGCGGGCTGTCAGCTTGTGGCGTCCTGTGATTTGGCGGTGGCTGCCGATGACGCGACGTTCGCCACATCGGGTGTAAATATTGGCCTGTTTTGCTCAACCCCGATGGTGGCCCTCAGCCGCAATGTGCCGCGCAAGCTGGCCATGGAAATGTTGCTGTTGGGGGCGTTTTTGCCCGCAACGCGTGTCGCTGAAATGGGTTTGGTAAACCGTGTCGTACCTTTGGCAGACTTGGAAAATGCATCCATGGAATTGGCCCGTATCATTGCAGACAAATCGCCCTCTGCCGTCAAAATCGGCAAGCGCGCGTTTTATGAGCAGCTCGAAATGCCATTGGAGGAGGCCTACGCCTTTGCCGGTCGCACGATGGCGGAAAACATGATGGCGAAAGATGCCGAGGCTGGCATCGGTGCCTTCACCCGCAAAGAACCGATGCCAGAATGGACCGGGGAATGACCTACGTAGGCCCGGAGCTTGCACGTAACGCAGCAAACCACACGGCCCTGTCACCAGTTTCGATCCTCAAACGTGTCGAGCGCGTGCATCCAGAGCTGCCCGCGCAAATCCATGGCCGCATCCGGCGCAACTGGGGCGAGGTTGCCGAACGTTGCAAACGGCTGGCGTCTGCGTTGGCCAAACGCGGTGTCGGCAAAGGTGATACCATTGCCTTGATTGCACCGAACACCCCAGAAGCTCTGGAATGCGCGTTGACCGTGCCCATGTTGGGCGCGGTCCTGAACGCGAACAACACGCGGCTCGATGCAGGGACGATCGCCTATATTCTGGATCACGGCGAAGCCAAGGTTTTGTTGGTTGATACCGAATTTTCAGCCGTGGCGGCGCAAGCCGTTGCGCAATCGGGTCTCGACCTGTTGATTGTTGATATCGAGGACAGTGAAGGGCCGGGCGGGGAAAAGATCGGCACGCTGACTTATAATGAACTGTTGGCTGAGGGTGATACAAATTTCGCCTACGCCCTGCCAGATGACGAATGGGACGCGCTGGCGTTGAACTATACCTCCGGCACCACAGGGCGGCCCAAGGGAGTGGTCTATTCCCATCGCGGCGCATGGACCAACGCCGTCAACAATGTCGTCACTTGGGAAATGCCACATCATCCCGTCTACCTTTGGACTTTGCCGCTGTTTCACTGCAACGGCTGGTGCTTTCCCTGGACAATCACCATGCTTGCCGGGACGCATGTGTTCCTGCGCGCGCCAAGGGCCGATGCGATCTATGACGCCTTCGCGGATCATGGCGTCACGCATCTTTGCGGCGCTCCAATCATTATGTCGATGATCTCGGGTGCGGACGAAAAACGTGAGTTCCCACAAAAAGTCAAAATGATGACCGCCGCCGCCCCGCCCCCTGCCAGCGTTATTGCAGGGATGGAAGCGATGGGTATTTCGATCACCCATGTTTACGGCCTGACCGAGGTGTATGGCCCCGCCGTTGTTTGTGCAGAGAAACCCAGTTGGGCCGCGCTGTCACCAGAAGAACAAGCAAGCCTGAAGGCGCGCCAAGGAGTGGCCTACGAATTGCAAGAAGACGTGCTGGTCCTGAACCCTGACACAGGTGCACCCGTGCCATGGGATGGCGAGACGCTGGGCGAAATTGTGTTTCACGGCAACATCGTCATGAAAGGTTATTTGAAAGCCCCGGAGGAGACTGCCAAAGCCTTCAAAGATGGCTGGTTCTGGTCTGGCGACATCGCAGTGCAACATCCCGATGGCTACATCGAAATTCGGGATCGGTCCAAAGACATCATCATCTCGGGCGGCGAAAACATCTCCTCCATCGAGGTGGAAAAGGCGCTTTATTCGCATCCCGCCGTCAGCCTGTGTGCGGTTGTGGCAATGCCGGATGAGAAATGGGGCGAAGTGCCTTGCGCCTTTGTCGAGCTTTCCGGCGACGCTACCGAAGAGGATCTATTGAACCACGCAAAGGCCCAGCTTGCCGGATACCAGCGACCAAAGAAAGTGATCTTTGGCGAGTTGCCAAAAACCACCACCGGAAAAATCCGCAAAAATGAACTCCGAGATCTGGTCCGCTCCAAAAGCTGACCCCTCACACAAACGACTGGATACACATTATGTCCCATGAACTAAATTTCGCCCAATTCAGCTTCGGCACACAGGTCCGAAAATCCCCATACTCTGACGCAGCCTTGCGGTGGGGGGCCAAGGGGTTTTCTGTCTACAACCACATGTACATTCCCCGCGATTTTGGCGATCCGGGTCAGAATTTCTGGAACCTTGTCAATGAGGCAATCCTGTGTGACGTCTCTGTCGAACGCCAGGTCGAGATCAAAGGACCGGACGCGGCAAAGTTCACCCAATTCCTTAGTTGCCGTGACCTGTCCAAATGTCAGATCGGGCAGTGCAAATATGTCCTGATCACGGACCAGCACGGCGGGATCATCAATGACCCGATCCTTTTGAAGTTGGCCGAGGATCATTTTTGGCTGTCCATTGCGGACAGTGACGTCCTGTTATGGGCGCGCGGCATCGCGGTGAATTCCGGCATGGATGTCGAGATTTCCGAACCCGATGTGTCGCCCCTACAGCTCCAAGGCCCAAAATCCCGCGATGTCCTGCGCGCGGCCTTTGGCGACGTCCCGACAGAGCTAAAATACTACCGGTTCATGGAGTTTGAGTGGGACGGAGTGCCTTTGATTATTTCGCGCACCGGATGGTCGAGCGAGCTTGGCTACGAGATTTTTCTGCGGGATGGATCAGCGGGTGACAGGCTGTGGGAACATCTGATGGCCGTCGGCACGCCGTTGGGTTTGAAGCCTGGCCACACGTCGAGCATTCGCCGGATCGAGGCGGGTATGTTGTCGTATCACGCTGATATGAACCTTGCGAACAACCCCTTTGAACTAGGCATGGGGCGTCTTGTCGATCTGGACATGGAGGCCGATTTTGTCAGCAAGGCGGCGCTGACCAAAATCAAAGACACGGGTGTTTCACAACAGCTCGTAGGTCTCGAAATAGACGGCGATCCCTTTGTCGGGTCCAATGATTTCTTCTGGCCGATCCTGAAAGATGGCGCAAAGGTCGGCACGGTCACGTCAGCGATCTATTCTCCAAGGTTGGAAAAGAACATCGCCCTTGCGTTGATCAGAGTCGATCATGCGGCATTGGACATGGCGCTACAGGTGGATAAGTTGAGCGAAATACGTGCATGCACTGTCGTGCCGATCCCGTTCTACGATCCCAAAAAGTCGCTTGCTGCGGCAAGCTGATTGGACTGCTGCACAGGTTTGATCCCCTGTGCAGCAAAACGTTTCCCGCCGATGCAATCCGCGTTAAAAAAATTCGGGGCATAAGTGAATTCCGTGACTAAGAACGTAGAAATCGACTTTTTCATGTTGCCGGATTGGAAGCAGACATTGGCACATACCGCAGCGAAAGTTAACTCTGTCCCGCATAGCGGTTGTTAGACCGTGATGCCGCGAACGACTGTTCTGAGCCCGGAGCAGACATAGCCCGATTGACTTTTTTTGGGCCTGCTGTCAGTTTTGTCGGGTTCAGAGTTGGCACCTTTCGCGCGTGCTTGGGC
>NZ_JALKAK010000021.1:0-63938 GCF_023015645.1 Pseudohalocynthiibacter sp. F2068
TTGGCGAGGCCGAGTTCCGCCTGATCGCTGACTGGATTGTCGAGGTGGTCGACGGCCTTGCCGCCAACGGCGAAGACAACAACACAGCCGTTGAGGACGCCGTTAAAACAAAAGTCGTAGAACTTTGTGCGAAGTTTCCGATTTATCCTACGCTCTAGGGCCAAACAACGAGCAAGGATAAGAGAAAGGCGCCAGCTCCGGGCGCCTTTCTTCTTTTGAAGGTAGGGCGAGTTTCCCGCGGTTGCTAGTTTGGCAAATCGATCAGCTCGCTTTTGAAACAAAGCATTCCAAAAGGTCAACAAATAGTGTGCCGTTTCATCCTAAATATCTTCATAGTCACCAAGCTCAAACATCCCGGAACTGTTTTCACTCTGCGATGGTGTTTGTGCTTGCTTCGGAGAATCATTGCAACGCGATCGGCAATAGCGCTCTCGGACGCGATCTTTCAGGTCTTCGAATTGAGATCTGCCCATCTCATCCATCCGTTCAAGTGCGCCAAAACCCACATTTAAAGTTAGGGCTTCATCCAGATGGTTCCTCACGTAAGTGACAAACTCTGTGCCACCTTTATATTTTTTTGCAGCAAGAATTGTTGCGGCATCAGAACGAAGCTCGCCTGCATACCCACGAGCGTCGTCTTCGCTCACGCCACCCACCATTTTGATAGCGGTTGATGAAGCCAGTGTCGCGCGTGCCGCTGGAGACAGTTGTTGCCGGTTTTGGTGCGCCAGAGTTAACCCAATCCGATATTTTCGGGCCTGATTCAGGATTTCTTCAACTTTGTCGTCAATCACTTCGTGGGCTTCATCAATGTAAACATGGGTGTCGACGCGCTCTCGCGGCGAGAGTGCTGCCCGTCTTAACGCTGCTTGTGCCAGCATTGCCACCCAAAACCGGCCAAAGATCCGAGACCCGTCCGTCTTAAGATAATCTTTGGCTGTGTTGATCAGTATTACAGATCCGCGCTGCATCTCTTCAAAAAGATCGATCTTGTTAACAGGCGAGTTAAACATATTTGCAAGCGTTGTATTTGACAGCACACCCCAGAGGCGGCGTAGAAGTTGTTTCTTGGTGTCCTCAAATTCTTTGCTGAAATATTGCGTTCGATAGAACTCTTTCGCTGAGTAGTCGAGTTGATCAATGTAAGGCTGATACATTTCGCCATTCTCGATAACATTCCGCAGGGTCTCCAGCGTCGCTTCAGGAATTGCCAGCATGAGCCTCGCAATATAGCGAAACAGAACATCTTGTTTTTGTGTGAGCTCAGCATCAAGCAGCGCGCCGAAGAGATAGACATAAAGTTCGATCGTGCCGTTATAGACCATTTCCCGATCCGCTGGTCGCATACGGTTAAGTTCATCTGCCTTGAGATCAAACATATTGAGGGCGAGTGGGAAATCTATATCGGTTGGATCGATCAGGATGACACGATCCCGAAGCGGCCCGTCCGGAGCGCAAAACGCCCGACGCGCCACATTTCGGATTAGGTCCCCCTGCCCGTCCATCACGACAAGTGATTTAGGTATCGGTCCTTGTTTCGACCCAGCGGCCTGGTATTTTGCACCGAAGTAAATGTCACTCAGATCTTCCCGAATAAATCGCTGCAGAAGTTGAGTTTTACCATGTCCGGTGCCTCCCAGAACATGCATATGCTCAAATCGAACTTCCGCAGGTATACGATATGCAACACGACGCTGCAGGAGTTGCATAAACGGCCAACCTGCTAAATAAGCCTTGATTACATCTCTGCCGCTTCGCTTATCGTCAATCGGTTTTGGTGCTTTTTGTGGATTCGCAAGAATTTCATCAACGCGCTTTCCACTGACACGCGACAAACTGCTGAGCGATCTGTCTTGAAGCTTGGCAAGTGTTGGTGTCTCTTCATCCCTGAAGGGAAGGTAAAGTACGAGATCAACCAGCGCCTTTGGATCTTTGACGATATTTATGAGCTCTACAGTAAAATCATAGTCATTGGGTTCCTCGGCAAGCCCCTCAGGTAGTCGCTCAACTACATATCCGATGGAATTACAGACATACCAAAACACTTCATCAATGCCACGATCACCCGCTTTGTAGTTTTCCTGCAGCGCGAAAAGCTGAGCGCGCACCTTGTTTCGCTCGTCAATGCTGCGGGACAGGGCCTTAATATCGAGCTTAGGAATGGCCTCAAGCCCTGCAAGCTGCAGAACTTCTTCGCAGCCTTTTTCAATTGCGCCATACATGTACCCGGGAACTTCACCCGCCTCGTCTTCCAGAGTTTCGTTCACACGATCGATCGCAAGCTCTGCCAGTCGTTCTGCAGTTGGAATCTTAGTGACATTTTCGGCAAGATAACGCGTCGCTGAATGTAGCTCCCGCAACTCGGCCACATCGCGTTTTGCAATCGCCGCTGGAGAATTTTTAACGGCTTTAACCCAAGCCCACAGCCCCATCCCCAAAGCTATGATCGGAATTGCAAAAACTGCCGCAACAAACAATGCTGTAACTGCGCCCAATCCCAATAGAGCGATGACTATTAAGTTTATGACATCATCTTCTTGGGTTGAGACCAGCAGATACTTCTTCTTTGCCATCGTTAGAGCTCGATAACTTCGCGCCCGCCAAATGTCGCCGCGGTATCAAGTATGGCCTTTAGGTTTTGAGCTGCTTGAGTCACTTGTCCTTCGATGCTTTTCATCTCAACGATGTTGGTGCAGGCGATGGTTTTGCCATTTACGAGCTCTCGCACGTTTAATGTCTTGATCTGGTTCTTCATCGCAAGGCGTGAAGCAAGTCCCAACAGGCCCGAACCTGGGTCCAGAATTTCATGACTTTCGTAAAGCACATCATCAGCAAGCTTGTATTTATCGATCGCCCCACGTTCGGCCTCGCTGACCTCAGCGCGGAACGTTACCTGGAAAACCTGCTTTGAACTCAATATGCCCGCTGATTTTTGATTTCGTTCTAAGATCAATTTCATTTCGACCCTCGTTAATGTTTTCAATTAGATTTAATCAATGTGCTCCTTTCCTGGTTGCGCGCATCGCGACTAACCCAAATTGGATCAAAGAAACTATGCGCGGCCCTGTGTTGCGTGGCCAGCTTAAAGTAGGGGTGCAAACTGGAGTCGAGCCGCTCCGCCGTCCGGCGGGTATTTTCAATTCGTTCGTCTGATGTGGTCACAAACAACATCGTGAAGAATTTAAAATCGCCAAACGTCTGGTAAGCATCTGCAAACCTGCCACCGTGCAAATATCTCTCGTAGAGTGCAAATTTGTCGACAATACTGTAGCTTCCCTCCGCACCACTTGTAAGGCGTTCCGTCCCTCTGTCTGTTTCGACAAAAAACAGCGCACGACCACCGCTGATCTGGTTTTCGAGAATAAAGGCCGCATCGGGAACAATTCGAGTGCTGGAATTAAAGGGTTCTGCCACAAAATCGGATGTCTCTGGTTGCTGTGATGTCCCGCGGAACACGCGCCGATATTCATGAAAGGTCTTTACTACCCGGTATTTGGGAAACGCATTCAGTCCGGTTTCGACTGCCAAGAGCAAATCGATAGTCGCCATTCGGTGCGCCATAACAGGTGTCCAGCCAGTGCCGGTATGCGGACGCACATATCCACCAACATCGTCACCATTGAGACCACCAGCATCAATCATTACCTCGAACCCACCGCGTGTCAGATAGTAAAGCTTGGGTGCCTTCGCTCCGCCCCGTAATCCAACATTTCCGATTGAACCCAACAGTTTTTTTCGCTCGAACGTTCTCAACACGTCGCGGACATGCGATGACTTCAATCCACTCGCGCGTGCAAACTGATCAACAGACAAGAGTCTGTATCGCTGTATTGCTAACAGTCCGTTAAGAGTTGCCGGTGTAATAGTTGTCGTTTGAGACATCACCTAATTGCACCTCATTTCGACCCGTATTTCGAACATACCCTATAAGGTAAGAAAACACTTTAAGTAGCAATAGGTTATACCAACTTGATACGCGCGACATATTTTGCATTTATGCAAAATACTACGCCACCATGCGTGCAGCGCGGTTTTCCTCTTTTTCAATCGATAAAAGTGGCGTCATTTTACCATTATTTGTTCGCTCATGGGTTTGCTTTATTTCCAGCTATTTACGTTAAAATTATAATTTTTCGAATTTCCTTGAGAAACGCAGACACTTCGTATCGAGTGGGGGATAGAAACATCTCGATATAGGAGGGGCACAATGGGAGAGGGAGCTCGACTAATTCTCATCGCTTTCGTGATTGGTTTTTTTAGCATGTTTCTTCCAATCATCAGCATATCCGGTCTGATCATCGGAACGCCATTCATAGTCTGGGGGTTTTTTCCGTTTTGGTTTGGCGCAGGACAAGGTGCTGTTAAGGTGGCTGGTCGGGCCGCTGGAGTAAAAACTGACACAGGTAGATTTTGATGCACAAAGGGTTGCTTTTCATTCTTCTTGGTCTTTTTGGTGCACCAGTTGTTGTCACGGTTCTGGTTGGATTTTTAGGAGTCCCCAATCAGGGGTTCGTCAAAATTATTCCGTTTATTGGAGCGCTTTTGATATTTCTGGGGATTCTGATGTTGGTTCTTAGGATTGGAAAACCAAAACGTGGCCCAGGATCTGGCAAGTTGTAGTTGACGCGTTCGCCGGAAGTCGCTTGATGAGCTAGCGATTTGATTACGAAGTGGAGGACGATCCTGAGTTTGCACAATTTCCGGAGATTGTGTATAATGAGGGTTATTCGCTTTTTCGAGGAAACCATTCAAATGAAAACCATGACAGCTTCAGCAGCGAGCAAAGAGTTTGGCCATTACATTGACACAGTGCAGCGGGAACCCGTAATCATCACAAGACAAAATCGTCCTGTGGCTGTGACATTATCGATGCAAGACGCGAAGGAACTTTTCCAGTTCAGAGTTGAGGCTGGCATTGCAAAGGGACTCGTAGATGTTGAGGAAGAACGAGTTAACCGTTTAACCGTAGCATTCAGCAGCGATCTCAAAGCCCAGTTTCGCTCTCGCTGATTGCCTTATACATGCAGACCTACGTTACAAAAACGGCTCAGGAAAATCTTGGGGAGCTTTATGACTGGCATCGAGAATATAGTGAAAGCTACGCCGAGCAGTTCCATGATGAGATTGTGATGTATCTGCTGCGTACTCTGCCAGACAATCCAAAGATCGGCCATGTCTACAATGCAGCAAAGCGTCTTTATAGGTTGATCTACAAACGTCGTTACAATGTCTACTACACGATCAAAGGGGATTCGATTTACATCCTCTTCATCATTGATGGTCGGATGCTATTCAACTCTGAATTGGCGGGCCCAGACATCGAGCTACCAGATGAACCCTGAATTGGAAGGTATCTGGAACGCCGAAAACGCAAGGCGAAACCGAAATTGTCATTTGTATCCGCAATTAAACGGAAAATGCCCCCACGCGGTAAACGCCTTCGTGCGCTCCCCATCAACCATCAAGCGCACCACCATTCGGTAGTTTGGCATTGCGATCAGATCTCGTGGCTCAACCCCATCGAGATGCCGAGAGAGAATTGGCGCATCTTTTGGGCTGGTTCGAAACGCGATCAGCGAGCCGACATTACCAAGGATTGAGTCTAGCACAGCGCCTTCAATCTGGCCGAAGTACTGATTTGCGAGGGTAAGGGAGAGACCATACTTGCGCAGCTCGGATAGCATTTCGGCCATCGCGTCCGTGGTAAAGGAATGGAACTCATCCACGTAGAGAAAGAACGGGCGACGCTCAGCCTCAGAAAGAGTGTGCCGGCTGTAGGCTGCATGGGCCAGACCAGAGGCAATCATGCCGCCAAGCACGTTGGAGGTGTCACTCCCAAGTTGCCCTTTGGCGAGATTGATGATCAGGATTTGACCCTCATCCATGATCTTGCGCAGGCGCAATGGGACTTCTGGCTCACAAAGCGCGCGCCTGATTACCGGATGGGCTAAAAATGCCCCGAGCTTGTTGGCGATCGGTGCCACACCGTCGGCTGCGTTCTTGTAGTTCATGGCTGGAAACTCTTTTTGCCAAAACAGACATACCTGCTCATCTGTGACCTGCGTGAGAACCTCCCTGCGAAAACTGCTCTCCAGGAACATTCGCATGATGTCGCGTACATCTGTTTTTGGCTGCTCCAGAAGCGCGAGGATCGAATAGCGCAGAAGATGCTCCATTCGGGCGCCCCAGGCGTCGGCCCATTGTTTTTTCAGCGTGTCGATCAGCCCTGAGGCAAGCAACGGCCGGAACTTCTTGGAAACCCGTGTCATCGGATTGTAGCCATAGGGACAGGCAGGATCTGCTGTATTCCAGATGATGGTGTCTCGCGTGGGATAAGCATCGCTCTGCTCCGTGATCTGTTTTGCTAAATCACCATGTGGATCAATCAGGCAGAACCCATGGCCATGCTGCAAATCCTGTCGCATCAGGTTCGACAACAAGGTGGATTTTCCGGTTCCGGTCTGCCCCAGGATGTAGATATGCTGCGAACGATCTTTGAGGCGGATGCCAAAGCTGCGATTGCCATCGCGACTATAGGCAGTACCGATTGTAGCGACGCTGTTTTGATCCCAAGTCATGCCACAAGTCTGCGTGACGCTACGTACAAGTAATACACCACCCACCACCCCAATCTGACAGTTGCCGTTTCTGAACCTCAGGGGGACTATGGGGATAACCCGTGTCTGATACTCTGAGAGCAGATCAGATCTTTCGTCCCGGTATCGCCTTTCGAGGGGTGCGCCTGAAATCGGTTCAGGCGGCCACCCAACGAAAGGAGATATCTTTGGGACATATTGCAGATATTGAGATAGCAGATCTGGTAGGCGCCTATCCCACCTGCGGGCAATGCGGCACCGCAAACGTTGTGCGCGATGCCTGGGCCAGTTGGAGCCTGTTGACGCGGGACTGGAGCCTTAAGGCGGTGTTTGACAGCTTTGCGTGTGATGCATGCGGAGAGGAAACCACGCCTGTCTGGAAGATAGACAAAGCGTTCCGCCTCAAGCGCATTCAGCGCCTTAATGATGCCCTGAGACAGGGGCAAGGCGAGCATGCCAGTGTTGTGGTTACAGCAGGCCTGCAACACAGAGGTGAAGACTTCCTGGCCAAAACCCACCAAGCCGTCGCGGCGTTTGACTGCTTTAGTGGAGACAAGGATCCGCACGGGGAACATGATTTTGGCGCGCTCACCATCGAGGGCGAGAAGCTGTTCTGGAAGATCGACTATTTTGATCGCATGCTAACCGCGCATTCGCCGGACAAGGCCAATCCGCAGCTCACGCACCGGGTTCTGACCATCATGCTGGCGAGCGAGTACTAGTGGCGCGGCAAAAGCGCCCTCTCACGCAAGCCGACAAAGAGGATGTGTTTCGTATTGCAACACGGGCCCTGCCCAATGGTATGGTGAAGCACTCTCAAAGGGTATGACGGATGCCGAACTCACAGCGGCCCTTGAGCAGGTTCTCGGGATATTTGGTGGCAGCTGTGGGCCGGGACGCATGGATGTTGCGCATCAGGCTGCAGGTCTTAAGATCTGGGGTGGATGGCACTTTGTGAACCATCACATCGAGACCCCGCTCTTTCAAGAGGGCAAGACGATTGCTATGGCGCGGCACATCTATAGCATTGCAGATTCTGATGACGGGCAGATGGCGCTGCTCTAAGACGCTGGCTCGTCCCTTTGGGGCGGGCCTTTTTGTTCTTCTGAAGGCAGATCAGCCTCACCACCAACGTAGCGATCAAACATATCCATCAAAGCTCTGGCTTGGGTGTCTTTCCTTCGATCAGGCGGTCAAACATATCCATCATATTTCCTAGTTCGTTTGACTACTTTGGCGATATAATGAGCTCGTATAACCTATCTAGTTGCCGTTCCAGGGTCTCCGTACCGGTTCGATTTATGGGCTGACAATGTGCACCATTGGGGGCAGGCAGGCCGGATTGCATTGTTTCAAACCAAATCGACGGCTTAAGCGTTATGCTTTTGCCTGCGATGGTCCGGTTCGAGGTTGCGAGTTCCAGCATCAAACGTTTTTCGGATGGATTGAGCTGTTCGTAAAGCGCCACAAAGCTTTTTGCGAGTTCGAGGAATTTCCTGAGGTACCGCAAATTATCGCCAAAGGTGTTGGTTTGGTTTCTGTTTTGAGAGATGCTTTCCTGCACCAAAAGAAGCTCTTTTCTTTTTTTAAGGTAGATGTCTTTGTCAACCAGCCCATCAAGCAAGGCATCCGTCAAGCTCTCAAGTCTTGCTGCGATCTTACCACTTTGAAGCCGGAAGGATCGGTTCAAGTCAGATTGCGTTGGTTGCTTTCCTTGCCAATTCAGAAGTGCTTTGGAAAACCATTTATATTGCTCCGCACTCAGTTGCGCGTGCGCCAATTCCACACAAATTTCTTCGGTGATTGTCTCTTCACGCACGCCTTTGGTTGGGCAGTCACGGGTATGGCATCTATAGTAGACATTTCCTTTCTGACGCTCGGCAATCATGGCAAACCCGCAAGATCCACATTTGAACAACCCGCGATACAAGTGTTGGTGCCGGGTAAGTTTCTTTCCAAACTTTCCAGTTTTTAAATCCTGAACGGAGGCAAACAATGAGGTGGAAATGATTGGTTCGTGTTTGCCTGCATATGTCTCGCCTGACCGCTTTATGCGTATCACACCGCAATAAAAGGGGTTGGCGAGGATGGTTTCGATGCCGTGGCGCGACAAAGGATTGCCTGCGCGATTACGAAGCCCGAGCGCGTGCATCTTTTTGTGCAGCGTTCTGATGCTGTAAGTGCCCGTGTTATAAAGTTCAAAGGCCGCGCGAATGAGGGGTGCCCTGGCCGGGTCAAGTGTTTTGAGTTTGCCGCCACCCTGGTTCAGGTATCCAAGGGGCGCCATATAGGGGTAGAAGCCTTGCTTCAGGCGCCCTTTAAGGCCCTTGATCGCTTCTTCACGTAAATTGCGGATGTAGTCAGAGGCGATTACCGCCTGAATGTCTGCGGTAAGACGCCCGCCACGGGATTGGAAATCCAGACTCTCGGTGGCAAAGTGGATGGACACCCCCTTATCTGCCAACTCACCGATTTGCGCCCAATCCCGAAAGTTACGAGCGGAGCGATCGATCTTATGAACGATTAGCCCCTCCGCTTTGTGATTGAGCAGATCGCGGACAATCGCGTTGAAGATGGGTCGGCCGGATTTTGCCGCGGTTTCCTTCTCCTCAAACCAACGCGATATCGTCAGCCCGTGTTTGTCTGCATATCGAATAATCTCATCTCTTTGGGCTTCAAGCGAAACCCCCTCGCCCTGCTTGACGGTGGAGACGCGGGTGTATCCAAAACATGTGGTCATAGGGTATTTGTTTAAGTGTTGATAATAGTGCCATCGCAATTATCGTCGCCAGGATCACGTTCACCCTTGCTCTTCTCCTCAGGCCATGGCCAGGAGCCGTCGCGCTCCATACGCTCAAAGATGCGTTTGCAGAGCTCTATGAATTGTTCAAAGCGTTGTTCATCTGTCATGACCCAAGGCTAGCAGGACAGCGCACGACGCAAACACCGCCTCAGGTGCATTTACGGCAACCGCGATGGCTCGAAGGTCGCGATGTGGAGCGCATTGTCTGTGGCAACGGGCTCCGCTCGTTATTCTACCGAGTCTTTGCCAAAGAGTCATTTTTCTGGGGCGGCCCAAACATGCTTTGGGTGCGGTATGTGCGCCGCGTGACCTGTAGCATTCAGGTCGCCATCGACTAGGATTTCCCCTGTACCTCTTAACGCTCCAGATACACCACCCGCTCCGATCTCACGGTGTTCGGAATGGTTCCACCATTCCGAGACAAATCGAACACCACGGGAGATCGGAGCTGGGGAGGGGGATGTGAGCGGGTTGCCAAATCTGAATCTCAGCAGGGCTTTGCCGATTTTACGCGCTCCTGTAAACTGGGGATATATCAGCTTCACAAATGTTCTTTTCTATGATTCAGGAATTTACCCTCGACCTGAGGGCTGCCCGGAGAAACTCGGGCCTCAGACAGGTCGACTGTGCGCATCTCATGGGCGTACATAAAACCAAAATCTCAAACTTTGAGAACGGCCGGCAACGGCCAAGCATCAAAGATATCTGCCTTCTTTCGATGATCTATGGCCGCAGCTTTGAAAGCCTGTTTGCCGGGATCTTTGAGGAGGTACGTCAGGACCTCGCAGATAATCTCCCTAGCCTGCCGGAACCCACACCGCATTACGGGCGACGCCTAAATCGGGAGCGCACCCTCAGGAGCCTTGAGGGGCGATTAAAGGATAATCCCGAGGGCTATGACAGTTAAGCGACAAAGGCTGCTGGTAGTTGCAGTGGCTTATGGCAAGATTGCCTCTGTGTTTCTGATTGGTGGCGCGTTGAAGGACTGGCACTGCTCAAGAGCCGCAAGCCTGTCGCCCACCAAGGGGCGGTCCTTTATGCGCCTCTCAGCTGCCCGCTTTGAGCCAGATCTTGTGGTCACTGAAGATCCTTACGGGCCGACGAGAAAGGCCGGAAGATCGAAATCTGTTCTCTATGCGTTGGCGCAAGAGTTGGTTGATAGTGCGACACCTCATCTTCTTATCCAACGCGATCAGGGTTTTGCAAATAAATACGTCGAAGCGCAAGCGCTCGCCAAACGCTTTCCAACCATTGCACCCTGGCTGCCAAAAACGCCAAAGATTTGGGATTCAGAACCTGTGAACACGATCTACTTTGAAGCGCTCTCGATGGCGGTGAAGGTGCTGGATGAATAAATTTAGAGCATTCTTTCTACGGATAAATGTTCCAAACGCGGTTTCTTAGCATCAGATTAGAAGCTTCTCATCCGTAATATGTGATACGCCAAATCGACTGGCTTATTATGAGATTGCCGAAGAATTTATGCAGCGAATTTTGCGCCAGGGAAATCACTTCTGAAACTATTGTTAGAGCCTCAGATTTATCGTTTAGCTCTCATGTTTTAAGTGACAGCGTATCTTTCTTTCTACTATACCCAAAACATGTCTCTGCTTCGTCGCCTGTTTTCTACGCAAGCCAATGCTGCACCCGAAGCTTTCACAGCTCCTCTTGCTCCTGAGGAGCCGTTTTATGTTGTCGGGGACATACACGGTGGCGAGTATCTGTTGGCGCGCCTGCTGTCTAAGATCGAGCAGGACGAGCCAGACACAGCGCAAACGATTGTTTGCGTTGGCGATTACGTTGATCGCGGTGAAGCAAGCGCTGCTGTTTTACGCTGGTTGTTCACGCTGAGTACCGACCCTGAACTGACCTTGATCTGTCTCATGGGAAACCATGAAGACATGATGATCAAATTTATTGATGAGCCAGCGAAACGCGGGCCACGATGGCTGCGTTATGGTGGCTTGCAGACATTGGCAAGCATTGGCATTGGAGGTGTTTCCGAGAGCAGTAATGCAAATGCGCTTACGAAAGCGCGCGATGAACTGGTAGCAGCGTTGGGTGATGATTTGATTGACTGGTTGAAAAACTTGCCTTCGGTCTGGCAGAGCGGAAATGTTGCCGTTGTTCATGCCGGCGCTGACCCATCTGTTCCGATCGACAAGCAGGAAAGGCGGGATTTGATTTGGGGCCATCGTGATTTTCGCCATCTGATCCGGCGCGATGGGGTTTGGGTGGTGCATGGGCATACGATTGTTGAACATGCGAACGCTACAGATGGGCGAATTGCTGTAGATACTGGCGCATATGCCACCGGGCGTTTAACAGCGGCCCATATTAGTAGCCAAGGGGTGCGGTTCATCGAAACGTGACATAAATCAGCGACCCGTACACCGTAATACAACTGCTATCGTGCGCCACAGGATCAGCAAATCCAGAGATAGATTTTGGCGTCTCGAGTAAGCGACACCCAACTGAACCCGCTGAGTATAGTCCAACATGTTTCGTCCGGATACCTGCCACAGGCCTGTTAACCCCGGCTTACAGGACAGATAGGCCCAGGCATCACCGCGATACTCAGCCCGAAGTTCGTCACCTGGAACCGGGCGTGGTCCAACGAGGCTCATCTCTCCGCAGAAAACGGTCCAAAGCTGGGGTAGCTCATCAAGGCTTGTCCTGCGAAGGAAACCGCCCAACCGGGTAACGCGTGGGTCACTTTGCAACTTTCTTTTTGTTGTCCACTCATGCGCGGCTACCGGATTTTTCGATAGAAGATCAATTAGCGCTTCATCTGCGTTCATGTGCATCGTTCGAAACTTCCAAATTCGGAATAGCTTGCCGTTTTTTCCGACCCGATCCTGCCCGAAAAACAATGAGCCCTCCTGAAAGCTAGCTAACGTTGCGGTAAAAAAACTAAGACAAGCAGAGGCGAGAATACCAGAATCAGCACAATATCCAGCACACGCTTAAGCTTGGGCCAGAATAATGTTCCGTCAGATACGAAGTGATTTGCAACTGTTTGGCTTGGGCTACGCAACAAGAGATTCCCTTTCTCAGACATCAGAAAACTCTGATGGATAAAGGTTAATCTCGCGCTACTTCGGCCCCGTGAGAGTGACATTCCCAACGCGGTTCATCACGAAATTTTCATAAAATTTTTCTTCACAACCCATAACGCGGCTGAGTTGTACCGGTACTGCTATCCTTTAGTCAGCTAACCTTACCGAATTTGAACTTGTCGTATCCGCCGCGGAAAAGGGCAACATTCCAAGCCCAAAACTTGCACCGACTGCAATCACGACGATTGCGAAAAAAGCGATGAACATAGGTTTCATTGCGGCCTCCTTTTTCGCATAACTCACCCGCCCTCTGTTGTTGGTTTTGCGCTTTCCGGGGATTTTGCCAGCACCTCGTCGACCCATAGGTCATGGTGTTGGCGAGCCCATTCCAGGTCAACTTCGCCGCTGCCCATGGCGTCATATGCGCCTTCCATTCCGACAGAACCGATGTAGATATGCGCGAAGATGATAGCCATCATCATAAAGGCAAGAATCGAATGCCACAACTGCGACAACTGCATTTCTTCCTGCGGTGTCATCTCTGTCGGAAGTGCATCATAGCCGAATAGCCCTGGCAGTCCTGTTGCATTGATCCAGGAAAACGTCTTGGCAAACAGCGGAATTTCGAATGGGAACAACAGCGCCAGCCCAGAGATCGATATAGAGCTACCCAACAAAATTACTGACCAGAAAATGATCTTTTGACCCGCGTTGAATTTTTTTGACGAAGGGTGCGCGTGTTTGGAAAAGAGCCCCCCACCTTTTGCCAGCCACAAAAGATCAAGCCGGTTTGGGATATTATGTGCAACCCACATGATCAAAACCAAGACCAAGCCAAGCATAAAAGCCCAGGAGACATTGTTATGTATCCATTTGCTTGCCAGCGCGACGGTTGCAAACGTATCTTTGCCGAACAATGGGATGAAGGCCACACGCCCAAATAAAGAGACCAAGCCTGTTAGCCCGAGCAGAATAAATGATCCGGCAATCAACCAATGGCCAAACCGTTCAACCGGCTTGAACCGTTCGATCGTGACGCCGGATGGACCATCATCAATTCGAATTCGACCGCGCAGCACGTAAAACAGCGCCAAAAAACCAAGAATGCCAAGTAAGAGGTATCCGCCATAGGTTCGCATAGGACCGTCGCGAAAAGCGAGCCAGCGCATCCCGCCGTCCTGAATGAAAACGCCCGCTGCGGGTCCGTCATTTGAAGCGCGAACACTGGCTGAATTATATCGAATAGCACGATAGATATCAGGGTCCGAAGGTCCCCCGCGTGTCCCCAATGCGCTATTGATGTCAGGTATTGGGTTTTCTGTCCCGGTCGCATCACGGCGAAAAGCGTCGTCGATGGCTAAACCACGCTGGCGCTCCAGAATGTCTTGAAGGGTTTGCGCGCCGCCTGTCGTTTCCCGTTCTTGCGGAACAGCCCCAGTGTCATCCTGAGCAAAGGAAGGCGGGGCCACTAACAGGAGCAGCGTTACAAGAAGGAAAGGAATGGGTTTGAACATCACAGTCGACACTCCCGCAATTGCGTTAAGAATGGGTCCGGAAATCCACGACGGGCAGTAAACCGCCCGCCGTTCTCTGTTTTGCGGGTCTTATTCAGCTGCTTTTCGGTTGTAGGCCGTACCCCAACCCCATGCGCCTGACCCAAAACCACGGGCGACAACGCGTTCGCGATAGATATCGGAAACGTCGTCACCGTCGCCGGCGAGCAGAGCTTTGGTTGAACACATCTCAGCGCAGATCGGCAGTTTGCCTTCCGCAATACGGTTACGTCCATATTTTTGGAACTCAGCGGAAGAGTTGTCCTCCTCCGGTCCCCCTGCGCAGAAGGTGCATTTATCCATCTTGCCCCGAGATCCGAAGTTCCCGGCTTGTGGATATTGCGGTGCGCCAAACGGACAGGCGTAGAAACAGTAACCGCAGCCGATGCACAGATCTTTTGAGTGCAACACGATTCCGTCGTCGGTTTGATAAAAACAGTCAACCGGACAGACCGCCATGCAAGGCGCATCCGAGCAATGCATACAAGCGACAGAGATTGATCTCTCGCCGGGCTTGCCGTCACCAATGGTAATCACCCGTCGTCTGTTGATTCCCCAGGGCACCTCATGCTCGTTCTTGCAGGCCGTAACGCAGGCGTTGCATTCGATGCAACGTTCGGCATCACAAAGGAACTTTGCACGGGCTTGTCCTCCTAATGTAGTTGCCATGATCTATCCCTCCCTCATGCCGGCATGATTTTGCATAGCGTTGCCTTGGTCTCTTGCATCTGCGTGACCGAGTCGTAGCCATAGGTTTGAGCGGTATTGCTGGATTCCCCCAGAACGTAAGGATCTGCTCCTTCCGGGTATTTCGCCCTTCGATCTTCACCCTGGAAATGCCCACCAAAGTGGAACGGCATAAAGGCAACGCCTGCCCCGACACGTTCGGTGATCATCGCCTTGACGCGGACTTTGCCGCCCTCAGGTCCTTCGACCCAGACATCCTTTCCATCCCTGACACCAAGGTTGTTGGCGTCGCGCGGATTGATCTCGACAAACATGTCCTGCTGTAGTTCTGCAAGCCATGGGTTTGACCGGGATTCGTCACCGCCGCCCTCGTATTCGACCAGACGGCCAGAGGTAAGGATGATCGGGTAGTCCTTGGAAAAGTCGTTCTTTTGGATCGACGCGTATAGCGTTGGCAGCCGCCAGAATTTCTTGTCCTCATACGTTGGGTAATCGGCCACCAGATCGCGGCGCGGCGAATAAAGCGGCTCGCGGTGAGTTGGCACCGGATCGGGGAAGTTCCACACAACGGCGCGGGCCTTCGCATTCCCAAATGGTGCGCATTCATGGCTGATCGCCACCCGTTGGATGCCGCCCGAAAGGTCGGTTTTCCAATTGGTTTTTTCAGCAGCCACAGCATCAATTGCGGCACGTTCCTCATCGGTCAGATCACCATCCCAACCCAGATCCATCAGCATCTGCATGGTGAACTCAGGATAACCGTCCTGAATTTCGGATCCTTCAGAATAGACACCTTCTGCCAGGAGGTTCTGACCGTCTCGTTCCACGCCGAACCGGGCACGGAATGTCAGGCCACCTTTGGACACTGGTTTGGACATATCATAAAGGTTCGGTGTGCCGGGGTGGTTCATCTCTGCGGTGCCCCAACTTGGCCAGGGCAATCCGTAGTAGTCGCCATCCGCAGGGCCACCAACCGCCTGAAGCGTGGTTCTGTCGAACGTATGCTGATTGGCCATATGCATCTTCAGACGCTCTGGCGATTGACCTGTATAGCCAATTGTCCACATGCCACGGTTCAATTCGCGGAGGATATCCTCGACATTGGGCTCATCCCCATCCATCGCGATGTTGCGGAAAATCCGGTCGTCAAACCCGAATTTCTTGGCGAACATTGCAATAATGATGTGGTCTGGTTTGCTTTCGAACAACGGTGCAAACACCTGATCGCGCCATTGCAAAGACCTGTTAGATGCAGTGACAGAACCGCGCGTTTCAAACTGTGTGGACGCCGGAAGCAGGTAAACACCGTCCGTCCGGTCATGAAGAATGGCCGATACGGTTGGATAAGGATCAACAACAACCAGAAGGTCGAGTTTTTCCATCGCCTCTTTCATATCAGGACCGCGGGTTTGACTGTTTGGTGCGTGACCCCAAAGAACCATCGCGCGGGTATTGTCGGGCTGGTCGATGTTTTCCTTGGCTTCCAGAACACCATCAATCCAGCGACTGACCGGGATGCCTTTTTCGTTCATCAACGGTTTGTCTTTGCCTTCGCTGTCCTTCATCGTGGCAAAGCGGCCTTTCAGCCAGTCCAGGTCTTCTTCCCAGACGCGGGCCCAATGTGCCCATGATCCTGCTGACAGGCCATAGTAACCTGGCAGAGTGTCAGCAAGAACACCAAGGTCCGTTGCGCCCTGCACGTTGTCGTGACCACGGAAGATGTTTGTTCCGCCGCCCGATGTACCCATGTTGCCAAGGGCGAGCTGCAGAATACAATACGCACGGGTGTTGTTGTTACCGTTGGTATGTTGCGTTCCACCCATACACCAGATCACGGTGCCGGGGCGATTGTTGGCCAAAGTTCGTGCCACACGTTCTAGCTGTGAGCCGGGAACGCCGGTCACGCGTTCTGTTTCTTCGGGTGTCCAGTTTTTCACCTCATTACGAATTTCGTCCATGCCCCATGTGCGGGTGCGCATGAATTCACGATCTTCCCATTCGTTTTCAAAGATGTGCCACAGGAGACCCCAGATCAACGCAACATCCGTGCCGGGGCGCAACCGCACATATTCATCTGCGTGAGCAGCTGTGCGGGTGAAACGCGGGTCACACACGATGAGCGGCGCGTTGTTTTCCTCTTTCGCTTTCAGGATATGCAACAGGGACACCGGATGTGCCTCTGCCGGGTTGCCGCCGATCACGAAGATCGCACGCGAATTGTGGATGTCGTTGTAGCTGTTGGTCATGGCGCCGTAGCCCCATGTATTTGCAACACCAGCAACCGTCGTTGAGTGGCAGATACGCGCCTGATGGTCGACGTTATTCGTGCCCCAGTATCCGGCGAATTTGCGGAACAGATAAGCTTGCTCGTTTGAGTGTTTAGCCGATCCCAGCCAATAAACACTGTCCGGCCCACTTTCTTCGCGGATCGACAACATCTGATCGCCGATCTCGTTGATCGCCTCTTCCCAGCTGACGCGGGTCCATTCCCCACCAACCAGCTTCATAGGGTACTTCAGGCGGCGCTCACCATGGGCGTGCTCACGAACTGACGCCCCTTTGGCGCAATGCGCCCCAAGGTTAAACGGGCTATCCCAGCCGGGTTCTTGCCCGACCCAAACACCGTCGCTGACTTCGGCCAAAACCGTACAGCCAACGGAACAGTGCGTGCAGACACTTTTGATGACTTCTGTGTTGCTCATCGTTTCTTGCGCTTCCGCGCGGCGGACTGTTCCGCCTGTCGCGGTCAGCGCTGCAAGGCCACCAATTGCCAGGCCGGAACCACGCAGAAACCCGCGGCGGTCCACTTTGTGCGATGCAACATTAGAAAGAACAGACGATGACCGGGAGCCTTTCGCAATCCCTTGTGTCTTCTTTCTCAGCATTTTGCTTCCTCCCTAAGAGCCTTGAGGCTCATTCTAATTCGCCGACGCGGGGTTTGGGGTCAGGGCCGAACGCAACCGTCGTCCAAACAAAAATGCGCCGAACGGCGCATTCAAAACCTTGCGGTCTCCAGATATTTTTTGACGTGCTCAGTCTTGCGTAGTCCGCTGCCAGCTTCGACCTCTTCCGCTTCGGCATCGGTGCCTGAAATCGCCAATGCAGCCGCTGCCGCTGGCGCTCCGGTCCCGGCCAGCTTTAGAAAATCCCGCCGGCTTGGGGCTGTTTTTTCTTTTTTCATAACGTCTTTCCTCCTCCATCACGCGAATGAAATTCGCTTATTCATCAAGTCTGAATGCCTCGCTTTCGATCTGCATAAAGGCTCGCCCGATTGTCCCAACCGGAGCATAGAACACAGAGTTCTTTGCTGCCTCGAGGTCGCTGAAAAAATGACCCGCCCAAGGGCCGATATGTATACGGAAAAAATCGCGCTGCTCTTGCAGGCTGACAGGGCGCAGGAAGCTGCCCTGGATCAATCCAGCCATCATTTCACAAAGCGATGCAATGTTGTCTTCTGGCTCAAAGACATCTTCAGCGCGTGATATTCCAAAGGCACGCATATCCTGCCGCAACCGGGCAAGCGGTTTTTCGTTCAGAAAACCGGTCATGTAAAAACTGGCGTATGGTAAAAGTTCGCCACGGCCAAGCCCAATGAACAGTGCGTTGAATTCTTTTTCGCACGCTTTTGGAGAAATTTTTCCAGCCAATTTTGCAAGCGTCTTTACACCAGAACCAATATCCGTGCTTTCGCCGGTGAATTCTTGCAGCTTGGTCAGCACGTCCGGTCCAGGTGGCTTGGCTAAAAGTAGAGCCAGTAAACTATAAAGATCAGCGCGAAGACGATCTTCTGTTTCGATACTTATTGCGCCCCCAGAATCGGCCGATGCCGAGTCTATTTGGTCTTGCGGTTCCATATGCCGAGTACCCTAGCGCGCAAACATGGGTTTTGGCAAAACAATTTTTAAGATATCCACAGGCTAAAAATCAACGATTACAGGATATTAAGAATCACCGATGGTAAACTGCATACGGCGGCGTACAAATGTCTGTGATATTTCGGTATTTTCGTCCGGTATTGTGACTTCATCTTCGGACAAGTCTGGTGTCGAATAACTGGGTTCCTCTCGGCCAGGGTCAGTCTGTGGATACGCATCAGTTTTTTCTGCCATTGTCATTTCGGTATCCGGATTGCCTTGAACCTCAATCTCACCGTCGTGTGTTTCTTCTTGAACAGCGCTTTCTTCGTCTTCAGCTTCCGAAGGTTTCACACGCGGGACGAAGCCTTCACCAACCACGTAGCTTGTTACCAGATTGACTGCATCTGTCGCAGCGTTGGTGAAATCTTCTTCATAGTCATTCAGCCCGTCGAGATTGGCCAGAACCGGGTTGCTTGTCCAAAGGCGCCGCATTGCGCGGCGTTTAATTTTTTGTGGAACCGATTTGTCTAGAAACTGTTTGAAATCGTCCCCAAGCGACAATGTATCAGGGTCTGGCAATCCTAGCTTCTGAAGCGCTTCGGCTTCTGGCATCGCTTCAAGATTTTCGAGTGCCTCAACCTTTGTTTGGTCAGGCTCCTTGATGGGCTCTGGGGTTTCGTTTCGTGCTGCTTCTTTGCGACGGGCCCAGCGACCAACAAACCCGTCTTCACTATCTTTGCCCATCAGTTTGTCCAGCGTTTCTTGAGCGAAGCTGGTGCGCGGTAGACATCCGCCTCTTGCGCGACACGCGGATCGCCTACGCCGTCTTCCTTCAGGTCGATCCTCTTTTTGTCACGGCGACGTTTGACAAAGGCCTCTTCCTCGTAGTGTTCCCTGATAAATTCGTCGATCCATGCAGCTAGCACGGGTGGCATTGGGACGCTCTCGACCAAAGATTCACCGCTATCCAGAAAATCCTGTGCTTCGTATGCAGAGGCGGTAACTTTGGTTACCCTGTAACCTCCGCCAATTTCATTCTCGTCGTCCCTGTCCAAAATTACAAAAACAGAAGATGGCGTCATGTTCAGGCTTACAAGATACGCCTCGACCTCGGCACGGTGCAATTCCACGGGCACGGTCGCGGCGTGATACTCAACCGCCTCACCTTCGCGCCGAAGCTCTTTCCAGTCTGCGGGTTCTGCGCCTGGCAGGACAGCGACCGGCACCGTATGCCATTTCACCCATTTGGTGACACCAGGTGTACGTCGGATCACGACGCCAACTGACATCGAGGCTGTCCAGTTTTTTGTGCGCTCCGTCATCTTTTTAATTTCCCAGCGTTGGCAGGCATATTTGTATAAAATTTGCTCATAGGTAAAATCCTAACCCGAAAACACTGAAAGAGAACAATCAAATTTGAAAATGGGGCAGCTTGACAGGCGCGCGCCAATTTGCGCCTCTGTAGGTCACTTCATCTGGGGGACCGCACATTGGCCAAAGTGAAACACTTGCTGGTTTGCAGCTGCGAGGCGACGATGCATCTGGATCCCGAGACGTTGAAAAACGCGATTGGTGCGGAAACCGTCAAGCAAACCACTGCTCTTTGCATGGGTGATTTGGACGTTGCGGTTAAGGCGTTATCCGGAAATGAACCGGTTCTTATTGCCTGCGCCCAGCAGGCGCACCTCTTTGCCGAAATTGCAGATGAGATCGCGGAACAATCCGAAGGTGGCGCCGAACTACTGACAGTCGATATTCGCGACCGTGCGGGGTGGACAGCCGATGAATCGGCAACTCCTAAGCAAGCGGCGCTTCTGGCAGAAGGATTACTGGATCACCCGGCAACTCCGGTTAAAGACGTTGTTTCGAACGGAACTTGCCTGATTATCGGTGATAGCGCTGTTGCTTTGCCCGCAGCACGGCGACTGTCGGAGGACCTGGCCGTCACCTGCCTGCTGGGTGATCACCCGGGTGATGTTGTGCCGGACAGTCAGTTTGACGTTGCGCTCGGCCGCCTTCGGGAGGTGCGTGGCACCCTTGGAAATTTCAATGTAATCGTAGATGGTTATGCGCCCCTGTCTCCTGTTGGTCGGGGGGGGTTGGAATTTGCAAAGCCTAAGGATGGGGCAAAATCGACCTGCGATATTTTGCTTGATTTGACGGGTCAGCCAGCACTGTTTTCAGCCCCCGATAAGCGAGATGGCTACCTGCGTGCAGCCCCTTCAGACACTATTGCGCTTGAGCGGGTGATATTTGATGCAGCGCAAATGACCGGCACTTTTGAGAAGCCGCTTTTTGTGCGGTATGACGCCAACCTGTGCGCCCATTCGCGTGCGTCACAAACTGGGTGCAACAAATGCCTGGACGTCTGCCCGACGGGGGCCATTGTTTCAAACGGTGATACCGTTGAAATTGATGCAGATATCTGCGCGGGTTGTGGGGCATGTGCTGCGGTTTGCCCTTCTGGCGCGGCATCTTACGACGCCCCGCCTGTGGCGTTTTTGTTTTCCCGGCTAAGAACGCTGGCCAGTACATTTAAATCAGCTGGCGGCGAAGCGCCTCGTGCCTTGTTCCATGATCTGGAATTTGGGTCTGAGCTGATTGCGCTTTCGGCACGTTTCGGGAAAGGACTACCAAGTGATGTCATCCCCGTTGAAGTTGCAAATGTGGAAGGGATTGGCCACGCGGAATGTGTGGCTTCCCTGGGTGCCGGATTTTCAGAAGTCCTTATTTTGTCAGGTCCTAAAACGGATCTAAGCGCGCTGGCCCCGCAAACAGAATTGGCGGACGCAATTGTTATTGGCACCGGCCATGAACAAAACCGGATACGCATCATTGAACCACGCGATCCGGACACGTTAGAAGAAGCGCTTTATGGTGCAGTCCTGCCCGCGCTGGAAATTACCCCCATTCTTCCAATAGGTGGTCGGCGTGATGTGACCCGGCTTGCCGCTGGCGCACTAAGCAATGGCGAACGTCCGCCTTTCCCGCTGCCGGAAGGGGCGCCTTATGGTGCAATCGCAATAAATACTGACGCCTGCACCTTGTGCCTTGCCTGTGTCTCCCTGTGTCCCGTCGGCGCACTTGGAGATAACCCGGACCGCCCGGAAGTGAACTTTCGCGAAACGGCATGCCTTCAGTGTGGCATCTGTGAAAACACCTGTCCCGAAAACGTGATCACGCTGCAACCCCAACTTGATCTATCAAAAGAGGCACTTTCAGCACGTGTTTTGCATAGCGAAGACCCGTTTGAATGTATCGAGTGCGGCAAACCGTTCGGCGTGCGCTCGACCATCGAGGCAATCGTTGAAAAGCTGTCTGGCAAGCACTGGATGTTTACCAATTCGGACAACACCAAACTGGTTCAGATGTGCGATGATTGTCGTATTCGCGCACAGTATCATTCTGCCACCTCACCGTTTAAATTAGGCGAGGTGCCAAAGACCCGGACCAGCGACGACTAATCCTGAGTATTGCTTTTTTAACGACGGCTAACGCACTCAGTCGATCGCAAAGCAATAGAGCAAACCAGCGCCGCCTGAGCTTTGCAGGTTCTCTTGCGAACAGCCCCTTGATCCGTGGGCCGCATTCCAGGATGTGTTTCCGCCTCCGTGGCGATCATGGTGGCCGACGTTTGCGCTGCCTTCGCCCGAACTTGTCCAGTTGCTGCATGTGTGATCATCAGTATCCCACGGAAAATAGGCCATTCCATCGGCCATCGAACCTGTCAGGATATCGTGCTCATTAGGCTGGTCACCTACGCCTTTCACGCGATTTCCATTTTCATCGACCGCAGTACGCTTGATGATGTTCGGGTTCAGGTGCAATTCATCAAGGTCACTTGCAATCAGTTCTCCAAGCGCATTGTACCAAGGCCCCTGCCCTATGCGGTACCGCGCAGAAACGCCGCGCTTACCTTCCTCTTGCGTGCTGAGGTAGGCATGCCAGATGCGCCCGGTCGATCCCGCCGCAGTAGCGAGCGTGTCACAATGTGCATCGGCGCCTTCCAGCCCACCCAGATTTGCGCCATCACCCATTCCGACACTGGTCACGAAAAAGCCCATAGAGTGATCTGCAGCCATCGACGCTGACATGCTTGCCAGAAATACAATTCCAGCGGATAAGGTCATTCTGCAATTTATCATTTCTAATCCCTTGTCTTTGTTAGTGTGAGACGAAGATGCCTGTTTGCAACCAACAATTGGTTTTGGCAGCGAGGCCGCCAGCTTACCGCATGCATAGGTACTTCACGAAGATATTTCGTCTGATTGTGCTTTCACAATTCCTTGACAGCAATCTTACCCGGGCCTTGCCAGCCGTCTTTTTCCTGGTGACTTACGGCGCGCCGCTCACCCTTCAACGAGATCGTAGTGCTTGATCGTACGAGACAGCACGAGCTTTGCTTCGTCGGGGTGAATGTGTGGGTTTTCATAGTCTTCACCGACAAACGCCTTTAGCGATTCAATATCCTTCCACACCATGACAAAGCAAAACTCGTTCGGGCTGTTTTCGCGTGGTGCACCGGGTAAGACAGAAACGATCCCCTTGGTGCTTGTCATTAGCGGAATCGCGGTTTCATGGAAAAACGTACTGAATTCAGCCTCTTTAGCCGGGTGCGTTGTAACCTGGAAAATACGCATGATCATTGTTTCATCCTCCTGTCGTTAACCCAAGTTTGCCAGATCAATTTGATAGAACTCTTGATACTACTGCCAAGATTGTATCACGATTTAAGGGGTTAGCTGGACGCACAGCCCGATGACGCTTTCAAACCGGTCGACTTCGTCGTTACAGTTGCTCGGTATCAAGTCAGGTTTTCAGCTTTGAAATTTCTAGAAAAAGTGACCAAATGAAACCGACCAAGGGAGAGGCAAATGATCACTTTTGATTTTTCAAATCGCGTCGCTGTGGTGACCGGTGCTGGTGGCGGTATGGGTTTGGAGATCGCGAACCTGATCCTTAAAGCTGGCGGGTCTGTCATCATGATCGACGTAAAACCCGAACCAGACAATCTTGCTGGAAATCCCGAACAACGGTTCTACGCGCAAGGCGACCTGACAGAGCCAGAGTTTGTAACCGCAACAATTGATGAAGGTGCTAAACGGTTCGGGCGGATCGATTATCTTGCGAATGTGGCGGGGGTGCTGTGGTTCGACCGCGATGCGTCATTGCTCGATATAGATATGGATGTTTGGGATCAGGTATTTGATATCAATCTGAAATCCATGGTCAATACCGCGCGCGCTGTTGTTCCGCATATGCGAAAAGGAAAAGGCGGCGCGATGGTGCATTTCTCTTCGACACAATGCTTGCGTGGTGATCCGCTTCCACAGGATGCTTATTCTACGGCCAAGGCTGGCGTGGGCGCGCTTTCCCGATCATTGGCGATGCAGCTTGCGGCAGACAGCATTCGTTCAAACGCAATCTATCCCGGCTTGACACAAACCCCATTGCAAGCGCGTTGGGATACGCCTGAAAAAATCTCAGATGTGGGAAAGTTTGTTCCCCTTGGCCGTATTGGTGCGCCACAAGAGCTCGCAACTGCTGCGGTGTTTCTACTTTCTGACGGCGCGTCCTATATCACCGGTATCGATTTGGTTGTTGATGGTGGCTTGTTGCTAAAATAACGAGCACCGCTCAAACGAACGTTTTCAAACAGCAGAGAAATAAAAGCTGCGTTTGCTGTGGTCGATCGCTTGACTTCCATTTTGCCCTCCTACCTGATGTACAAAAGATCGCTGCACGGTCCGATCAAAATGTGTTGCATGACAATTCAGCACAAGTATGCGCAAGGACCGGGGATTAGGATAATTGGGGAGAATAAAATGAACGACGAGAGCTTTAATTTGTCGATGCGGAAGTTTCTGAAAACAGTTGGCGTGACCTCTCAGCAAAAGATCGAAGAGGCTGTGCGCGCCGCGGTGGCGAATGGAACGCTGAAATCGGATTCGCTCGCCGTGAAGGTTACCCTCACGATTGATGAAGTTGGTCTGACGCATAAAGTTGACGGCACAATCCAGTTGAAAGGCGATGCATGAGCGTTATCACAGAGGCAGATGTTCTGGTGGTTCTGTCGGGGGTGATCGACCCTTCCAAGGGACAGGACATCGTAAAATCAGATCAGATAAAAAACCTATCAGTGAACGCGGGGAAGGTTTCCTTCATACTTGAAGTTGACCCCGCCCGTGGTAGCGCGATGGAGCCGCTGCGTGCTGCAGCACAGAAGGCTGTAGAGGCGATGGACAGTGTGGAAACGGTGAAGGTCATCATGACCGCGCATGCCGCTGAAGGCAGTGCTGCCCCCGGCCCCAGTGCGCCGCCAATTCCAAATTTGCGGGCTGCAGCGCCACATCAGCAGGAATCAACTGAACCTCCTGCGGCTAAACTACCCGATGGTGTTAAAAAGATCATTGCAATTGCTTCGGGCAAAGGAGGTGTGGGTAAATCCACCGTCGCGTCAAACCTTGCTGTGGCCATGGCGGCCAAGGGCAGACGGGTCGGCCTGCTTGACGCCGACGTTTACGGGCCAAGCCAACCGCGCATGTTGGGGGTGTCAGGACGTCCTTCCAGCCCTGATGGCACAACCATTTTGCCGCTGCGCAATCATGGGGTAACGCTGATGTCACTGGGCTTGATGACGGCTGAGGACGAAGCAATCGTCTGGCGCGGACCTATGCTGATGGGTGCGTTGCAACAAATGCTGGGTCAGGTGCAATGGGGCAAGCTCGATGTTTTGATCGTTGATCTGCCTCCCGGAACGGGTGATGTGCAGATGACCCTTAGCCAAAAGGTTGATGTGGCTGGGGCAATTGTCGTGTCCACCCCGCAGGACATCGCGCTTTTGGACGCGCGCAAAGGCATAGACATGTTTAAGCGCATGAACGTTCCGATCTATGGGCTGATCGAAAACATGGCATCTTTTGTCTGTGATGAATGCGGAAAGGTTCACCATCCCTTTGGCCATGGCGGCGCACGCGCCGAGGCGGAAAAGCTTGGCCTGCCTTTTCTGGGCGAAATCCCACTTGATCTGGATATCCGTATCGCGAGCGACGGCGGCGCCCCGCTGGTTGTGACCAAACCCGACAGCCCGCAGGCTAAAGCCTTCTTTGATCTGGTCGATGTGCTGGACGCGGCCGGGTTGTTTGAATGAGCGGCATTCTTGATACCCAACCCACCTTTCCGCCACTTTTGCGTGGGGAAAGTGTTCCGGCCCACACAGACCCTTTTCTGAAGGCAACGGCCAGTGCGATGCAGGGGGTCGACCCGGGCCTTGTGTTCTGGTCGGAAGATGTTGCAAATTTTCGTGTTGCTTTGGTACTTGCCCCGGAAATGCCACTACAAAAGGCGATGGGGGCAGTCTATGCGGTGCAGCTTGGCTTTGCCGATAGTCTCGGGGCCCTCGCCCCCCCCGAAGTCGCTGTACATTTTATCTGGCCTGACCGCATCAAGGTGAACGGCGCAAAATGCGGGCATCTGCGCTATGCCGCCCCGACCCGCACTGCCGATGAAGAACCGGATTGGCTGGTCATGGCTGTTGACGTACCAATTGTTCCGGTCGCGGCACTTGAGCCCGGTGTGACCCCGGATGAAACCACGCTTTATGATGAGGGCTGCACCAACATCACGGCACCTCGGCTGATCGAAAGCTGGTCGCGACATATGCTTGTCTGGCTGCATCAATTTATGGAAGAAGGTTTGGAACCACTTCACCGCGGCTGGAGCGGGAAATGCGACACCCTTGGTCAGCAGATTGAATCGCCAGCAAAGGGAACCTTTATGGGCCTCGACGAATTTGGCAATATGCTGCTTCGGGATGAAAATGGAACACGGATCATCCCGCTTTATGAATGTCAGGAAGAGTGATGAAACTTGCGAGAACAATTCGCCTGGACGATTCAGACGGCAATGTCTTTGAACACGCCGCAGAGATGGGTGAATGGGCCATTTCTGGCGCATTTGAGTTTTCGAATTGGACAGAGGAAGAATTGAAAGGCAAAGCACGACAGGCCTTTTCAAACGGCTGGCTCAGTCTTGAAAGCTGGGGGCGCGCAACCTTTGTTGCCGTGACGCCCATTACGGAACATGAACTGACCGTATTGACAGAGATGCTTGCAGAAAAATTTGTTGCAGATTACGGCGCTCCCGACGTTGAAGCGGCCCGTCCGGTGGTAGAAGAAGAGCTCCGTCATATGCGGGACATGTGCGAGGACCAGGCTGACAACACGCTTCTTGTGGTTTCGCGGAGTCTGACTGAAGTCGGTGTTCACGAACAGTTTCGCTATATTGAGGCGCAATCGGCGGCGCTTGAAAGCTTTGCGGTTCACGGTTCGGTTGACTAAGCTATAACATCTAGTTTTGTCAGAATGGATTGTACCTTTTGACAGGAATCAAGGAAACTTCTGCTCTTTTGTGATATTTTGCATTTGTATGCAGATATCTTACCAAAGGAATTTCTTATGGCCGACAAACCCAAATCCAAAGTAACTTCTGATGACCCCACAGCAGCCTTCATGAAGGCCATGGCGAGTTTTCAGCCTCAAGGCTTCGGCTCTAACCCCTGGATGGGGACAGAAATGTTAGAAACGATGGGCGAGATTGGCAGCGAACTATTTCAGTTTCTGGCTGACCGCATCAAGGAAGATGTGAAAACTCAGCAAGAAATCTTGTCTTGCAAAGAACCGGCAAAATTGCAGGAGATTCAGACGGGGTTTATGAAAAAGGCGATTGAGCAATACACCGCTGAAACCGGCAAGATCGTGAAAATGAGCAACGAACGTATTGCAGCGATGATGGGTGGAAAATCCGAATAACAAATTGTTCAGGTTGAAGATATCTGAACCGCTGTCGAAAAAGATTCCCCCCTGCAAAGGTTTTGCAGGGGTCCTTTATTAGGCAGAAATTTAGTTGCCGATCTAGTAGCATTGCAGTTCGGGCATGGAACCTATTCTGCTACTATGTCTTCTATCGCGGGCGAAGTTAAAATCTCTTCAAGTGTGTCGAGCGCGGCTTCCCCAAATCGATTGCACAGGATGGTGTCAATCGTTGCAAAGTGTGCGCGAGCGCGTGACATCATGCGCTCACCTTCAATAGTAAACTCGATAACTTTTTGATTGCCGTATTCTGGATGAGGCACAACATCCAGCCAACCTAAACGCTGCAATTCCTGAACGGTTTTGTGAACTGCTTGTCGGGTAATTCCCAAGCGCCGGGCAAGTTCGGACGCATGATTTGCCCCGCAATCCAGCTCTCCCATAAAGACAAGCTGCTTAGGCGTCAGCCCTTCAAATTTTTCTTTGTGCAACTGTGTGGTTAGCGAACGAACGATCTTTTCCTTAAAAAGATCCATCTGGCGGACCAATTTTAGCGTGCGGCTATCGATAAGCGAATAGCCTCCTCGCGGCGATGTTGTCAAATAGGTTGACAATATATTTCCCCCTCCTTAGTTGTCAAATAGGTTAACAAGATTAAAGGAAGACAACAATGTTGAAAGCAGCCCTGCTCGCAAATGCCTTATCCTGCGTTATCTTTGGAATGATATTCGTTTTTACCGGCCCGGCAACGGCCATGTTCCTCGGTGATCCCCCTGTGTGGCTTGTTCGTGTCTTAGGTATGGGACTGTTCCTGAATTCGGTTCATTTGGTCTTCGTTGCGCGTCAGGCAGAGCCAAAAAAAGCAGTTGTGATGTATTTCGTGATGGGGGATGCACTTTGGGTGATCGCCACGGTTACTCTTTCACTCTGTGGAATTTTTATAACAACCACCGCCGGTTCTTGGGTCACAATGGCAGTTGCGATATTCGTTGCAGCATGTGGTATTATTCAACTCAGATCAGCATTATTGCCCCAGGCTTCGGCAAATGGCACAGCTTTTTCAGCAAGGTGAAAAAGGTTGTTTGTGACAGGTCAGATCGATAACCATCTAAATCTGGAAAAAGCGAAAGATCTGACTGTGAACATACCGATCAAAGACCGATTTGACACAACCCATTGCTCTTCGACAATGTTGGCCGTCGTCACGACGGGGAATGGTGGGTATGACAAACTTGTTTACGGTGAGGTGCCGGTTCCTTCGCTTGAACCGGGTGAGGTTTTGCTCAAGGTGCTCGCTGCAGGTGTTAACAACACCGAAATCAACACCCGCCTTGGCTGGTACTCTTCCTCTGTTGCAACCGGAACAGAAGACGCAGCCAGATCAGCCGAAGAAGACCCTGCAGAAAAGGTAGACGGCGGCTGGAATGAGGCGACCCCCTTCCCCTTCATCCAAGGTACAGACTGTTGTGGCCGGATTGTTGCTGTTGCGCCCGGGGGCGACGAAAGCAGTATTGGATCGCGTGTTTTGGTGCGCGCTTGTATTAGGCCGCAGGGTTTCAGTTCGATGGAAAATATCTGGATGGCATCAGATTTTGACGGTGCATTCGCGCAATACGTCAAGGTCCCTGCGGCCGAGGTTTTTGCTGTTGATTGCGATTGGACAGACGCAGAACTTGCGACCATACCCTGCGCTTACGGTACTGCTGAAAACATGTTGCACCGTGCGGGCGTTGCCAAAGGAATGCGGGTATTGATTGCCGGTGCATCAGGCGGCGTGGGTTCAGCAGCGGTTCAGCTTGCCAAACGCCGTGGCGCGCGCGTGATTGGCATTGCGGGTAAATCCAAGATTGATCAGGTTCGCTCAATAGGTGCTGATCAGGTTCTGGAACGGGGTTCCGATATTGTATCGGAGCTCGGTAAAGACAGCATTGATGTCGTTGTTGACAACGTTGCAGGATCTGGTTTTGGGGTGATGCTGGACGTTCTTAAACGCGGAGGGATCTATGTCTCTTCCGGCGCAATCGGTGGCCCGCTGGTCGAGCTTGATATGCGCACCTTTTACCTGAAAGATTTAACCCTGATTGGCTGTACCGCCTGGGACGAGCCGGTATTTCCCAATCTCATTTCCTACATCGAACGCGGTGAAATCCGCCCTCTTGTTGCAAAGACATTCCCGCTTGATCAGATTGCCAAAGCGCAGGCTGAATTCCTTGAAAAGAAACATGTAGGAAACTTTGTCCTGATCCCACCCGTCTGAGTAGCCGACTGGTTGACGTGGGGACTAGATGGAAGTGGCGCCAATCTCTGGCGCCACTCGTTTTTGGTTTTGGCTACTCGGCAGCGGCCGCCGCCACTGAACGACTATGCGCATCCCGTATGCCATCGCGATAGAGCGCTTTGACAAGGGACACACACATCAGACCCATAACCATTGTAAATGGAAGCGCGCCGATGATCATCGCGCTTTTCAAAGCTTCCATCGGGTCCGCGCCCCCGTTGGTTTTACCCGCAACCAGAAGCGTTCCTATAACCAGAGTAAGCAGAATACCCCAAACGATACGGTGCTTGATCCCGGTTTGCTGTTCGCCGCCAGACATGATGGTGTTGATAACAAGAATGCCAGAGTCTGCCGACGTTACCAAGAAGGTCATAATCAGAATAACGCACATAATGGTTATACCTGACAGGAACCCGCCCGAGATCATTTCGCCCAGTGTTACGAACAGCTTCGCGGTGTTTGATGCGCCAACGATAGCGCCTTCAGCCCCGCCTGTAAGTTCCAGGTCAATCGCCGTGCCGCCAAGAATAGTCATCCAGGCAAAACAAACCATCGCAGGCGCAAAGACACAACCGATGATGAACTCACGCACGCTGCGCCCCTTGGAAATACGTGCAAGGAACAAGCCAACAAAAGGCGAAAACGCAATCCACCACGCCCAGTAGAAGGTTGTCCAACCAGCTTGCCAGCCAAACTGACGCCCGGCATTTCCAGCTTCATAAACCGCTGCAAGCGTTTCTTCAGGCAGTTCTGCGGCTGCGCCTTCCAAACCGGATTTGAAGCCATCGAAACTACCCCAAGCGTTCGTTGCACCACCCATCAGATCGCCAGCCAGTGGCTTGGCGGCTTCAGGCAAAGCAGCCGCAAACACGTCTGCAGATTGTGGACCGTATGCGCCAAAACTTAGCGAGAAGAAGTGGATGATATAGTCAACAAATGCAGTGGCGTAAGTGGTCATTGCAAAAAGGAACGACCCGAAGATCACAAAGGTAAGCAGAAGAATGATGGACAGAACCAGATTGAGGTTCGAAAGGTATTTAACACCTCGTCCAACGCCCGAGACTGCTGAAATAATCGAAAGGCCCATAATAACGACCAAGCCCGAGATCAGGCCAACAGTGCCGGGTTTCGGTGCGTCGCCTGTCATATCCATCATCCAGTCCATACCTGTGATGGCGTACATGCCGTCGATAAACTGGCTGACCCCAAAACCGATCGTTACGGACACGCCTAAGATTGTTGCAACAACACCCAAGACATCAACAACATGTCCGAATACTCCATTCACATACTTTCCGAAAAGTGGCGTCAGAGCGGAACGAATGGTCAGTGGCATATTGCGTGTATAGGCGTAGTAAGCCAGCGAAAGGCCAGTGACGACATAGATTGCCCAGGCATGAAAACCATAGTGAAGGAACGTATACCGATATCCGGATTGCAACGCCTCTTCTGTATTCCCGACAATCTGACCAGACACGGTCAGTGGGTTGGAACCCCAAAGCCCCAAAGGCTCAGCCGTTGCAAAGACCATTAGGCCGACACCAAGGCCGGCGCCAAACATCATCGAAAACCATGAGAAATTTGAAAACTCTGGCGCCTCTCCCGGCGTTCCCATAATCCTTTTTCCGGTTTGCGGCAGGATTGCTACCACTAAAAGGAAGAAGGCAAAGAAGCCCACGATAATTATGTAGAACGTGTTAAAATCTTCGAGCAGTCGCCAGTTCAGGCTTCCGAGAACTCCGTTTGCGTTTGCTGGCCAGACAAGTGCCCAGATTACAAGCGCAACCATGATGCCCTTGCTGAGGAGGGCAATTTCGAGACTGTGACCTTCGTAAAATCCGGAGGCCGACTTTCGGATGTCTAGCTCCGTGAAAGGTGGTTTTATAGGCATTTAAATTCTCCCTGTTCGCGTTATTTTGGTTTTTTAATTACTCTAATCAAAACTATGGACCGCGCCTCCACCATTCTGAATACGACACATGCGGCGAGCCATACGCCACGGTTTGGTATTAGTGATGTCATTTCACATTATCGACATTCATTCACTCTCTTTTCGAGCTGAGAAGACTTTATTTGTTAGTTGGTCGACTTTTGTTCGGTGTATTGGGAATTACTGCGGATCAGATTTGTGCGAATTACTTTCACCCCGTTAGCAGGCAATGTGGTCAAGTTTTTTCATGATGGGTGGCATAATTATGTACTACTTCGATCCCATCTTTAACTTTACTTCGAAGAAACCACGAAACGACCATTTCATTCAATCGCAAATAAGTTGAATTTAATTCAGAAAAACTGAAATAGATAGGCAGGTAGGAGTTTTAGATCTGATCACGGCTGCCAGGGCGATAGCCGATGGCCAAAAGCCGATACAGCAGTAACTGCCGGTTCCATGCATCTGCACCAAATTCCGCGAAGAAAGCAGGTAGTGTTAAAATACAACCAAGAGAATGTTGATTCGTATCAACGTAAAGGCATTTGTTCCCTGTCAGTATCGGCTGCGCAGGACGAATCTGGAAAGAATCCAAATGGGAAACCATAGCGAACCACCACAAAAGCCTTCTGACCCTAATCCGCTAACACGTTTGTTGTTGCCTATGGCGATTGCTTTTATGCTGCTGGTCTTACTGGCGCCTATGGCAGAGAATTTTGCCCCGACAACGGTGCGGTCGGTTTCTTACAGCGAAATCAAAACGCTCATCCGAAGCCAAAGCGTCAAGGAAGTGATCCTTGAGGAAAACGCCATTACGGCTGTCCTAACGTCTGACATCTCTGGCGAACCAGAGCGGGTGCGGGCTATCACGCCAGCTCAGTCAGACCCGGACCTAATTCCCCTGCTCGAAGAATTTGGTGTTGAAATTACAGCAAACCCGCCAAAGTCAGAACCAGTTCTCTTGTACTTTTTACCGTGGATACTGATCATCGGTTTTTACATCTGGATAAGTCGGCGCATGATGGGCGGCACGGGTGGTATGCCAGGTGGTTTGGGAAACCTGATGGGCGGTCGTTTTTCCAAACCAAGTAAGCAAACCCGCAAAGTTACCTTTGCTGATGTTGCCGGGCAGGACGAAGCCAAGCGCGAAGTTTCTGAGTTGGTCGAGTTTCTACGCGACCCGGACCGGTTCCAGACCGTCGGGGCAGAGGTGCCACATGGCGTATTACTTGTGGGGCCGCCGGGAACAGGTAAAACCCTGCTTGCACGCGCTTTGGCGGGCGAAGCGGATGTTCCTTTTTTCTCCACATCCGGGTCCGAATTCATCGAGGTTTTTGTAGGTGTTGGTGCGGGCCGTGTTCGCAAGATGTTTGAAGAGGCGCGCAAACAGGCCCCGGCGATCATATTCATCGATGAACTCGACAGCATCGGGCGCACCCGTGGTACAGGGTTGGGGGGCGGTCACGACGAGCGCGAACAGACCTTGAACCAGATACTTGCTGAAATGGATGGGTTTGCCGGAAAGGAAGCAGTGGTTGTTCTGGCGGCAACCAACAGGCCGGATGTGCTTGATTCCGCCCTGCTCCGCCCGGGTCGCTTTGACCGGCATGTGACCCTGTCGCTGCCTGACAAAGACGCGCGCCGGGCAATCCTTGATGTTCACTCAAAGAACCTGCCGATCGCGAACAAGGCAGATCTGGATAATGTCGCGGCAGGTACGCCGGGCTTTTCTGGCGCCGATCTTAAGAACCTGCTGAACGAAGCCGCTATTGCCGCTGCGCGTAAATCGGCAAAATCCATTACCTCAAACGACCTTGATGAAGCGCGTGATCGGGTGATGATGGGCACGGTCCGTACGCTTGCTATTCAACCCGATGAAAAACATCGTCTTGCAGTGCATGAGGCTGGCCATACTGCGGCAGCTTTTTACACGCCAGGGGCAGACCCGCTTTACAAAGTTACGATCATCCCCCGCGGCCGCAGCCTTGGCGGAACTCATATGCTACCCGAAAACGAACGCCACACCCTGCCCGAAGATTACCTGAAAACGCAACTCACAACCCTGCTCGCCGGGCGCGCCGCAGAGAAGCTATTGCTCGGTACTGTGAGTTCCGGGGCGGATGATGACATCCGACGCGCGACGTCGCTCGCGCGCTCCATGGTTGCCCGTTGGGGCATGGACGAAACGATTGGTCCAATTGATCTGCGTGAAAGCGAGGATCATCCGTTTTTGGGCCAGCAAATTGCACAGCCCCGTAATTTCGCGGACGAAACGGCGTCGCGTGTAGACGAAGCGGTGATGAAGCTGTTGCACACTGCGGAAGATCAGGCGACCAGTATTATTAAGAAGCACAGACCAAAAATCGAAATACTGATTGCGCAACTCGAAGAAGATGAATCGCTGGATGCTGACGCGATCAAAACCTGCCTGGACCCAGACGACAAGGTCACACCCTTCAAGCCAAACAAGAAGACGAAGGACACGTGAGACTTAACTAGTCCCTAAAAATCACACCACTTTCCTGCGCTCTGAGCCGTGGGTCCTTGGACTTTACAGTAACGGGTTGTCCTTCAAGCAACTCAAGACATCTTTCCAATGTCTCCTCTTCTAATCTTTGCATTGCTTCCCGGGTGTAAAAGGTAAGATGAGGGGACAAGATAACGTTGTCCATTTCATAGAGCGCACGCATTGGATGATCCTCACGGTTCAGCGGTTCCTTGCTGTAAACGTCCAAACCAGCCCCAGCGATCATGCTGTCCTGCAACGCCAAAACTAATGCGCTTTCATCAATGAGCGCCCCGCGCGATACGTTGATCAACATGGCCGTCGGTTTCATCGCGCGCAGCTCTTTTTCGCCGATCAAATGCTGAGTGTCATTGTTCAATACGCAATGGACAGACACGAAATCAGATTCTTGCAGTAGTTCAACAAGGTTCTCGCGTTTCTCTACACCTGCAGAATGCATGTCCTCAGCAGAAACATATGGGTCATACCCAAGAATTTTGGCACCAAACCCCAAGCCAGCCATTCGCGCCATGCTCTTGCCAATTTTACCAACCCCGACCAGGCCAACGGTCTTGCCGGAAATGTCGGATCCAATCCAACGATTTGTTGGCCAAACCCATCCTTCAGTTTGCATCGCGGCCTGCATTGGAAGCAATTTCTTTGCCAGCGCAATCATCAATGCGAATGCGCCTTCGGCGACGGTTTCCTCTGCGTACTCGGGTATGTTGACGACCGGAATGTTGTGTGCTTTCGCAGCGTCGATGTCGATTGCGTCGATGCCCACACCGTATTTGACAATGCCCTTAAGCCGTTTTGCCGAAGCGATCACCTTTGCGGTGATTGGCGTATAACACATCAATATCAGGTCGGCGTCACGCGTCTGGTTGAGAAGCTCCTCCTCTGAAACGCCATCAGGCAGCAAAACCAGATTAGCCCCGAGCACGCGTATGGCTTGATCAAGGTGAGGGCATTCCAGTTCAAGATCGGTTCGCACAATCTTAGTTCGTGAATCCATTTTAAGGCTTTCCGTAAATTCGCCTGTAACTACTTCTGCCAATATTCAGTGGCTGCGCAATGAAGTAAAATCGGTTCGGCGTATGAACATTTAAGATTTTGAGGTAAACAATATCAGTCAGCTTTCCGGCGTGACTACGCAGTCCGCTGAAAATAAACATTTTTTCTGCTAAAGCTTAGAAAATCCATTCACGCGCCAAACCCTTTGGAGAACAATATGTCAGACCAAAAAGTAGCAATCATCACTGCAGGCGGAAGCGGCATGGGCGCCGATTCCGCACGGAAACTTGCACAAGACGGATTTCACGTCGCAATTCTGTCGTCCTCCGGCAAAGGCGAAGCATTGGCGAAAGAGCTGGGCGGTATTGGTGTGACAGGATCAAACCAGTCGAACGATGACCTCAAGCGCCTTGTCGATGCGGCAATGGAAAAATGGGGACGTATCGACGTGCTGGTAAACAGCGCAGGTCACGGCCCACGCGCACCGGTGTTGGAACTTACTGACGAAGACTGGCACACCGGCATGGATGTTTACTTTTTGAACGTCGTGCGCCCGACCCGTCTGGTGACACCCATCATGCAAGCGCAAAAGTCTGGTACAATCATTAACATCTCGACTTTCGCGGCCTTCGAACCTGATCCAGTTTTCCCCACTTCTGGCGTTCTTCGCGCAGGCCTTGCTGCGTTTTCCAAGCTGTTTTCAGACAAATACGCCGCTGAAAACATAAGGATGAATAATGTGCTGCCCGGGTTCATCGATAGTCTGCCCGAGAAAGAAGAGTTCCGCTCACGCATCCCGATGCAGCGTTATGGTAATTCGCTGAATGAAATCGCATCGGTTGTTGCGTTTCTTGCGTCAGCGGGGGGCGGTTACATCACCGGACAGAACATCCGGGTTGATGGTGGGATAACGCGCTCGGTGTAAGCCTTGCTATGTCGTCAAAAGCAGTGCTGCGACAGGGCAGGCTAAAACCTGTCCTAACTTTTCAAAGACACCGCAACTGTTAAAGGAGTGTTTTGAAATAAGCGATGGTTTCTTTCAAACCCTCTCGGAGCGGCACCTTGGGCTCCCAGTCCAAACCATCACGCGCCTTATCAATGTTTGGGCGGCGCTGTTTAGGATCGTCCTGAGGAAGGGGCATGAAAACAAGTTTTGATTTTGAACCGGTAAGCTTCAGAATGTTTTCGGCTAACTCAATCATCGTGATTTCAACGGGATTACCCAGATTGAAAGGCCCCGTCACATCGACGTTTGTAGACATCAGTCGAACAAAACCATCTATCAGATCCGAAACGTAGCAGAAACACCGTGTCTGATTTCCATTTCCATAAATGGTAATCTGTTCGCCACGAAGCGCCTGAACGATAAAATTTGAAACAACCCGTCCGTCATCCGGATGCATATGCGGCCCGTATGTATTGAAAATTCGGGCAACCTTAATTTTAACCTGATGCTGTCTGTAATAGTCGAAAAACAAAGTTTCAGCGCACCGCTTGCCTTCATCATAACAGGCACGAAGCCCAATCGGGTTAACATTGCCCAAATAGGTTTCTGTTTGCGGATGAACCAGCGGGTCCCCGTAAATTTCAGATGTTGAGGCTTGCATGATCTTTGCTTCGGTCCGCTTCGCGAGGCCAAGCATATTCATTGCGCCAATAACGGTTGTTTTGATGGTTTGCACCGGATCTGTTTGATAATGTATTGGACTTGCTGGACATGCGAGATTGTAAATCTCGTCAACCTCGACATGCAGCGGAAACGAAACATCGTGACGTACAAATTCAAAATTAGGTGAATCCTGAAACGGCACAAGATGGGCACGACGGCCGGTTGAAAAATTATCAACGCACAGGACTTCGTCGCCAGCATCAAGAATTTTCTTGCACAGATGTGACCCCAGAAAGCCAGCGCCTCCGGTGATTAATACGCGTTTTGAACTCAATTTTCTATTCTGCACAATAACTACTTAATCTGCTGGCTTATTGGGATGATATCATTAGAAAAACATTTTTTCTTAAGGTTAGCGAGGCTTAATTAACAAAAGTAGTCTGAATATAAACGCATTGGAAACAAAATTTTTAACCATACCCGATTGTTTCGTTTAAATAGGTATTCAAGGCGATTATTATGCCAAAACACGGCTGCAAGTAGAAAATGGAAAGTGTTTGCTATATCGTCGTTTGAAACTGCAGATGTGTTTCTAAGTAATTTTGAAAATAACGATTATTCGCGCGAAAAGGGTATGCTCAACCATGAATAGTAATGAACAAAAACTTGCGGTGGTCATCGGAGCAGGGCCTGCTGGGCTGACAGGCGCATATGAGTTACAACGACTTGGTGACGAATTTAAACCTGTCGTTTTAGAAGCCAGCAACCTTGTTGGGGGTATTGCAAGAACGGAAAGCCACAATGGGTTTCGGTTCGACATAGGCGGCCATCGTTTTTTCACCAAAATTAAAGAGGTGGAACAGGTCTGGTATGACATTTGTGGTGATGAATTTATTACTGTTCCACGCCAAAGCCGTATATATTATCAAGGTAAATTTTACGATTATCCCCTTAAAATATTTAACGCCCTTTCCAATCTTGGGATTTATGAATCCGTGAGAGTAATGGCAAGTTTTGCCCGCTGGAAACTGTTCCCCAACAAAGAAGAAAAGACCTTCGAACAATGGGTAACAAACCGTTTTGGCGCGCGTCTTTTCCATCACTTTTTCCGCTCTTACACCGAAAAAGTCTGGGGTGTTCCCTGCGCTGAGATTACGGCAGATTGGGCCGCTCAGCGGATCAAGGACCTGTCTCTTATGAAAGTTGTCTGGAATGCCATTTCAGGAGCAAATGATTCTTCAAGCCTGATCGAAGAATTCCAGTACCCGCGTCTTGGCCCTGGTCAGATGTGGGAGAAAATGACCGACCGAGTTCAGGAGAATGGCGGCGAGGTTCGCATGCATTCCTATGTTAAGCGTGTCATCCGCGAAAAAATGCGGGTCACCGGTGTCGAGGTCGAAGAAAAGAACCCAGAGACGGGCGAAACACGCAGCTACATTCAGGAAGGCGATACCTTTCTGAACTCAATGAATCTGCGCAAATTGGTGCGCAGCATGGACCCGCCACCTCCACAGCATGTGATCGATGCAGCGAACCTTCTGAAATACCGGGATTTTATGATTATAACTCTGGTTCTCGATCATGCCGATCCGTTCCCTGATAACTGGATCTATGTTCACGGTCAGGAAGTGCGCGTTGGCCGTATTCAGAATTTCCGGGCTTGGTCGCAGGATATGATGGCGGATAAATCGAAAGCCTCGATCGGGATGGAGTACTTCCTTAACGACGACGAAGAGATGTGGGCCATGGACGACGATGTTTTGATCAAAATGGCTGCGAAGGAGCTTGAAACGATAGGTCTGGCACCCGCCAAATCCGTAATCGATGGCGCAATTATCAGACAACCCAAAGCATACCCGGTTTATGACTCCGTTTATATGGAAGCGCTGGATACCGTGCGTGACTGGCTTCAGAAGCTGGAAAACTTCGAAACCGCAGGCAGAAATGGATTGCACCGCTACAACAATCAGGACCATTCGATGCTGTCAGCCATGTATGCAGCCCGGAATATAATGGGAGCTGACTATGACATATGGGATGTCAATGTAGAACGGTCGTACCACGAGGAATTTCAAACCAAACCATATGAAAGGCGCGGCGCGGCGAGCGTGGCGTAACGCTGGCACGCCATTCATTGCCAAGCTTATGTGTGTTTAAATGAGTTTTTACCAGTATGAGTGCTGACCCCATCATTAAGTCACTCAGAACGGCGCTAAGGATAGGTATCGAAAGATACCTCCCGTTCGCAGAGATGAAAGCAAATGCGGGCGCATGTATTTCCCTGCGCGCCTTAGGTGAACTAATCAGGCACCCCTTTCGTTTTATGGCATTTCATAGCGTAGGTGTCGTCAAGAACCCTGGGGTCAAATTTATTCGTGATCTTGCCTACCTCGCGTTTAGTCAGGTCGCGATCAAAGTTATCGGATTTGTTGTTTTTGCCTACATGGCGCGCACACTGCAACCGGCTGGTTACGGGCTGGTTGAGTACTTGTTTTCACTCACGGCATTTGCCGCTCTGGTCGTGGATTTTGGTCTTGGTCCTGTTGCAGTGCGCGCCCGAACCAAAGGTGACGATTCAGTCGTAAATGCCGTTCCAACATTAAGAGCACTGATTGCAATCATCGCCGTACCAACAGTTATTCTGGTGGTTTTTCTAACAACCGATGACCCAGTTGCGCATGCACTGGGGTGTTTGTTTGGCGCATCTCTTTTGCTTCATGCATGGAAACAGGAATGGCTGTTGCAAAGCATCGAACAGATTGATCGTGTCGCAATAGCACAGATGTTTCGCGTTGTAACTTTCTCCGGAATCATCCTGCTGATGGTCTCTGGAGTGCAAAGCATCCTCTGGGTTGGTGTCGCCGAAGTGCTGTCTGTCATTGTATGGATCGGCTTTTACCTAAAATGTCAGTTGCAGGCGGGTTTCAATCTGTCCCTGAACTTCGATAAAGCCGTTCTCGCTAACTTGCTACGCGAAGGCGCACCGCTTGGTATGACGAGCATTATTTGGGGATTTGTCCAGTATGTGCCACCTATTTTGGTGGCTAATATCGTTGGTCTAGAAGAAGCAGCTTACCTTGCCGCAGCACAACGGCTAGTGGTATCACTTCAATCCTTTTCCTACATTTATCATTTCAACCTCTATGCCGCTCTGACACGGCGGTTCGAGATTGGTCGATCTTTTCTCGAACAACTATCGCTTGCGTCTTTCCGCATTGTTGCTTGGGCCGTGATAGGACCAACTGTCCTTGTATCATTTCACGCAACCAGCGTAGTTACGACGATTTTTGGATCAAACTATCAAACATCCGGGCTTGTTCTATCGATCCTGATTTTTGTCCTCCCAATCCAATTTCTAAGCGGCCATCATCGTTGGGCTTTGACTGCTATGGGGCAATCACGGGCGGTTCTTTTTTCAGGGGTGAGCGGCGCAATTCTCTCGCTGATCCTCGCACCGCTTTTAATCCTGCAGTGGGGAGCTGTTGGCGGCGGTATTGCAATTCTGCTATCCAGCCTTACCGTATGGTTTGTCGCTGTTACATTTTGCAGACGAAACGAGCTTGATCTTCCTGTCCTGCCACGGCTGATACGCCCGCTGCTGACAGGAGCTGCGGCCATATTCCTAACCGAAATTGCATTGTCCGGGAACTGGGCTGCACGTGCTATCCTTGCTGTGGTACTCTACGTAGTATTCGCGCTGTTCGTAGACCGCAAGATATTCGGTGATCTCAGGCACTTAGCCTATGCTAAAAAAGACGTTGTAACAAAGACCTAACAGCAAATCAGTGGCTAAGCCACGTTTGTGAAACAAAGGAGAAAAGTAATGGGAGTTGGTCAGAACATATCCGCTAGCAACGCGGACTGGACGTTCGGCGAAGATGTACCCGATACCTTTGTCGAGCATATCAAAGTTTCCGTTCCGCTTTATGAAACCGGTCATGACCTGATTTGTCAGCTGTCCGATTTTTTCGTCAAACCTGATAGTGTCGTGTACGAAATCGGCACCTCAACGGGCGAATTGATAAAAAAGCTTGCCGATCACAGCCCAAACAAACCCAACGTAAAATGGGTCGGTTTGGATGTGGAACAAGCCATGGTCGACGCCGCAAAAAAGCACTGCGCTGACGTACCATCGATTGAAATTCTGAATGAAGACGCACGGCTGTTTGATATGGACAAAGCCGACCTGATTATTAGCTACTATACCATGCAGTTTATCTCGCCACGTCACAGGCAAGAATTGTTCGATAAGATCTACGAAAGATTGAATTGGGGTGGTGCATTCATCTTGTTCGAAAAAGTTCGAGGTCCGGACGCGCGTTTTCAGGATATTGTGAGCCAGCTTTACAACGACTTTAAGTTGCGAAACGGCTTCACACCCGAAGAGATGATGGAAAAGACGCGCAGCCTGAAAGGGATACTGGAGCCCTTTTCAACGCAAGGAAACCTTGATCTTATGAACAGAGCCGGATTCGAAGATGTAATGAGCGTCCAGAAATACATCTGTTTCGAAGGCTTCATGGCAATCAAGTAGTGTTAGATCGGTAAAGGCTTCTGGCGCGATGACGCATGCATCAACAACAAATCCACCAGTCGGGCGTCGCATTCGGCAATACGTTCTCCATCTTCACACTTGGGTTGGCCGGGCTGTTGCTTTTTACTTTGTATTTTTGTTTTTAACAGGAACACTCGCTATTTTTGGTTCTGAGATCGAATCTGTTTTTTCGCCGCAAATGCGCGGATTCACCACGTATGAGCCTGCTGACTTTGGAGCAATACTGGACAACGCACGGCATTCTTTTCCCGATTCAAGACCCATTACGATTTCGCGCCCGCCCTCTCCATGGATAGCTGCCCCGATTAAAATGCGCGGGCCAGACGGCGATTTTATGCTTTGGGCAAACCCGGCCAATGGGGAACTGCAAGGAACAACATCGGTCTTAGGGTTCAAAGAACTGATGCGCCGTCTGCACGTTTCATTAATGGTAGATAGAAAACTGTTTTTAGCAGCCGTTACGTCGCTATCCCTTTTGCTTTGTTGGCAAATTTTAAGCGGGCTCTATTCTCATCGCAAATTCTGGCGTGAGTACACCCGACTTCCAAAAATAAGGGGTGGCAGTCGAAGTAACTGGGGTGGGCTTCACCGCTGGCTCGGGGTTTGGTGCTTACCCGTTGTGGTTGTTTCCGCGCTCACCGGTGTTTTCTACTTCGCCGAAGCGATTGGTTTTAATCCGGCCCTTCCGCGTTCCCAGAACCCCATTGAGCGTGCCGAGATTTTACCTTCAAATTTCGATGGTGATGCCCTCAACGACGCTTTAAGAATTGCTCGAAGTGAATTGTCTGGGCTGGACGTTGCTGAAATTTATCTCCCAAAAAGTCCGACCGAAGGGCTGGCGATTAGGGGAGACCTGACTGCCAATTTAGTGCGTCCAAGAGCGAACACAGTCACAATTGATCTTGGCAATTCTACCGTTCTCGGCGTTTACAAAGGCGAAGATCTTTCGCTCCAGCGTCGGCTCACGGAAGCCGCCGATCCATTGCATTTCGGAACGTGGGGAGGGCAAGTCACCCGGTTTATTTGGTTTTTGGGCGGTACATTCGCCCTGTTTGTCGCTTTGTCCGGCCTTAAAGTCGCTGCTTGGCGTATAGCCGGCGCAGATAGAACAAGCAGAATTTATGACGTCTGGCGCTCTGTTCTTTTGCCCATAAAAATATTGATTGTTGCCGCCTTCAGTATAGCGGCAGGTGCCATTTTATTCCAATTTTTTTGAAGAGTGAATCTATGTATTCAGTAGTGAACAAAGAAAACAGGCAAGGTCTAAATCCAATTCGAGGGGTTTCTTTGTGAAGGCCGGGACAAACATATTGCGCTCGAAGGAAAATCGAGTTTTTCGATTAAAAGAGCTGCTGTGGCTGCTTGCGGCATGTGTTGCGTGCTTCACGGTGTTGATCATAAATGGAAGTATTCTTTTTTATTTCGATTCAGGAGGCTACGTTGTTCAAGGAATTTCCGGGCTGTCTCAACTTGGTGTTGATTTATCAACAGGTACTGATGCTGCGAGTAACGCCGGCAGCAACGCACAAGCACCCCTGAATGATGGGAACAACACGGTGCATGGGTCGAGGTCTCTGATCTATGCTTTTCTCCTCGCGTTGCTAACAATATTCGCGCATATGGACTGGTTAGTTTTGTTCAATACTCTATGCGTTTTCCTGGCGGTTTTACTGCCAATGCGCGTATGTTTGAGGCGTTACAATAGCTCCATCACCCTGACCCGCTCAGTTTCTCTCCCAATTCTGCTATCTTCGCTTGGGGCCCTTCCATTTTACACTGCCTATGCGATGCCGGATGTTTTTGCAGCGATACTGTTGATCGTAACGGCGACTCTGACGGTTTTTATACGCAAGATGCAATATTGGGAAATCCTTCTCGGTCTCGCTCTAGCCGGGTTTGCCGTGATTTCGCATCCATCACATTTTTTAATGGCGGTCTTACTCGTACCACTTTCAGCGATTGGATCAGCGCTGACCGAAGGCCGCGGCTGGTGGCTTACACCCTTGTTGATGCTATTTTTGGTCATAGTTGGGTCAGCCGAACGCTTTGCGTTTAAACTCGCTGTCGAAAAAGTGGCAAATTCAGAAGTCTTCTATAACCCGTATCTAACCGCCAGGCTAATTGCCGACGGCCCGGGGTTAACATATCTTAAAGACACATGTCCGAACCCTGAAGTTGCCACCTGCGCCCTTTATGATGCTCTCCAACTTTCAGATGACCCAATGCGATTAACCGCGTCTCACATTACGTTCGCAAAAAACCCTTCATTAGGGTCATTCAAGCTTATGACGGAGGAAGACCAACGTCTTGTAGGGCAAGAGCAGATGGAGTTTTTTGTCAACGTTATTAAGCATTCACCAACTTCTATTGGCCTAGCAATCTTTGAAAATACTTTAACGCAAGTAATGCGTTACAAGGTGGATATGACCATTCCCAGTGAAAGTATTATCCGAATAGCGCTGCAAAATCCTAGAATTCCCGATAATACCTTTTCTGCTGGAAGGCTTGCTCGCACACAAAGCTGGACAGTGTGGTTCTACTACGGTCACACAGTGCTTTACGCTGTATCATTGCTAGTAATTGCCGTATTGCTGGTTTTGCCCAGTGGCTTGCCGGGCCGCCTTCGGGTTATGGCGTTGATGATTTTTTTCGGAATGCTTGTGAATGCGCTTATTTGCGGTGGCCTCTCTCAACCGGCGGATCGATACGGGGGCCGCGTGATCTGGCTTCTCCCATATATGGCCACAATTATGGTTTTATTCAGAGGTGTTGTAAGTAGAGATACGGAGGCCCAGTCATGAAAAGCCCGTTGCGCCAAACAATTAGTGTTATCATGCCTGCGTACAACGCCGCGCACCTTTTGCCACGCGTTCTTGCCCCATTGATTGAAATGCGGGACAGAGATGAAGTTCAGGAAATTATTGTTGTTGATGATGTTTCAACAGACAATTCAGTTGAGGTTGCAGAAAACCTGGGCGTTACCGTCATCACTATGCCAGAGAATTCTGGACCGGGCGCAGCCCGAAATTTTGCCGCTAAACATGCCAAAAGCGATATACTCTGGTTTGTCGACTCTGATGTTATCGCGTGGCCAGATGGTGCGAGGCGTGTTCGAGACGCCTTTGCAAAAGGAGATATTGCAGCAGTCTTTGGCTCTTATGATGAACTGCCAGACGGTACGCCGTGGTTCTCTCGCTACAAGAACCTGACTCACAGGTTCTATCATCAGAAAGCCCGAAGAGATGCTGAAACATGGTGGGCTGGTTGCGGCGCAATTGCAGCAGACATGTTTGAAAAAGTTGGAGGCTTTGATGTTGAAACCTACAGGGTTCCTTCGATCGAGGATATTGAGCTTGGCTATCGTATTAACAAAGCTGGTGGAAAGATTCTTCTCGAGCCAGAACTTCAAGCCAAGCACCTGAAAGTCTGGACAGTTCGGAATTCGATTTATACCGATATCTTTTGTCGCGCTTTGCCCTGGTCACGCTTGATGATCGCTCGGGAAAACGTCACCAATGATCTGAACACCAGCCCGATGGAACGCGTGCGTGCCGCGTTTGCCGGCCTGTTTCTACTAACAATAATCCTGAGTTTGGTGATGATGCCAACAATCTGGCCTCTTACGCTGGCATTTTTGATCATCGTTTTTGCGCTAAATATCCGTCTTTTCAGGTTTTTCATAAGCACAGGCGGGGTGTTTTTTGCGATTGCCTGTGTGCTTTACCATCAACTTTACTATGTGTACTCCGCGGTCGCTTTTACCTGGTGTCTTTTCGAGTACCACATTCTGGGTCGTAGGACGCGATTTCATGTGTCCTGAGACACTCAGCCTTTCCTGTTCATCAAAGCAAGCTGCGAACCGTAACTACGCCGGAATCGTGGGCTTCAAGATCGAGCGGAACCTTCCCCGCCACTTCGACCTCAATCACTGTGGGGCGTTCTTGGTTCGCAAGCGTGGCTTCAACACGATAACGCCCTTCGGGCAGGCCGGAAACGCTGAACCTTCCGCCCCTGCTAAGCCGCATCGCCAATGCCAGACTGTCATCAGTGTTTCGAACCGCAACCGAACGTATCCAGGTCACATCACTTGTCGATCTGACACGTACCCCACCCATACGGAATACGCGAAACACCGGTGCCAAAAACCGCGCTCTGCGAGAAAGCGCAACCTGAGCCTGTTCGCCGTCGACAGTCACTTCCAGAAAGTAACTGTTGGTAGCACTTGGAACTCCGTCGACAATTTTCCGAGCGACCCCATATTGCTGCCAAGCAGACACTTCGCCGATCAGCAAATCGTCAAACAAATGGTCAACAGAACCGCGGGTGTATTCAAGCATCGCAGTTTCCAAACCATTAACCCGTGCCGCCTCGGTGATAGCGGACAAAACCTGCGAAGCGTTTTTATCGTACCGGTGGTACGACAAGGTATCAAACAATCCGCGAATGTTAGAGGTACCTTGCATCTCGTCAAAGAACCTCATCGTCCGACGCGCTTGCGCGGTGGAAGGCCCAATCAGGCGCGGATAAAACCCCTCTGCCGCAAGCCGGGGCTTCACAGCCAATGCCGCCTGCGCGATCTGCCTGCCACGCCAATGGTCAGTGTTGTCCGGCTCAAGAATAATTTCCAACGCATCCGGAACCACGCCATATTTGTTTTGAAGATGTTGGAAAGATTCGACAATCAACTCAGAATATTCGGCCGGGTGCAAAGCGAGGGCAATGTCACCCCTAAGCTGCGTCCACTTGAAATCAACAAAGGTCAAAGTCACAAAAAGCTTTTCTCCCCTCGCTTCCAAACGTTGTTTCATGGGAAGCAGAACCGTCTCGACCTGATCATTAAGCGAGGTAAAGTGAACCCCATCCTGGTTCATACTGAACGGGTCATCATTGTCATTGAAGGTCTCATAGAAATGGGCCTTGAACGCCTCATATCCAATTGCACCGGTTACAAACTGCTGCCAATAGTCAATTGGGTTTTCAATGCCCGACTGAACTTGAATGCGAACCCGGTTGATGCCGCCGTCGTCGACCAACGCGTCCATAATCTTATCAATGTGCGGTGCCCAACTGCCATCATAGCGATCGGCAGATTTGTCAAACTCCCAAAGCCGCGCAGTCACTTCCCAACCCCTCATGGTCTGATGTTCAATGGATTGGTCAATTGTAATTGTCTGTGCATGAACTGGTTTCAGAAACAAAAAGTGCGAAACCAAAAATATGAACGTGAGAAACTTAAAACCAAATCTCAAACCTCTGATACTAAAACAAATACCAATTCTTTGTTGCATACTCCAACCTCTCTGAAATTCTCGAGCTGTTCGAAACAGCACGCATACGATCTTCAGTATAGGCGCAGGCTCAAAACAGGAACAAGAGTTCATGGCTAACTACTTGATCACTGGAGGCGCAGGTTTCATCGGTTCGCACCTTGCGTGCTCTCTAAGAGAGGCCGGGCATGCCATTTCGGTTCTTGATAATTTTTCGACCGGCCAGACCAGCAATATAGGGCCAGATACAAAAATCATCGAAGGTAATATTACGAACAGGCCTCTACTGCAAAAACTTGTGAAACAGGTGGATGGCGTGTTCCATCTTGCAGCTATTTCGTCAGTTCAGCGTTACGTAACCGATTGGTCACACTCGACAGAAACAAACCTAGGTGGAACCCTGACTGTTTTTGAGGCTGCGGCTGCCGCGCAAATTCCGGTTGTCTACGCGAGTTCTGCTGCTGTTTACGGTGCAGCGGATAATCTGCCACTCAGCGAAAACATACCGCCTCAACCCATTTCCGGGTATGGTATCGACAAATACGCCTGCGAGCTTCATGCTTCTGCAATGGCAGAAGCTCTTGGCTTAATATCCGTGGGGCTAAGGTTTTTCAACGTCTACGGTCCGGGGCAATTGCGCGAATCTTCCTATTCGGGCGTGATCACCATCTTCCTTGATAAATGGGTCAAGGGAGAGCCGTTAACCGTGTTTGGTGATGGAACGCAGTCAAGGGATTTTGTCTATGTCGGGGACGTCGCCGATGCCCTTGTCCGCGCGATGTCATATGCTGAAACGGGCGGTTCGGACGTCATAAACATCTGCTCAGGACATGCCACCTCGATCAATGAGTTGATAGACAGCTTGGCCCGCAGTGCTAAAACAAAATTCACAAAACAATCCGCCCCTACACGCCCTGGTGAAATACATGCGTCAAAGGGTTGCCCAGAAAAGGCCGCAAAAGTTTTAAATTTTAGAACAAATACCGGGTTAGACGCGGGGCTGAAGCATTTAATTGAATGGTTTAGTAGAGAAGAAGAACGACGGGCAGCAGGAACATTGGTCCCGCCAAAGACCTAACCGCGACATTGCGGAAATTGGAGTGAGAGATGGAAGATATGACACTAAGCCCAACGGAAATGGCGCAAGCCATTGAAAATGTTGAAGGCATGTCGCTAAGCGTTGTGATCCCTGCCTACAACGAAGAAAACGCTGTCCGTTCAACGGTAGAAGAGGTCCGCGAGGCGCTGGAACCCCTCAACATTCCCTATGAAATCATCGTAGTGGACGATGGATCCGAGGATAAAACGCTTGAAGAAGCGCGTGTTTCCGGTGCAACCGTTGACTTTAATCAGGTCAATTCTGGGTATGGGGCCACTCTGAAACGTGGCGTTCGTCGTGCGCAGCATGACTATATCGCGATACTAGACGCTGACGGAACATATCCTGCACATTACTTGCCAGATATGCTGGCGCAATGCCGCGAACAGGACATGGTTGTAGGTGATCGGGGCGCAGCAATGAAAAATGTGCCGCTAATTCGCCGCCCAGCAAAATATGTTCTAAATTCACTCGCTTCATTTTTGGCCGAGCGTAAGTTGAATGATCTTAATTCCGGCCTACGGGTTTTCCGTAAAACAGAATTGATTCCGTTCTTGCCGCTTTTGCCGCAGAATTTTTCGTTCACAACAACCATAACGCTTTGCATGACCTGTAATGGTAAACGCATGGTCTATACCCCGATCGAGTACCGAAAACGCGTTGGTAAATCGAAAATCCGCGCGGTTGATTTTGTGAATTTCGTAATTCTCGTTTTGCGCATCATCGCGCTGTTTAATCCTTTACGCATCTTCATCCCGTTAGGGCTTGGTTTTTTCGTACTTGGTTTCCTGAAGTTTTTGTATGACCTCACCCAGTTCAACCTTAGCGAAACAGCGATCTTCTCATTCCTTGCGGCAATCATGATATGGTCGCTCGGGCTAATTGCAGACATGATTTCCCGCCTGCATCTAAGGCCCTGATATGGCTGAAACGGCTAAGCGTTCCCCCAACCTCAAGAAGTGGCTGATCAGGGCTGCCGGATCATCGCTGATCCTTGGTATCCTTTTTTGGATTCTACCGACGGACGAGGTACTGGCCGGGTTTGCACGCTTGCCTCTTGCGACTTTTGCGCTGGTTCTGCTCGCCTTTTTGTTTGGCCACGTCATGACCGCAGCCAAGTGGTGGTTTCTGCTAGGTCGGACAGTGACATTCCCGCTTGCGCTGCGCGCTCATCTTGCAGGGCTTGCGGCAAACCTTTGCCTACCCGGTGTTGCGGGCGGCGACGCGGTGCGTGCTGCTCTGGTGCACAGCACAATGCAGGATGGCGCACGCCTGACCGCAGGGGCTGTCGCCGACCGTTTGATTGACATGCTGGCCTTGGCTTGCCTCGCTTTTGCGGGGTTTATGATGCTGAACACGGACACTATCGGTGTGGAGGTGGTCATAGCTATGCTCTTAATCCTTCTCGTTCTGGTCGGCGGTGCTGTTTACGTTCTGCCGCGCGCGATAACATGGCTTTGGACGAAAAGGCCAAACCTACCAGCGCGTGGCTTTATGTTGCGGGTCGCCGAGGCATTTGGTCTGCTGGGCCGCAGTCCGGGGCTGCTTTTCATGGCTTTTGTAGCGTCTTTTTGCATTCAGTTATTTTTCATATTTCTCACCATTCAACTCGCGACAGCGATAGGCCTAGATGTCGGCGTGGTCGTATGGGTTTTCGCTTGGCCGTTAGCAAAGCTTCTGGCAGTCGCACCAATCTCGCTTGGTGGGCTTGGCGTGCGCGAGGCGACGCTGGCAGCACTTATGGCACCGTTCGGCGCCGAAGCTGCCGGCGTGGTCACAACCGGGCTTATCTGGCAGGCGGTTTTGTTTTCCGCAGGTGCGATTGGTGGATTGATTTGGGTATTTTCATCGGGCCGCCAAAGCGCCCCACTTTCTGAGAACGGATCTTCAAAATTATGACGGCAAATAAGAAAAAACCCACCCCGGGCAGCACCAAAAAGGTAATGCCAGGGATCACGGTTTTGGGCGCGGGTCCGGCCGGTATTGCTGCTGCTTTTGCGCTGTCGCGGAAGACTGGTGACAAAATTGACGTTCTTGACCGCGCGCCTCGGGTTGGGGGTAATGCTGCCTCTTTTCAGATTGACAATATCTGGTGTGACTACGGCTCGCACAGATTTCACCCCTCTGTCGCACCTGACATTCTGGCAGATGTGAAAAATTTATTGGGCGAGGATCTGTTGCTCCGCCCACGCCATGGGCGCATTCGGCTTGGCGGGCGTTGGATACATTTTCCTCTTAAGATCGCAAATGCACTACGCTATCTGCCCAAGCCATTTGCCGTGTCACTGCTTGCTGACATGGCATTGAAACGCTTTCGCAAAGGCAAGGCCCAAGCTCAGACCTTTTCCAGCATTCTGCTTGAGGGGCTGGGGCCAACAATTTCCAAAAACTTCTATTTTCCTTATGTTCGCAAACTCTGGGGACTTGCGCCGGATGAGCTGGCTGTAACGCTCGCCGAACGGCGTGTCTCCGGCAGTTCAGTGTCGAAAATCCTGATGAAGATGGTGCGGATGCTGCCGGGGCTCAGAGGTGAAACGACCGGCCGCTTCTACTATCCACGTCTCGGTTTTGGACAAATCTCGGAATCTATGACTGATGCTGCGCAAGAACAGGGTGCAAGTTTTCACTTAAACTCCGACATCGTTCGGATAGAGCGTGAAGACAATCACATCACCGCTGTTGTCTCAAAAGGTGAAGGCGGAGAGGTTCGGCACGAAAGCAAACAACTGTTATCTACTATTCCGCTCACCGCGCTGGTTCGCCTGATGCAGCCTGCTGCGCCAGACGATGTGGTTGAGGCAGCAAAGGAAATCCGCTTTCGCAGTATGATTCTGATTTATCTTGTGCTCGAAACCGACCAGTTCACTGAATTTGATGCACATTACTTCCCCGAAACCTCCATCCCGGTCAGCCGGATGTCGGAACCAAAGAACTATAACGCCTCGACCGAACCCAAAGGTCTGACCGTTCTTTGCGCCGAACTTCCGTGCGACCCAACCGATGAATGGTGGGATATGTCAGATGACGAACTGGGCGAACGGTTCTGCGGCTGGCTGGGGGGTGTTGACCTGCCCGTGAATGTTCCGGTGCGCAAAACTCTGACCCGCCGCCTTTCGCACGCCTACCCGGTCTACGATCTGAAGTATCAAGCCAGGTTTGAGAAAATTGACAATTGGCTAAGCGGCCTCGAAGGGCTGGTGAATTTCGGACGGCAGGGGTTGTTCGCCCATGACAATACGCACCACGCATTCGCCATGGCTTACGGGGTTGCAGATTGCGTGGGTGCAGATGGCAGTTTTGACACGAAAAAATGGGCCGATTACCGGGCCGAGTTTGCAACACACACGGTTGAGGATTGAGTTAAGTGGCGTTACCCGTTGTCAATATCCTGATGTATCACTCGGTCTCAAACGCCGAGGGGCCAACCTCTATTGCACCAGAGATTTTTGCAAAGCAAATGGCAGCGATTGCGGAGGCTGGGGTCAAGGTGATTTCGCTTGATGACCTTTTGTCGGCCAAGGCCGAAAAAACCACTCTGCCACCACAATCCATAATCATAACATTTGACGACGGTTTCAAAGATTTTGTCGAAACCGCCTGGCCTGTAATGGATAAATTTGGCTTCAGCCCAATCGTCTATGTGCCCACTGGCTGGGTCGCTAAGTCCGAAAATTGGCGAGGTGCAAACGATCCTGCCCGCCGGTTGATGAACTGGGCGGAGATACGTGAAATGTCCGATGCGGGTGTTTCCATTGGCAGCCATGCCGTTTCCCACCCCGACCTTACGACGCTTCCAGATGACGCGCTTGTGGCAGAGTTGCGCCAGTCGCGGAAAGCACTGGAAGATCGGCTTGGAAAACCTGTCCCGCATTTCGCGCCGCCCTATGGGCTGACAACCCAGGACGTCCGGAACAAAATCGCTAAGGAATACAAAACTTCCGTCGGAACACGGCTTGGCCGCGCCTCTCCCGATGACGATGTATTTGATCTTCCCCGGCTAGAAATGTTCTACTTCAAGGACCTGAACCGATGGCGAGACCACCTCGCACAAAAAGGTTCCCTGTATCTCAACCGCCGCCGACTACTGCGCCGCGTGCGCGAGACGGTTTCCAAACCGTGGGAACGGGCATGATCAGCGATATTCGAACGTATGAAGATAGAACTAAGTTCCAGGCGGACATCTGCATTATTGGGTGCGGTGCCGCCTCTATCGCGATGGCCCGTATTTTGGCCGGTTCTTCACTTAAGATTTTGATTTTAGAATCCGGGGGGGCATCGGTTGAAAGAGCGACTCAGGGTCTTTACGCCGGTACAACATCTGGGCTTTCCTACTTCGACCTTGATGAATCCCGCTACCGCATGATTGGCGGATCGACCCATCGCTGGGGCGCGCGAGCCGCCCGCTTTAAAGAGACTGATCTTGCAGAACGCAGTTGGCTCGACTTTGACGGATGGCCCATCAAGCGCGAAGACCTGAAACCATACTACGCAGAAATTCCCGAGTTTCTGAACCTCCATAAATCTTTCGAAGATGAACGCATTCCGTGGGAGCTGTTCTCTGTTTCACCACCAAAGATAAATGCTGACGATCTGGAGTTCTCCGATTTTCAGTTTGGGAAAAAACTGCTCCTCGGCAATGTCTATGCGGATATGTTGAAAACTGCACCCAATATCGAAGTGCTGACCCATGCAACAGTCACACGTATCGCTGCCAATGACGCCGGCAATCACATCAGCCAACTTGATGTACAAACGCTGAACGGTATGAAATTTACAGTCACCGCAAACACCTATGTGCTTGCTTGCGGAGGCATCGAAAACGCGCGTCTGCTGCTTTTGTCAGATGACGTTATACCAGTGGGCCTGTGCAATTCCAAAGATCACGTCGGTCGTTACTTCATGGAACATCCCACAGCATCAGCGGGGATCGTTCATGCAAGCAAACCACAAGCTTTACATGACATCTTTTCTCCGGGTCTGATCGGCGGGCGGCTCGTTGAAACCGCGCTTGCTCCCACCGCGGCAATGATGGAACGGGAAGGCATACTGAATGTCTGCGCCATCACACGGCTGAACGTTGCCGAAGACGCAACTCAAGCGCTTAGGGAAATCATCTGGAACATGCGCCACCGCAAAGTACCGCTCAGCCTGAGCTGGTACAGAAACAACCGCTGGCTCAAGGAAAGGCTGACCGCTATCGCGCGCAACCCGTTTTCCATTGTTGGAAATCTTGTGCGCCATATGATGGGACGACCAAAACGCTTCAAAATTGAATCGATGCAGCTTGAACTTCGGAGCGAGCAAGCCCCAAACCCTGACAGCCGCGTCACATTAGGAACGGAAACAGATGCATTTGGGCAGCGGCGTGCTCATCTGCATTGGGATTTGCTCGAACTTGACTGGCACACCATGGTTGTCATGGCAGAAACAGTCGACAAAGAACTTCAACGCTTAGGGCTTGGCAAACTCGAAACCGCCGATTGGTTAAAGGGCACAGAACCCAGGTGGCCCAATGATCTTGTAGGTGGCCACCATCACATGGGGACAACGCGGATGAGCGCAGACCCAGCAAAAGGCGTGGTAAATGAAAACTGCCGCACCCATGACGTAGACAACCTTTACATCGCAGGTTCTTCGGTCTTTCCCACAGTCTCTTACGTTAATCCGACCTCCACTCTGCTGGCCCTCGCAATGCGCCTTGCCGGCCATCTGAAGAAAGAGGCATCGTAAGACATGGTACACAGCCTTCGAAAAATCGCCAAATCTTTCCTGCCCGAAAGTTTTGGTCGTTGGGTCACATTTCAGCGCCAGAAACACAGGCTGCAGTGGCCGCGTGCGGGGTCGATAAAGTTTGGCGATTTCGACCGCCTGTCACCCGTTTCCTCCATCTTTGGGTTTGATCGCGGTCAGGCGATTGACCGTTACTACATCGAAGCATTTCTTAAAGAAAACAGAAGTGACATCACCGGCCGCTGTCTGGAACTTGGCGATCCTGCCTATATTGAAAAATTCGGCGAGGATGTCACACAGGCGGATGTACTTCACTATGTCGAAGGCAACCCGCAAGCCACGATTGTTGGCGATTTGACCAATGCGCCACATATTCCTGACAATACATTTGACTGCATCATTTTCACGCAAACGATCCAGATGATTTATGAGCCGCGTGCCGCGTTCGAAACGCTGCACCGGATTCTGAAACCGGGTGGGGTTGCACTTATCACCTCTGCAGGTATCGCCAAGATTGGACGGAGACTTGGCGTCGACCCCTGGGGCGAATACTGGCATTTCACAGCACAATCGATGCAGGCAATGGCCGAAGAGTTCTGGCAAGCAGATGGGGTGCGGATACAAACCTACGGCAATGTCATGACCGCCTGCTGTTTTTTACAGGGTCTTGCTGCAGAGGAATTGTTACCCGAGCATCTGGATCATCAAGACGAGGATTTCGAAGTGATCGTCACAGCGCGGCTCAGAAAGACCACCACATGACAAAGATGCAGCAAATCACCATTCTGGATACAGCCACTGCCTCGACCAACCTTGGTGATCAAATAATAATGGATGCCGTACGTCTGGAACTGAGCGAACTGTTACCGGACGCTTTTGCCCACACCGTGGCAAGCCATGAATACATGGGTGCAAAATCGCGTGGTTTGGTCAGGAAATCTGAATTTGCAATTGCTTCGGGGACTAATCTTTTATCATCGCGCATGTGGTTCCGCGCACCGTGGAAATTAAGTCTGCGTGACGGTTTACTTGTGCACAATGTCGTTCTTATGGGCTGTGGCTGGTACCAGTATCAACGCCGCCCCGACCCCTACTCCAGCTGGCTGCTGCGTTCTGTTCTATCCGGGAGCCACCTTCACGCAGTGCGTGACAGCTATTCTATGGCGAACCTTTCCAAAATCGGGATCACCAATGTTGTCAACACCTCCTGCCCTACCCTTTGGCGCCTGACGCCGGAACATTGTGCAGCCTTGCCAAAAACAAAGGCCAAAGAGGTTGTTACGACGGTCAATACCTACATCAAGGATCGCGATGCAGACCGCCGGATGCTGGAACTACTGTCTAAGCACTATGATAAGGTCCATCTTTGGGTGCAGACCGGAACAGACTGGGACTACGCCCAAAATCTTCACCCCGGGCTCACAATGCTCGCGCCGTCACTCAAAGCCTTTGATGATCTGCTCGAAAGCCACCCAAGCCTTGATTACATCGGAAACCGGCTTCACGGCGGAATCCGCTCTCTGCAAATGGGGCGTCGGGCTGTTATTATCGAAGTTGACAACCGTGCCGCGGAAATGGGCCGCGACTTCGATTTGCCAACTGTTGGCCGGACAGATTTTGAAAAACTGAAAAACCTGATCACAAATCCATTCTCCATTGCCGTCCACCCGCCGCTGGAACGGATCGCCAAATGGAAAGGCCAGTTTAGATGAAATCCGAGGTCCGGTTCGTCGATTGGCTCTTGCTGGTTTTGCTAACGCTTTTGGCAGCGGTTTTTAGAATTTACGAACTAAACGCCAGCCTCTGGTATGACGAAGTCCTTACCCTTGTAAGATTTGTCCGTTTGCCTTTGCAAGATATTCTGACGACCTACACCTCGCTCAACAATCACGTCTTTTTCTCACTTCAGGCCCATGAATCAATCGCCCTGTTTGGAGAAAGCGCATGGTCGCTACGTCTACCGGCCATGTTGTTTGGCGTTGCTACTATTCCCGCGGTCTGGTGGCTTATACGTTTAATTGGTGCGCCTTTGTCTTGGGCGCATGTCAGCGTTGGAATTCTCGCTCTGAACTACCACCACATCTGGTTTTCACAAAATGCACGCGGCTATACTGGTTTGGTTTTCTGGTGTGTTCTGGCCACCGTGTTTTTCGTTGTCGGGCAGCGAAAAAACCGCTTGCTTGCCTGGATCGGTTTTGGGTTGGCCTCGGCGTTGGCTATGTATACGCATCTTTCTGCGGCCTTTTACATAGCAGCACTTGGCATTCTTTACGTCCTCTCGGGAATCGCAAAACTACGCCTTCACGATCACGCCACTCCTAGTGGAATAACCTCCAGCGGGATTTTTGGTTTTTTACTCGCGGGTCTGCTTACATTGTTGGTTCACGCGCCGCTCTTGCCGCAAATGTTAGACTCCTTCGCAGCTGTCAGCGCACCAGCCACGCCAACAGGAGATGCCGTTCCTGAATGGCGCAGCCCGTTATGGACGTTGCTTGAAATTCTACGCAGCCTTCCCCTACCCCTTCCTGCAACACTCGTCGCATTCCCATTGGTCCTTGCAGTTCTGGGATTGGGTTTTGTCCGAATCTGGCGGCTTAGCCCTATTTTTGCCACGCTGTTCCCAACACATGTGATGATCACGCTCATCCTTCTTATTGCAGCGGGAATGCGCATCTGGCCGCGCTACTTTCTGCTGGATCTGGTCTTTCTCATCCTTTTCGCTGTCGCTGGCACCGCAGCTTTGGCCGGATGGGTTGCGAAGAATTTGTGCTGGGGTTCAAAGCCGCTAACATATCTTGGCTGGGCCTTTGGGATCCTCGCTTCTGCGGTTTGGGCTACCAAAAACTATTCCGCACCAAAACAGGATTTTGCTGGTGCTATTCAACTGGTCAATGCGCAAGCTGACGCAAATGATGCTCGCGTCAGTTTTGGTTTGGCTTCGCTGCCGATATCCACCTATTTTGCGCCAGATTGGAGCGTTGTTCAGACACAAGACGAACTGGAAAACCTGACAAAGACACGGACGGTCTGGCTGGTCTATGCTTTCGAAGATCACAGCTTTGCAAACCACCCCGAAATCGGTCATTTCATCGATGCTAGTTTTACGACAATTGAGCGGTTACCGGGCACGCTCGGTGGTGGCACTGTGATTGTTTTGAAATCGGGAAAACCCCAATAATAGGCGCTCATGCACTGAGAAGATGCATAATTGTTCAAAGCTTTGAAACAATTGCTGCAAGAAAACCATTTTTATCAACTAGGATTGCAAACAAATGCAGAAGTCTATGATTTTTAGCAATTCATGCTATTATTTTAAAATTGTTAAGGCGTTATTTTGGAGTAGATAGATGGCTCAAGACCAGTCTCACATCGTGCATACTGCGGACCCGGAAATTGACCTTTCCAGCATAATTAATAATGCACAGCACTATCTACTGAACGATCATGCCATGAAAGAAGAAATCATGGCAAAACTTCGCGCCGAGTTTCTTATTGGTGTCGAGAAATATCATGGCCCGGAAGCACGTGCCGGAGTTGAACGTGACGGCCTCAAAATGGTGCACAAGCATTTTCCGGTTGAAAAAGTGCGCCTGCTGGAATTCCACCTGCGCGAAACACTGCGCGACGACCTTTACTACTGGTCTTATAAAGTGGGTGCAGAAACCCTTGGCATTCCCAACGAATTCTTTGTCGACCACCTGATCGTTATCCGCATTCATTATCCGCATTTGGTGGCCCGTAAGGCACGTGCTGAGGATATTGCAGCGCCCCCTTACGCCTATACGGAACGGATGCGCCTGTTACAGGCGGCGCTCCGTAACCCGAAAATGCTCGCCTATGCTGGCAGTCGCGCCATTGCCAAGAAACTGGACGAGCGCCGCAAGAAGAAATCTCACGCCTATGATGCAAAAGCCTACCACGGAAACCTCGCAACCCCGGCACGCGCGCATGGGGCGCATGTAGACACCTGGTATGGTCATTCCTATGATGGCATTAATCTCTGGTTGTCGATTGATGGCGTGAACGAGGGCAACACGGTAATCCTCTACCCCGGCATGTGGGGCCAGGAGGTACATTTTGACCCTGTATCAATGTACCTCAAGGAAGGTCAGGCAACACCAAGGCCACTGAAATATGCAATGGAGCCCGGCCAGCTTCTGGTTCTTAACCCAGAAATGTTGCACGGCACCCAAGTAAATATCTCTGATGAAACACGTGTTGCACTGACCACGCGGCTCAACCCGCACGAGCCTCGTTTCGCCAAAGAGGCGCCGTTTCATTTTGAATACTGGTATTCTTCCAAGGATCTCGCTGACAAACGGTGGGGCAAAATGAGCGCCTTCCCGCACAAGGAATTCCAGGGGGATCCTTCCTGGACTTCGCGTGAGCCCTATAAACATAAAGACACCGAAAAACTTACGCTGAATTTCGCACTGGAAAAAGACGCTGATCCGGTCGACATCTGCTCGGTCGATGACCTTAAACCGGGTCACCGGTTGGGTGTAGATTTCACCAACGCTAAAGTGATGATCTGGCGCACTAAGGACGGGCTTCGCGCGTATCATCGCAGTTGTCCCCATATGGGCATCGATACCATCGACGGCTTTCAGGATGGAAAAGAGGTCTTCTGTCCCGGCCACGGTATGTCTTTCTCGGTCGAAACCGGAGAATCCAGCTGCGAAGCCTTCAAATTGAAAGCTGTAAAAGCCACAGAAAAAGATGGTCGCGTCTTCCTTGCGCGTACCGCTGCGGCTTAGACCAGATACCGCCCTCAAACCCAGGGTACTGATGAAAGATTCTTCCTTAGGGCGTCCATTGCGCATTGCGTTGGTTACTACCTTTTATCCGCCATTCAGCTTTGGTGGAGATGGTATTTACGTTCAGCGTTTGGCCCGTGCTCTGGCGGCACGTGGCCACCATGTTGAAGTTGTGCATGACACCGACGCTTATCGTCACTTGTCAGGCAAATCACCCGAGGTTCAGGACGAAGACGATGGAATCATTGTTCACCGTCTGGGAAGCAAGCACCCGCTGCTTTCCTCGCTTGGGGTGCAACAACTTGGTCAGCCCACAACCCATCGCAAAGAACTGGAACGACTTCTTACTGATCGATTCGATGTCATTCATTTCCACAATATTTCGCTGATTGGTGGTCCGGGGATCTGGAAAATCGGAACCGGCATCAAACTCCATACAGCACATGAACACTGGCTGGTTTGCCCGTCGCATATCCTGTGGCGGGACAACCGCGAACTTTGTGACGAAAAACGGTGCCTGCGTTGTGTTCTCCGCCATGGTCGCCCACCGCAGTTGTGGCGCGCGACAGACCTCATTGCCCGCGAGGCACATCATGTCGACGCCTTCCTGATGCTAAGCCAATCTGCGGCAAAAAATCATCGCCGCTTTGGGTTCAAATCTCCGACAACGGTTGTGCCGTCTTTTCTGCCTGACGTCCCTTCTCTGCCAGAAACATCTTCACCGCCTGAGCGCGGGTTTTTTCTGTTTGTAGGGCGACTCGAGGTGATCAAGGGTCTTCAAGACGTCATTCCGGCCTTTGACGAGAGCATTCCAGCTGATCTGCTGATCGCAGGGGACGGCGACTACGAAGCAGAACTGCGCAAACTGGCAGAGGGCCGCAAAAACGTGCGTTTCCTTGGCCGCCTGCAAGAAAATGAACTGCGCGAACTTTACCGAGATGCAATCGCCGTCATCACTCCGTCACGCTGCTACGAGGTGTTCCCACTTGTCGTGCTTGAGGCATTTCGCGAAAGCACGCCCATAATCGCACGCAATCTTGGGCCTTATCCCGAGATTGTAGAAGAAACAGGTGGTGGTCTTTTGTTTGACACTGCGGAAACGCTTCACGCTTGCCTAAAAGATCTCTCGGAAAATCCCGACAAAGTAAAAAGCCTTGGCCAGAAAGCCAAAATCGGCCTTGATCGGAACTGGAAAGAAGACGTTGCCCTTAACGCTTATTTCGACCTGATCTACACGATCCGCGCCCAGAAAACAGTGTCTAGCAACCTCTGAAACACATTTTGTTGCTTTGACAATTTACGGCGGGCTTTCTGTATTCTTTAGCCTCTGACTTGATTTTGTTCCGTTTTTGTTCTATACTGAGGGTATCGATATGGAGGGAAACATGGAAAATGCTGCCCACACCCAACAAGCCTCTCTCAACCATCTGACAACCAACGATTATCATAAAATACCGGTTACAGAGAAACAGCTTCGCTTTGCCCGGCAAATTGCCGAGCGGGCCTCGCTTGTTTTACCGTGGGAGGTCCAGCAAGACCGCCGCGCCTTGTCTACATGGATTGATCGGCATTTGCAGAAGCCAAAGAAAACTGAATTTTCGCGCTATCCGTCTTCTAAGCAAGTGGCCTATGCAGAACGCATTGCCCGACTTAAACGCCGCGATGTTCCCCGCGAATGTTTTCACGATAAAACAATGATGTCGCGTTGGATCGACAGCAATCAATAGCAACTCAAAAAGCAATGACTTTCGCAACCCGTGTGACCACCTCAGGCTGTTTTTTTCCAGCCTGAGGGTTTTCACGTGGTTTATCTGATGAAGCGAGTTGTCCGGGATTTATTCGAACAGCCGCCGTTGTGGAACAACAATAACATCGCCGGGTGCCAGTACGGTGCTGCTGCTGATGCTTCCACCATCACTGCCAGCACTGTAATAGTTATAGCGGTAAACACTGTCTTCCCGGCGCAACTGGATACGCTTGCCTGCGGCGAACGGGGTCAGCCCGCCTGCCTGTGCGATGGCCTGCAATACGGTTGTCCCAGGTTCAACATCAAGCCTGCCTGGTGCCGAGATCTGACCTGTCACAAAAACGCCTTGGGTCGCTGCAACGACTGCAGTGCCAGAAACGCGTGGCGCCAGCGCCCCGATGGAAACATAGACATTGGGTGGTGAGGCAAAGTTAGAAGCCAGCCCGCTGCTGAGCGCGGCGCGTACCTGGTCAACGGTACGCCCGGCGGCCGGCATATTGCCAACCAGCGGAAAGCTGATCGTGCCGTCAGGCAACACAAGCACCTGGCGATTAAGGTTGGTATCTTCCACGACCTCGACCTGAAGCGTATCACCGGCTTTGACCCGATATGGGCTTTGGGCCGATGCCCCGGTTGCGAGCAGCATGGAAATGAAAAGGCTGCAAAGAATTTTATACATAGCGTCTCCCCTCGACTACTATTAACTAAATCAGATTACTCTGTCAGGGCCCGGTCTGTAAAACATTGATTTAACAAACCTATCGGACTGCGACACTATTACTGCGGTCGCGCTCAGTTACCCTCTCCCTCCGTCGTGCCATTCTCCGGTACTCCTTCTACGGCATCACGTACAGAAGACAGACGTGCTATTTCTGCTGTAACAGTATCCATAAAGTGCGGTTTTTGCACGGGTCCGACCAGCTCAGCAGTTTTTTCAAATTGGGCGAGTGCCTCTCCATAACGCTCGAGGGCAACGTAGGTCATGGCCAGATGATATTGGACTTCTGGATCGCCCGGAAGCCCGGCGCTGGCGGGGCGCAGATGGATTAGTGCATCTTCATAATTGCCCCGAAGATAGGCAATCCAGCCATATGTATCTTGAAACGGAGCGAAGTCCCGGCTGCGCAGACGCCGCCCGATGATATAGGCGCGCTCGAGGCTCTCAGCATCATCCCGGTGGGTTGTCAGCAGGCTCGCCAGGTTGTTAGCAACCACGAGATTGCTACTATCGAGCGCATAGAGCGCCTCGTAAACCAAAATTGCGCCATCAAGATCATCCTTACGTTCCAACGCACCTGCATGTATCAGCTTCAGGTCTACGTTGTCCGGCAAAGCCTCCTGTGCCTGTTCAAGAACCGCGCCAGCTTTGGCTTCATCCTTTTGGCTCAGGTGCAGTCGGTAAAGGGCCACCCAGACCCGTTCTGCTTCCGGTGTCTTTTCAAGAATACTGCGGAATGTGGTTTCCGCTTCATCAATCTGGTCGTCCATTGCCTGAACCGACCCGAGGACAAAATATAATACGTTGCTATCTGGCCTTTGCGCAAGCGCACTGTTCAAATAGGCCCGTGCGGCAGGTAAATTGCCGCGGTTTATGTGCGCCTGAACAATCGCGACATCCACCCCAACATTACCCTGCCCTTCCGTTGTGAGTCCCTTGAGAAAGCTCTGCAAATCATCTTCGAGTTCCTGTCCAGACAACTTGCGCGCGGTTAGTTCGTTAATAACGTCCTGTGATCCAGTCGGGTCTATCTTGCGCAACGCCTGGATCACACCCTCCACGCGCCCCCAGTCTTTTAGCCGAACGTAGGTCTGGCCAAGAGCTCTCAGAATCTGCGGATTACCCGGCTGTAGACGCAGCGCATTTTGCAGAATCCCTTCTGCTGAAATTTCTTTGCCCTCCATAAGTAAAAAGGTGGCATATCGCAGCGAGGTATCAGGGGCGCTTCGCGAGGCTTCAACCGCCAAAGACAGCATTTCCGCAACCAGGTCACGATTTCCATCTCGCTCATGCGCCCGAGCTAGAAGTGTCATTATCGCGGGGTCGCGCGGGCTTTGGCTTAACGCTTCGCGCAAGCTAGCAATTGCCTCGCCAGTTTTGTCGTCATCGATCAGCCATGCTGCCTTGAGCTTCGTTGCTTCAACCTGACGAGGGTCTGAGGCAAGCACTTCCTCTACAAGATTTCGCGCGCCAACCGGGTTTTCAGCATTAATCAGCATCTGTGCCAACGTCACCTTTATACTGTTGGTCGCGTCAGATGGCCCAAGTTCTGCAAGCAAGGCCTCCAATTCTGAAATGGCTTGATCTCTTTCACCTGTTTCAAAAAGCAACGCAGCCCGCAATGTGCGGTATAGGGTCTTGTTCGACACATTTTCAGCAATAATCCTATCAAGCTCAGCTGCTGCTACATCAGGACCCCGCACATTGGATAGGAAACGGATCAGCGTCACTTCGGCTTTTGGAGATGCTGCTGCCGGGTCCAACCTTGAGCGCAAAAAGGCCTCCGCTGCATCTGCGTTCCCACGCGACATGTACCAATGCACCAAGGCTTCAGGCAGTGCGGCTTCATCGGGGAAGCGGTCTATCAATTCTTTTAAATGCGCTTCGAACGCCTCCGTGTCGCCAAGCTCATTGAGAACGCCAAGCCGTAAGGGGAAAATTTCGGGGGCTTCAGGTGCTGCATCAATCGCAGCCAATACAGCAGGCCAGTCGCGCCGACGAAGCAGATCACGAATGATAACCCTGTGAGCCGTCATTAGATCAGGAAAATCCACAACAAGTGCCTGCGCTTTCTCGCGTGCTGCTGTCTGGGCAGCAAGATTCCGATTCTGGATGGCGCTGTGATAGTCAAGATTGATGTTTACAGCCCGTACAACGGGATCATCCGGAGCCATTTCGGTTGCGACAGCACCGTGTCGAGCCGCTTCTTCCCAGTCTTCAGCGTCAACCGCCATCTGGGACAAAGCGCGTCTTCCTTCTAGGTTTTCTGGGTATTGCTCAACAAGGCGCAGATATTGGCCATAGGCTTCTACCAATTCACCTCTGCTGCGCTTAAGCCTTGCAAAGGTTAGCCTGGCCTCCTGGTGGCGGCCATTGAGCTTGAAAACATTCCGAAATTCAACAATAGCGCGGATTTCGTCACCGTTTTCGAGATGCTCCAAGGCTGTCTGAAAATGCTTCTCGGCACGTTCTTCGGCTGTATCGCAAGCCACCAAAAATGAAAGGCTACCAGCCAGCAATACGCCAAGTAATAAACGTCTGATCATGTCTCGTGGCTTTCCCGTTTCCCTTTTGGGTAGTAGAGCGGGACAGTCCGCACTGTCAAACCTTGTCTTCTTTAATACCCTGTACATTTGAGTACGACACCGACGGTTTGGACGAGTATTATGATGTCTGTTTTCAGGGACAGTTTTTTGCTGTATTCGGTGTCGAATTTAGCGCGTTCAGCGAATGTGCAGTTATTTCGGTCCGAGACTTGCCAAGGACCTGTGATACCGGGGCGCAGGGCGTAGTATGCGGAGCCTGGGTAGAGAGGTTTCTGGTCGACCATCATTGGGCGCGGACCTATGACCGACATATCACCGCAGAGCACGTTCCAGAGTTGTGGCAATTCGTCGAGCGACGATTTGCGCATGATGTTTCCGGCGGCGGTAATGCGGGGATCATCTTTGAGTTTCTGGGTGCTTTCCCATTCTGCACGGGCGTCCTGGTTTTTTTCCAGATGCTCTTCCAGGCGCGCCTCGGCATTTGGGACCATTGTGCGAATTTTCAGCATCCTGAACACGTTGCCGTTCCGCCCGACACGTGGCTGCCAGTAAAAGGGTGATTTTCCATCGCGCGCCACAATCAGCGCCATCAACGCGATAAGCGGCAGTGCGATCGGGGCTGTCAGAAGCACGAAAGCGATGTCGAAGAGCCGTTTGAAATAGTTTTTATAAATCTTTGAAGAGTGCGTTAATAAATGCGTCATTTTTTGCCCGGCCCCCGAGTCTTCGGGCGCGGAAAAATCCTTTAAATGAGTCGTCATAATAGTTACCCCAAGTCATTCAGCAGGTAGCCCATACAAAAGGCCTCGCCGTCAAC
>NZ_JALKAK010000022.1:0-52137 GCF_023015645.1 Pseudohalocynthiibacter sp. F2068
TATGGATGAGGGCGACATCGTCGAGCAAAGTGGCCCGATCGAGTTTTTCGACAATCCGCAACACGAGCGCACCAAAATGTTCCTCAGTCAGATTTTGTAACCGCTTTACGCGTGATGTGCAGGCCAAAGGATCAAACAACATGATCACAGTAACAGAATGCGAAAACCCCGTTGATTTGGTGACATTTGTCGAGACGGATCGTTTGCTCCTTAATCCATTGGAAACTAACGATTGGCGGATAAGACGTGTCGTCCGCGATAAGGTCATCGCGTGTTCCGAAGCTTTACCTGAAGGCTTGTGCCTTATGGTGTTTGAGGCGTTCCGTTCACGCGCGCGGCAATGGGAATTGTGGAAACCGGTTTTTGCCAGCATTACCCAGAACAACCCAAACTGGAGCGAAACGCAGGCCTATATTGAAGCGTCACGCTGGGTTTCTCCTCCCGATGGCTTTGGGAGCGGACATCAGGCAGGTGCGGCAGTTGATCTGAAACTGGCGCGCGTGGACCGTACAGAACTGGATTTTGGAGGGCTCATGAAAGGGCTCACAGGCATCGCGCCGACCAATTGGCCTGTCTCGCCTGAAATTCGCAAAAACCGCGATATGCTCGTCACCGCGATGCACGGCGTCGGCATGATTAATTATCCAGATGAATGGTGGCATTTTTCCTATGGCGACCGGCTATGGGCGGAAGTTACCAACCGGAATGAGGCCTTTTTCGCACCGATAGAATAACCAGATACAAAAGATACTGAATGGCTCAAATCTCCTGCTCGTGGTGTATGTCCCTTTCTCCAACACGAGTTGACCACACATAAACCAGTTGAAAGTCTGTTCCATGCCAACCAGCTTTTTCACCACCCCCGGTAGGTTTCATCGCGGAAATCTACACACCCATTCCACCGGATCAGATGGGCTTTATTCCCCGCAAGAGGTCTGCAGCAGATATCAGGCGGAAGGCTATGATTTCATCGCCCTGACGGATCATTTCGTGGGGCTGTTCGATTATCCGATCACTGACACCACGGATTTTCGTAACTCCCAATTCACGACGATAATTGGGGCGGAGCTGCATACTGGTGTTATGGGAAATGGCAATTTGTGGCACCTTTTGGGCATCGGTCTTCCCCTAGATTTCCCACCGCCGCATGCACCACACTTTCAATCTGTTGATGGTTCTGAAACCGCTGCAAGCATCGCGCAACGCGCACGAGACGCAGGCGCATTCGTGGCCATTGCGCACCCGCATTGGTCTGGCATGTCGCAAGCCGATGCCCTTTCCGTCACAGCGGCGCATGCGGTGGAAACCTATAATCACGGTTGTGTCGTCGACAATGATCGTGGTGAAGGATTCCTGATACTGGAACATCTCTTGAATCAGGAGCGTCGTCTGAACCTGATCGCCGCTGATGACGCCCATTTCAATACACCGGACCATTTTGGTGGCTGGGTTATGGTCAAGACCAGGGAAAACACCTCCGAAGCCCTTTTAGCGGCATTAAAGGCTGGCACGTATTACTCCAGCACGGGACCCGAAATTCACGATATCCGCTTCACTAGCGATTGTATCGAAGTCGATTGCACGGCGGCGGCGACCATCGTGGTTCAGGGTAAGGGTACATCAACGGCAACTCTGCATGGTAAGGCCATGACAAGAGAAAGTCTGTCTTTGGCACGTCTGAGAAATTCACCCTGGGTTCGCGTTACAATTGTAGACCGGACGGGAAAGCGCGCGTGGTCCAACCCAATTTGGCTAGACGGATAGGTGTATCATTGCCTCAAGCCACCCAAAACCAAACGCAGGACCGCACCCAAGTTTTTCGGGAAGAAGCCGTGACATCAGGTCAGGAAGCCCACCCTGAAAGTTGAACACGTCCAGATTTGTAATCTGAAGTGGACGTATACTGGGCTTAAAGCGCTGTGCACGAACGGCTGCATTACGAAAGCTTCCGGTGCGACTATGACCCTCTGTTGAACGACAGGGGGGTCGTGCTCGCATTTGAAGGTGCCCGCTTCCAGCATCTTGCCGTGTTTCGTTGAAAGCGCAGCATTCCGTAAGAGGGCTTATTTGAGACCTTCGTTGCGAGATTTTCCAACGACCGAGAAGCGGGACTTTATTTCCGTTCGTTGCCCAACGGGTACATTGCAAAACCAAGGACGTTTTGCTGGCGATTTCCAACCAACCTATGCTTGCTGTAATCGGGCAATGAACAATCAGTTGTTTTGCCGGAGCGTTTTAATGACCGCTGCAGTTTCCTGTTTTCCGTATCCGGCGGCTTGTGCTCTCTTGACCCATTCGCGCATCAATGCCGGGAGTTCGCTGTTGATGCCAACAGAAACCGCGTGATTATACAGGCCAGTGACTGCCTCTCCAGCCACATCAACCGACGCGCCGCCTTTGGAAATCCTGTCGAAGGAGCCGGCTTGGATCGTTTCGGTTAGCGGAATCGCCCTGTCACCCGGCGGCAGGATAGAGGTGAATTCCGATACGGGCACCCCTTCGGCTTCACAAACCAGCGCGCCGTGAATTGACCCGAAAATGATGCCAAGAAGGCGCGACAGAAATGCAAGCTCAAATGTTGCCGCCGCACGGGCATTCGAACCCAAGTATCGCAAGTCACCCGCCAAAATCCCAAGATCGGTTTCGCAATCCGCGAAGGCGGATTTTGACCCGGCGACCGCGATCCGGCTAGTGGGTGTCCCGATGTTTCCGGGCCAACACATAATGGTTCCATCAATGTAACCTGCGCCCCAATCATTGAACTTTGTTTGGCTGTCCTCAGATTCCTGAGGGGTGGATGTGCCGAGTTGAACAATGTTGCGCCCGACTACTGCGTTTGAAACCTGCGATGATTCAAACAGACTGTTTGTGGTTGAATAGTTCATAAGACAGATTACCGACCGCGGACTGGCAGCAATCGCCTCGCTGAGGTCGGATGCTGGCCGCGCTCCCCGGTCCACCAGTGGCTGCATCTTTTCAGCCGTGCGGTTCCAGACTGTCACTTCGCGCCCGGCTGCCAAAAGAGCGCGCGCCAGCGCAGTTCCCATCGCCCCCAATCCCACTACTGTAACGTCGCTCGTCATTTCAACACCCCCAAATTTAGGCCACCAACAAACACTAGAATGGCAATGGCGTCACGAAAAAAGGCGTTTACCTCAATACTTCAAGTGCTTTAACCGATCCCGACCTGCGGTTCGCTACACGGGTGTCGAATGACTTTTGTGCGGGACAGAGCGAACTCCGAGCAAGAGAGATTTTCTCCAGTGAAGCGCCGGTCCAAATGGTCGAAGCAGAGAAATTTCATGGCGATTGGGGAAGCTACCATGTCTGTGATACTGTTCACACAAAGAGGAGAGTACCGCATGGCTTTGGACAATAAAGACGACACAGATTTTGTGAAATTCTGGAACACGGTTCTGGAACCCAAATTCACAAAGTACCGGCACATCTTACAGGGTGGGTTGTCACGCCATTCCGCGGCAGTGATCCCAAATTTGCCCATCAAAGAAGGAATGTCAGTGCTGGATGTCGGCTGCGGATGGGGAGACATGTCGCTCCAAGTGGCTGAGATTGTTGGACCAAAGGGTCGAGTTGTCGGCATTGATTGCGTCGACGCGTTCTTGGACGAGGGTAGGAAAGACGCCGCAGCAGGAGGACTATTGAACGCCGAGTTCTCCCGCGGCGATGCCGAGGTCGCTCTACCAGAGAATGAGTTTGACTATGTGGTTGCGCGTTTTGGCACGATGTTCTTCACAAATCCGGTAGCTGCATTGCGACGTATGCGTGTGGCACTCAAACCGGGCGGACAAATGACACATATTGTCTGGCGTCGACGTGAAGACAATCCGGCATGGCAGGAAGCAAAGAACATTACCCTTCGACACCTTCCGGCTCCGGGTGAAGACGCTGATACCTGTGGACCTGGTCCCTTTTCGATGGGCAATCAGGAGATGGTGGGCCTCATGATGAAGAGCGCAGGTTACGAGGACGTCACTTTCACTCGCGTGGACGAAAAGATCATGGTTGGGACAACCCCGGAAGAATGCATCGAATTTGCGTTGGCAATCGGCCCAGGTGGAGAGGTCTTCAGAGAGGCAGGAGAGAAGCTTGCCGAGGCCAAGCGCCCTGAGATCGAGAGTGAGATGCGTAGCTTCTTTGAGAACCAAGAACGGGACGAAAATGGCATTTGGGCACCCACCTCATCATGGGTTATAACCGCACGCAATCCCGCTTGACCGAAATTTAGTATCGGTTCCGGTCCGACAATCTTGCATTAGGTTTAAGATAGAGAAAACTGAGTCCGCATAGGGCTCAAAGCCGCCGATCGCCGCGAAGAGCAGGAACGGCCGCTTTAGGGCGTTCACAACGATCTGGTGCCACATCTATTTGCCAATTTCCACTGGACTTGTGCTTTGAAGAGAGCGTGAGTGTACATGCACGCCGACTCAACCCGGCACGTGCTCCCGGACCTCCGGGCTTTGGTCAGTACCAGGATTGATATCATCCTGCGCACAACCAATGGAGGCATTAAATGACTGATATAAAACAAAACAATTTCCTGACCGATAAAGCGTCTGAAGCACCTCGCGGAACTCGCGGAGGTAAAAGCGAGGACAGAACCACGGGGCGTAACACCAAAAAGCAGGAACTGATCCGGTTGTTGGGTGGAAAGAACGGCGCTGATATCGCTCGACTGAGCGACAAACTAGGGTGGCAGCCGCACTCTGTGCGGGCTGCAATGACCGGGCTTCGCAAGGACGGCTATGACATTCAGAAAAAGTTGGGTCCGGGTGGCAAGCCTGTACGGTATCGAATTTCGTCTAGTCGGGTGTCTCCGCAGGCGGGTGGCGTGGAGGCGGAAAAGTGACCGAGTTCAAAAAGGTTACGCTTCAAGCGGGCCCAGGTCGGTCGAAATGTCTCCATGTTGCAGGTTGTACCAAGGTGACGGCAACTGACGAGAGGAGAGAGGAACTGCTGGTCCCTGAGCTTGCGAACCTCAAAGAGACTATCGTGATGCTTGCTGATCTCGATAACGAGGCTCTCCGAGTGACTTGGAAGCGGGTCTGGAAATACCCTGCACCAAAAGCAGCGAGAAAGCGCTTCATGATGCTCGGGATCGCCTGGAAGTGGCAGGCCGGTCTATTGGGTGGTTTTCGTCCTGAGCTCGCGCGACGATTAGCAGCGCTTGAGGTGCGCAGTGGTGAAAGTTTACGCGGACCATATTGTTCAGCGGCGGACCTCACGGCGGCGGCGCGGCCAGGTCCCGGAACCCGGTTAATCCGTGACTGGCGCGGAGAACGACACGAGGTACATGTGACCGAGAAAGGTTATTTGTGGCGAAGAAAGGAATACGGATCGCTTTCAGCGGTCGCAAAAGCCATTACGGGGGTTAGTCGTAATGGACCGAAGTTCTTCGGACTTCGAGACGGGTAGGGCGCACGCTGATGACCCGTGTACTGCGTTGCGCGATCTACACGCGTAAATCTACCGAAGAAGGGCTGGAGCAGGACTTCAACTCTCTGGACGCACAGCGGGAGGCCTGTTCGGCGTTCATCACGAGCCAGCGCCATGAGGGCTGGGCTGAATTGCCAGCGCTCTATGACGACGGCGGCTTCTCGGGCGGCTCTATGGAACGACCCGCGCTTGCCCGTTTGCTCGCGGACATTGAAGCCGGGGCGGTTGACACTGTCGTTGTCTACAAAGTCGACCGTCTTACCCGCGCGCTGGCAGACTTCGCTCGCATCGTGGCGATCTTTGATGCGGCAGATGTCTCCTTCGTCTCGGTCACGCAAGCCTTCAACACTACGACGAGTATGGGGCGACTGACGCTGAATGTCTTGCTGTCGTTCGCCCAGTTCGAGCGTGAAGTGACGGCGGAACGCATCCGGGACAAGATCGCCGCCTCAAAAGCCAGGGGCATTTGGATGGGTGGCACACCACCGATTGGCTACCGGCCCGAGAAACGACAGCTTGTCGTGGTTCCTGAAGAGGCGGATGTCGTGCGGCACATATTTGATCGCTATCTGGCTCTCAGATCGGTGCGTAGGCTGCAGGCGGAGCTTGTCGAGAGAGGATACCTGACACCCATCCGGATCAGCCGTTCGGACCGTACAAGTGGAGGCTGCGCCTTCTCAAAGGGAAAACTATATTCGATGCTCTCGAACCCGGTGGTGGTCGGAAAGATCCGCCATCGCGACAAGGTTTATGACGGTCAGCACAATGCAATCATCGCCGACGAGACATGGGAAAGGGTTCAGGCGATGTTGGCAGACAACCGTCGGTCGCATCAAAGTCGAAGCCGTGCACGTAATCCAAGCCCGCTGGCAGGCAAGCTCTTCGATCCAAATGGCAAACGCATGCGGCCAGTTCACACTACGAAGAAGGGGTGTAGGTACCGCTATTACGTCAGCCCGGGTCTTATCGATAGTAGCGTAGAGGTCGGCGCACGTGGTTGGCGTATCCCAGCGGAAGAGATCGAGGCCGCACTGGCGACGGCAATCCTGGGCCATCTCAGCCAACCCGACGCAATCAGCATCCTGATCGATGGCAAGGTAGACGCGGAAGAGGTTGCAGGCGTAATGGAAAGTCTGAATGGCATCCGCGATGAACTCTGCGATCCACGCTCCAAGTCGGGACGGCAATTGCTGAGGGTGATTGTGAGACAGGTCGAACTGACAGAAAAGGCACTTTGTGCTCAGATTGAACTGGCCCCCGCATTAGTCGATCGGATTTTGTCTGAGGATGCAGATCTCTTCACTGTCGAGCTATCTACGCCGATCCAACTGAAACGCCGAGGTTCGGAACTGAAACTGATTCTGCAGGGGGCAGGCAGTAATCGCGGCACACCCGATCCCACACTCATCAATACCATCCTTGATGCACGCCGTTGGTTTGCCGCTTACACGCAACAGGAAAGCCCGATGAGCATCTCGGAGATCGCAATTGCTGCTGGTGCCAGCCCCGGCGACGTCTCTCGATCCATTCCGCTTGCGTTTTTGTCTCCTGATCTAATCGAGGCGATTCTGGATGGGCGGCAATCGCTTGATCTGACCGCCACGAGCCTTCGGCGGGTGGGCCAACTGCCGTTTCTTTGGGACGATCAGCACCGTCTGCTTGCCTGAATCGCTCGCGCCCATTGCAGCTAAACGAGCCTAAAAATGCGACTTTCAATCGGTTTGGACGTTTGCAGAGACGTTTGTGCTGCAAAGCCCCGAAACCATTGAAAACCAAGGTCTCTGCTCCAATCCGTTCGGCTCGCAGCGGATTTCTGCCGCGTAACCCACGGGATTCGCCGTACTTATTCTGAGACGGGGAAGGACGGCTGACAGCACATGACTGTCTGGTAGGCCCGGAGGGACTCGAACCCCCAACCAAAGCGTTATGAGCGCTCTGCTCTAACCAATTGAGCTACAGGCCCGACCGTGCCGCCATCCCTATCAGATGATGTCGGGGGGTCAAGATGTTCAATGTTGCCAAATGAAGGGACGAGTTGAATCCCTTCAATCCGGGCCAGAGTTTGGCAAACTGAACGGATCATTATCTGCGCGCGTGTATTCAGCGCATGCCTGTGCGGGTAGACAAGATAGAGGCGGTTGTCGGGCCACACGCCAGGTCATCTGGGTGTGCATTCGCAGGGGCAGCAGCTTTTGATTTGGGGTGATGTGGTGCATGCAACCAAGCTGCAACTGGATTACCCGGATTGGACGATCACCTTTGATGTAGATGCTGATATGGCGCGCGCTACACGCAAGCGGATGCTGGATATGGTCGCGGCCGACGATATTCTGGTTGCTGGTATGCATCTTGATTTGCCGCGCGCGGCCACTTTCGGCGGTTCCCTTTGGCAAAGCCTTACGTTAAAGCCTGTGCGAAGTTTTTAACGAAGGAGCTGCCCAATGACCTCTGGCAAGAACGGCCTGACATACGCGGATGCGGGTGTCGACATTGATGCAGGGAATGCGCTTGTTGATCGGATCAAGCCAGCAGCAAAGCGGACGGCACGCGCAGGCGTGATGAGCGGGCTGGGTGGTTTTGGTGCGCTGTTTGATCTTAAGGCGGCAGGGTACAGCGACCCGATTTTGGTTGGTGCCACTGATGGCGTGGGCACCAAACTGCGGATTGCAATTGACACGGGCCGTTTTGAGACAATCGGGATCGACCTTGTCGCTATGTGCGTGAATGACCTTGTGTGTCAGGGGGCAGAGCCGCTTTTCTTTCTGGATTACTTTGCAACCGGTAAGCTGGAACTTGACGCAGCGACCACTATTATCGAAGGCATTGCCGAGGGCTGCGCGCTGTCAGGCTGCGCGCTGATTGGCGGAGAGACGGCAGAGATGCCGGGCATGTATCACGATGGCGACTTTGACCTTGCCGGATTTGCCGTGGGCGCGATGGAACGTGGTGGCGATCTGCCCGCAGGCGTTGTTGAAGGCGATGTTTTGCTTGGTCTTGCCTCTGACGGAGTTCATTCCAACGGGTATTCACTGGTACGTAAGGTCGTTGAGATTTCGGGCCTTGGGTGGGACGATGATTGCCCCTTTGCTGATGGCGCGCTTGGGGCTGCCTTGCTCGCACCAACACGGCTTTACGTGAAACAGGCGCTTGCAGCCGTGCGGGCAGGGGGAGTTCATGCGCTCGCCCATATTACTGGGGGCGGGTTGACTGAAAATCTGCCACGGGTTCTGCCACAGGGGCTTGGCGCTGATCTAAACCTTAATGTCTGGGAGATCCCTCCTGTTTTCCGTTGGTTGGCGGAAACATCCGGAATGGAGCAGGCTGAATTGTTGAAAACCTTCAATGCAGGCATTGGTATGGTTCTTTCAGTCGCCGAAGATCGCGCGGAAGAACTGAGTGCGTTGCTGAGCGCTGAGGGTGAGACGGTCTTCCGTCTCGGCCATGTCAGCGCAGGCGACGGCGTGCGTTACTCAGGCAAGCTTCTGTGAACAAAAGGATCGCGATACTTATTTCCGGCGGCGGCTCCAACATGGTGTCACTTGCCGAAAGCATGGTTGGTGACCATCCTGCGCGCCCCGTACTGGTTTTGTCGAATGACACCGAAGCGGGCGGCCTCGCAAAAGCCAGCGCTATGGGAATCGCGACGGCGGCAATTGACCACAAACCCTTTGGCGATGATCGCGCCGGATTTGAGGCTTTGCTAAAGACAGAACTTGAAAATGCAGATGCTGACCTGATTTGCCTTGCAGGGTTTATGCGGATCTTGACCGCAGAGTTTATTTCCCGTTGGGAAGGACGCATGCTGAATATTCATCCGTCTTTGCTTCCTAAATATAAAGGATTGAATACCCATGCCCGCGCTTTGCGGGCGGGTGATAAGATGGCGGGATGCAGTGTGCACGAGGTGACTGCAGCATTGGACGATGGACCGATCCTGGGCCAAGCGCAGGTGCCGATTTTGCCGGGAGACACAGCCGATACATTGGCGGCCCGGGTGTTGCCGATGGAACACCGCCTGTACCCTGCTGTCCTGCGCCGCTTTGCTGCGGGTGACCGCACGCCAGTCTATCTGAAATCGTGAAAAGCGCTGACCCTTTTCATTGCCCCGGATATATTTTAGAACAGGCGGGCACGCTAAGGCGACGAGAAGAAAAAGAAACGGGCCTGAATGATCACTCTTACCACGACCGAAGAACTGGCAGCGTTCCGCGAACGCGCCAAAGGCAAACCTTATGTCACGGTAGACACAGAGTTTTTGAGAGAGCGAACCTATTATTCCAAGCTCTGCCTCGTTCAGCTTGCCCTTCCAAGTGATGCCATAGAAGATGCTGTTTTGCTTGACCCATTGGTTGATGGGTTGTCGCTGGAGCCGCTCTACGATCTGTTTCGCGACGAGAGCATTGTCAAAGTGTTTCACGCGGCACGGCAAGATCTGGAGATTTTCTTTATCGAAGGTGGCGTCTTTCCCAAGCCTCTGTTTGATACGCAGGTTGCGGCAATGGTTTGCGGCTTTGGCGAACAGGTCGGCTATGAAACGCTTGTACGAAAGATCTCGCGGCTACCTCTTGATAAGACATCGAGGTTTACTGATTGGTCACGTCGTCCGCTGACCGATGCGCAAAAGACCTATGCTTTGGCAGATGTGACCCATCTGCGCGGTATTTATGAACACCTTTCCGCTGAGCTGGCAAAGACGGGCCGGCACGCGTGGGTCGAAGAAGAACTTGAGGTTTTGACGACACCGGCGACCTACATCGTCGAGCCGTCCGAGGCATGGCGGCGGGCAAAGACCCGGACGAATTCAGGTAAATTTTTGGCCGTGGTGCGCGAACTTGCAAAGTTCCGTGAAATCTATGCCCAAACCCGCAATATTCCCCGAAATCGGGTTTATAAAGACGACGCGATGCTTGAGCTTGCTTCGACCAAACCGGTAAACGAACAAGACCTGAGCAGATCACGCCTGCTTTTGCGCGAAGCGCGGCGCGGCGATATCGCAGAGGGTATCTTGAAAGCGGTCAAAGCTGGCCTTGAGACGGACCCTGCGAACTATCCGAAAGTTAAGAACGGGCAGGAAAAACTGCAGGTTAATCCCGCCCTGTCAGATCTTTTGCGTGTTCTCTTGAAAGCGAAGGCTGAAAACGTGGGGGTCGCGCAAAAACTTGTGGCGCCTGTTGCCGACCTTGATGTGATCGCTGCGGGCGGGCGTAACGTGCCCGCATTGCGCGGATGGCGGAACGAAGTTTTTGGCGCGGATGCGCTCAGGCTTTGCAACGGTGAAATTGCGCTGGCCGCCAAAGGCAACCACGTTAAGATCGTCACGCTTTAATGGTTTGCTCAGCGGCGGCTGACAAGCGAGCTTTGAGCGCCCAAAACCTGAATTTGCTGGATAGTTTCAAGTTTCGAGTTCGAAATAAACTTCGCCACAACAATCTGACGCGATTGTGGGGTAGAAACAGGTTCACGCCCGTCTGGCGGTTCTGCTCTGAAAAAATAGGTTATGACCCCATCCACAGGGCGACCTTTATTTTGGGCAACCAATTGTGCGTTGTAGTAGCCCTGCGTTAACGCAAGACCGGTCGCACGAACAATTGCGCCACCGGGGGCCGGGTCAATCCGTAGATCAGTGACTTCGGCAATCAGGTTGCCTTGCTCGATCGCAAGTTGCTGTGCCGGAGTAACGACTGCAGCCGCTTGCCGCCGTTCACCCTGTCCAAACCAGTTGAACGGGTTCATCCTTGATTCGCGTACTCTGGAACATCCGGAAAGCAAGATCGCTGAAACCAGAAGAATGGTAATGGGCTTTTTCATATTCACAGATCCCTTTTGCCTTGTCATGGGGTTAGCCCAAAGCGCAGCATTTGAAAAGGTATCTTGATGCCTCTGGACCTTTTCCCTTATCGCGCCTAGGTGAATGAAAGACCAAAAGGGGAGCGAGCGGTGTCGACAGAAGCATTTACAGAGATTGCCGAGAATTTTGAATTTCTGGATGATTGGGAAGACCGGTATCGCTATGTCATAGAACTTGGCCGCGATATGGAGCCATTGGATGCTGCGTTTCAGGTGCCTGCGACAAAGGTCGATGGCTGTGCCAGCCAAGTCTGGATCATGCCTCATCTCGAAGGGCAGGGTGCTGACGCGATCTTCAGGTTCAACGGCGATAGCGACGCGATGATCGTGCGCGGTCTGATTGCTGTTCTTGCGGCGCTGTACAACGGGTTAACAGTGAAAGAGGTCATGCAGGTCGATGCGGCCGAAAGTCTTGGTCAGCTTGGGTTGAATGATCATCTTTCGGCACAACGTTCAAACGGGTTGCGTGCAATGGTTGAACGCATTCGCAAAATTGCGCAGTCAGAAATGGTCTGACGCAGGCCTTAGGAAAGTGTCTTAAGGGTCGATTCCAGATCGCCGTAACCGGTAAAGCGGCGTTCATAGTCAAGCCCTAACCGTTCCGCGCATTCACGGGCTTTTTCGTCCAGAGCAGGAACATTGGTCTGTGCCTGATAAACCAGCTTTGTGTAGTTACCGAAATACATGTCCCGAAGCTCTGGATGTCTGTCCAGCCCCATGGGTTTCCAGACAAAGGCATCGAACTGACGCACCAGAAAATCCGTGAGGTAGAAAGCTGTAAATTCTTCATCCGCGATTTCGGAAAAAGAGTCATTTCCCTCAAAAAATGAATAACAATGCGGACCTTCGACCATTTCAACACCGAGTTCGGCGCATTTCGCCTGCAACAGGCCACCGGTGCCACAATCAGCGTAGACCACGAAAATTTGTTCATAGTCGTCGCGGTTCTTTAGAACGGCTTCTTCAACGGCAGCCGGGATTTTATCCGGGTAAAGATGAAATTTCGCAGGAAGACAGGTCAGGTCCATGTGGTTCCAGCCGTTCGCGCGTTTTAAGGCCAATATCTCATGCGCGAGCGCCCCACAGGCCAGCAGCAAAACACGCCCGGTTTGCGCTGCACTTGCCAGCCCTTGCTCTGTCAGAATGTTATCGTCCAGTTTCATTTCAGTTTAACTGCCGTTCCATAAAACACAACTTCTGACGCTGCTTGCTGTATCGTTGATGTTTGCATACGCACCCCGACAATCGCATCTGCGCCCAGTTCCCGGGCATTGGCAAGCATCCGGTCATAGGCCTGTTCGCGGGCCGCCGCGAGCAATTGATTGTACTCCCGCACTTCACCGCCAACCAGATTGCGAAGGCTTGCGATGATGTCTGACCCCAAATGTTTAGCACGCACAGTAGATCCTTTGACAAGGCCAAGCGCGCTCACAGTTTCGCGACCAGGAATAGCCTCTGTCGTTACGGCAAGGAATTCACTTTTCAATGCGGTCATAGTGATCATCCTCTTTGTTCTTCATACGCTCTGCGATCACACGCCAGACGATATAGCCGATCAATGCGACCGGAAGAATTGCAACGAATCCGATCTGCGGGTTTTCCAGGGCGGCAACAAACAGCACGCCGAGCCAAATGGTCAGACCCGCCGCAACGATTACGCAGATAATGATCAACACAAGTTTATCCAGCGGCATTTTACCCTCCCTGTTCGACCTACAATGTGGGGCGCGCAGCAGAAAAAGAAAAGGCCCCGCATGCTGTTCGCATCGGGGCCTCGAATTGCATTGTCAGAAATTCAGCCCGCGGCCAGTTGATTGTGCTTGCGGTCCATGAATTCCTTGGCTGTCTCAACCGCGACGGCCGCGTCACGGCAGTATGCGTCTGCGCCAATGGCTTTGCCGAACTCTTCGTTTAGGGGTGCACCGCCAACCAGAACGATATAGTCGTCGCGCATACCTTTTTCGACCAGCGTGTCGATCACCACTTTCATGTAAGGCATTGTGGTTGTCAGAAGGGCCGACATACCAAGGATATCAGGCTCTTCGGTTTCCAGTGCTTCAAGGTATTTTTCGACCGAGTTGTTGATGCCCAGATCCTGAACTTCAAATCCTGCACCTTCCATCATCATACCAACAAGGTTTTTGCCGATATCGTGGATGTCGCCTTTAACAGTGCCAATAACCATTTTGCCAACACGTGGCGCGCCGGTTTCAGCCAGCAGTGGTTTCAGGATCGACATGCCGGATTTCATAGCGTTTGCAGCCAGCAGAACCTCAGGCACAAAAAGAATTCCGTCACGGAAATCTTTGCCGACGATTGTCATGCCCGCAACAAGAGCCTCTGTCAGAACGCGGTAAGGTGCCCATCCGCGGCCAAGCAAGATATTGACGCCTTCGTCAATTTCTTCCTTCATGCCGTCGTAAAGATCGTCATGCATTTGCAGTGTAAGTTCGTCATCGGGCAATTCCGAAAGGATGATGTCGTCTTCTTCGTCCATAGGTAGCTTCCCTGAATCAGGCGCCGTGCGCGTAAGTCTTATACATTAAATCGTTGAAATGTGTCCTAAGCACTTGGCGGATTGCGACATTGCCAGAGCTTGAACCGACCTGTGCGCCTTCAGGCGCGCCTGCTGCGGCGCGTCACCCGTGGTTTTGGCGCGTCATCATCCGTTCCGTCCGAAGCAGAAGAGAAGCCACCCAATGCGTCGGTAATTCGCTCCAACGATGGTCTTGGGCCTTTTTCCTGGCTTTCCAGTGCGTTGCGCATACTGCGCAGATGTTCTGTCGTCGTGCCGCAACATCCACCGATAATCGTTGCACCGCAATCCCGTGCCAAAATAGCATAATCCGCCATGAGGTCGGGTGTGCCGTCATAGTGGATATGGCCATCAACGTATTTTGGAATGCCGGCATTTCCTTTAGCAATCACCGGGGTTTCTGTGCCTTGTGCAACGAACCCAAGCACGGTCCGCAGCAAATCAGAGGCCCCCACACCGCAGTTTGCACCGAAGGCAAGCGGACCATTCTCAAGTTTGTTCACCATATCGACCATATCGGCAGAAGTGACACCCATCATGGTGCGGCCAGCGGTGTCAAAGCTCATGGTGCCACACCAGTGCATTCCCGCAAGTGCAAAGGCTTTTGCCGCTGCTTTATATTCGTCAGACGAAGACATGGTTTCTGCCCACAGAATGTCGGCACCGCCATCCTTAAGGGCCTCGGCCTGTTCGTGAAACATTTCGACAGCGTCATCGAACGTAAGAGACCCCATTGGAACCATGATTTCGCCGGTGGGGCCCACCGAACCTGCAACAATAACCGGACGCCCAGCCGTGTCTGCGACATCGCGTGCGATTTCGACAGCGGCGCGATTAAGCTCTGCAACGCGGTTCTGTGCGTCGTGTAGTTTCAGCCTGGAGGCATTTCCGCCAAACGTATTTGTCAGAAAAAGATCGCTGCCTGCATCAACGGCACCCTTGTAGAGCGCGTGTATCTTCTTGGGTTCATCAACATTCCACATCTCAGGTGCGTCCCCGGAAGACAGACCCATATTGAACAGGGTTGTTCCGGTAGCGCCGTCTGCCAATATCCAGTCCCGGTTCTCAAGCATATCTTTAAGGGCGTTTGTCATGACGTTGGCTTCCTGTTTTAATGCTTCTCATATAGTCGCAGATGCTATCGGCGGCAATGCCACGTGGGTGTCGGCAGGGCAATTGTTTATTGCTCATAATGATGATGAGGCGGACACACGCCGTCAATCGGGACGCGGGGTGCAGCGAGTTGTCACATGTTTGTCAAAAAAATATATTGAGACGGTTTCGGTCAGAATACTTTGGGGGCCATACGAATAATCGGCCGACTCGGAACAAAAAAAAACGCGCAGTCCAAATAGGATGCGCGTCTTTTACATTAGCAAAGTTTAGTAACTTGCTGTTAATTCATACTTCTTTCATGATTTCTGTTTTGGCAATAACACGAAGCTCGGCCATCTTGGCACGAATAGTGTCTGGGTCGGATTTGTCGCCAAGATCTGCAGCAACCTTGCGCACTACATCTTCATGGCCAGCTTCTTCGAAATCTGCCACAACAACAGTTTTCGCATATTTATCAGCTTCTTCCCCGGTTTTTCCAAGCAGCCCGGCCGCCCAAAGGCCCAGCAATTTGTTGCAACGTGCATCAGCCTTGAATTTCATTTCCTCGTCGTGGGCATATTTGCTTTCAAAGGCGTGTTCGCGATCGTCAAAGGTGGTCATAGCTGTCCTCACACAGTATCGTTTAGCGTTATTAATAGATATGACTGTCTGCGCGCCTTCCTGCAAGGGGGTGTGCGTTCTTGCGACAAAGACGCCCATGCCGTATAGGGCGCTCATCTGATCGGGGACTCATCCCCTGCATTCGCGTTGGAGATTCAATGGCACGTCGCAAAATGATCTACGAAGGCAAAGCCAAAATTCTTTATGAAGGGCCGGAGCCGGGTACGTTTGTCCAGTATTTCAAGGACGACGCCACTGCGTTTAACGCTCAGAAAAAGGATGTGATCGACGGTAAAGGTGTGTTGAACAACCGTCTCTCAGAATTCTTTATGAAGGGTCTGACCAATATTGGAATCCCGACGCATTTTCTGAAACGCCTGAATATGCGCGAACAACTGATCAGGTCTGCGGAAATTGTTCCGCTAGAGGTGATCGTGCGCAATTTTGCGGCGGGTACGATGTCAAATCGCCTGGGAATCGAAGAAGGCACGCCACTGCCGCGTCCGATTGTGGAATTCAGCTACAAGGATGACGCGCTTGGTGATCCGCTGGTCACCGAGGAATATATCATCGCGTTTGGATGGGCCAGCCAGCAGGATCTTGATGATATTATTGCGCTGGCACTTCGTGTGAACGATTTTATGTCAGGCGTTATGTATGGTGTCGGTATCAAGCTGGTGGATTTCAAAATCGAAGTTGGCCGTGTCTGGGACAACGATTTTATGCGCTTGATCATTGCAGACGAAATCAGCCCGGACAGTTGCCGTCTTTGGGACATGGAAACAGGCCGGAAGCTCGACAAAGATGTTTTTCGCCGTGATCTAGGCAATCTGGCCGATGCCTATACCGAGGTTGCGCGTCGTTTGGGGGTGCTGCCCTCTAACGTAACGCACACCCCAAAACCAACCATCATCAATTGAGGATAGCCCGATGAAAGCCCGTGTTCATGTCATGCTTAAAAATGGTGTTCTGGACCCGCAAGGAGAAGCTGTGCGCCATGCCCTTGGTACCCTTGGTTTCGAAGGGGTTGAAGCTGTACGGCAAGGGAAGGTAATAGAGCTTGACCTTACCGAAACTGACAAGGCAAAGGCAGAAGCTTCGGTTGCCAAAATGTGCGAAAAGCTGCTCGCAAATACGGTAATAGAAAGCTATTCGGTGGAGATCGCCTGATGCGCGCTGCGGTTATTGTTTTTCCGGGGTCAAATTGCGACCGTGATCTTGTTGTCGCTCTAGAGCAGGCAGGCGCCGATGTTCAGATGGTCTGGCACAAGGACAAAGAGCTTCCTGCGGGGCTTGACCTCGTGGCGGTGCCAGGTGGGTTTTCCTTTGGTGACTATCTGAGGTGCGGTGCAATTGCAGCGCAATCACCAATTTGCCGTTCTGTTGTAAATTTTGCAGGTAAAGGTGGGTATGTCCTTGGTATCTGCAATGGTTTTCAGATTTTGACTGAAACAGGCTTGCTGCCGGGGGCCTTGCTACGTAACGCGGACCTTCATTATATCTGCAAATACGTTCCATTGACTGTTCAGACAGCAAACTCGGCCTTTACGCGCGGCTATACCAAAGGACAGAACATCAACATTCCGATTGCGCATCACGATGGGAATTACAACGTTGACCCGGAGACGCTGGGCAGATTGAAGGGCGATGATCGCATCGCTTTCACCTATGGCGACAACCCAAATGGGTCTACTGCAGATATCGCGGGCGTTCTATCTGAAAACCGTAGGGTGCTTGGAATGATGCCACATCCCGAACGGGCGGCAGATTCCCGCCTCGGAGGTACGGACGGTACGGCGCTTTTCCGCGCGTTGGCTGACTCACTGGTTGCTGCCTGAGGAGTTTGTCTTGAGCGTCGGCAGTATCGCGCGTAAATTTACACCATGACTGCCGATAACTCCCTGGTGAAAGCCGAATCCAAATCTGTGCGCATGTCTTGGCGGTTGCGCGGGATTCTGAGCGTTATGGTTTTTGTCGTCGTTGCGGTGGTTTGGTATACCAACATTTTACTGACTGAACGGTTCACGGAAACCACACGGAACAAAGGGGAACTTCGCCTTTCTCTCTATTCCGGCAACTTGCTGAGTGAATTGAAGCGCAACTCGATCGTACCGCAGCTTTTAGCGCGTGACCCTTCGTTGATAGGTGCATTGAATTCCGGTGATTTTTCTCAGTCAACGCAACGGTTGATATCCTACCTTGACGAAATCGGCGCGGCCTCACTTCTCTTGCTGGATGACGACGGGCGGGTCGTGGCCGCGACGGACAGAAATCTGATCGGCTCTTCGCATCGCGCAGAAGCGTATTTTGTTGAGGCAGTTCGTTCTAACGATACAGTATTTCAAACTGTTAATAACGATAGCCGTGGCACGTTGTTCACCTATTCACGCAAGATCGAGATGGGCTCACGCAGTATTGGCGTCATTGTTGTTGAAGTTGATCTGCGACAGTTTGAAACGCGTTGGGCCGGCATTGCAGCAGACGCTGTTTTAGTGCTGAACAGTGAAGGGAAAATAATTCTTGCAACCGAGCCAAAATGGCGTGGTCTGAGAGAAGAAGAGGCGTTAGAGGCGCGTTCTGCACCATCTGCGATTGCGCGTGCGCTTCAGGCAACAGCAGATTGGGCAGCACTGCCGCCAGACGCATATTTGCAGGGCGAGGCGGTTATGCGGCTGGAAACGCGCGTTCCGTTTCAGGGATGGCGGATCGCGTCCTTCACAACCTTCAATTCCGTGCGCGAACGAGTAAACGGGTTTTTGGCGCTTGAAATCATGACATTTGCAATGTTGCTTGCGCTGACCTTTTATCTTTTGTCCCGTAAAGCGCTGGTTCGATCGATGATATTTCAGCGGGAGTCAGCTGATCTCCGCCAATTGAATGCACGGCTGCAACGAGAGATTGCTGAGCGTGAAAAAGTGGAAAAAGACCTCGAAGTCGCCGAACAAACGCTGGCGCAGTCGTCAAAACTTGCGGCTTTAGGTGAAATGTCAGCGGCTGTCAGCCATGAACTTAACCAACCCCTTGCGGCAATGAAAACCTACCTTGCCGGCGCACGCCTGTTGTTGCAGAGAAAACGACCGGACGAAGCCATGTCATCGTTTCAGCGCATAGACGATCTGATCGAAAGAATGGGTGCGATCACCCGTCAGTTGAAAAGCTATGCCAGGAAAGGCGGCGAAGAGTTTGTGCCTGTCGATACGCGGTATGCGATATCTTCGGCACTATCGATGATGGAACCCCAGCTGAAAAGCCGTCAGGTAAAAATCACAACGACGATTCCGCGACATCCGGTTATGGTTATGGCGGATGGGTTGCGTCTGGAGCAGGTCATCATCAACCTTTTCCGGAACGCGCTTGATGCAACGAAAACTGCAGAATCTCCTGAAATTGAAATACTGCTTTCCGCAGGTGAGACCGCAACATTGACCATACGTGATAACGGTGCAGGTATTGAAGACCTCGATAACCTGTTTGAGCCATTTTATACCACAAAGCGCCCCGGAGACGGGGTCGGGCTTGGGCTTGCAATTTCCTCGGGTATCGTAAACGACCTCGGAGGGCGGCTAACCGCAAGGAACGCTGTAAAGGGTGGGGCTGTATTTGAAGTGCAACTCCCCATATTAAGTGAAGAAATCGAAGCAGCCGAATGAGGGCATGAATGGCGCAGGCCATGAAGATAGCAATCGTAGACGACGAGCAGGACATGCGGCAATCCATTAGTCAGTGGCTTGCATTGTCCGGATTTGACACCGAAACTTTTTCCAGCGCCGAGGACGCGCTGAAAGGGCTGGCAAATGATTATCCGGGCATTGTTGTCTCGGATATAAAGATGCCGGGTATGGACGGGATGCAGTTTCTCAAGAAACTGATGAGCGTTGATAGTGCGCTGCCAGTTATCATGATCACCGGGCATGGTGATGTGCCAATGGCGGTCGAAGCCATGCGCGTCGGTGCCTATGATTTTCTGGAAAAACCGTTCAATCCAGACCGGATGACCGAGCTCGCCAAAAAGGCGACACAGGCGCGCCGCCTGACGCTGGACAACCGTGCTTTGCGCCGCGAACTGGGGGATGGCACGACAATCATCAAAAAACTGATTGGCGCTTCGCCGGTGATGGATCGTCTTCGCGAAGACATACTCGACCTGGGGCAGGCAGATGGCCATGTTCTGATCGATGGGGAAACCGGCACCGGAAAATCGCTCGTTGCTCATGCACTGCATGCTGTTGGGCCACGGGCGGGAAAGCGATTTGTTCTTTTGTCCTGTGCGGCGCATGAGGAAGATGAGCTTTGCAAACGGTTGTTTGGCCCGATGGAGGAAGGTGGCTCACTTCCGCATGTTGAAGAAGCGCGCGGCGGAACGCTGGTGCTTGAAGATATAGAAGCGCTCAGCCAGACCTCGCAGGCACGTTTACTGTCCTTCATCAATGAGCAAGGCAGCCCGGCGGAAACCCGCGTCGTCGCGATTTGCAATCTCCAGGAGCAGAACAAAACCTGCGAAGATGCGTTGCGGCCAGACCTGTTTTATAGGCTTGCAGCAATGAAGATCACGCTGCCACCGCTCCGCCAAAGGGGTGAGGACGTGCTTGTTCTGTTTACGCGCCTTAGTGAACAGTTTGCTGAAGAATACGGCTGTGATGCACCGCAGGTCAGTGCGCAAGAGGCTGCGCAGCTGCTACAGGCACCATGGCCCGGAAACGTGCGTCAGCTGATAAATATTGCAGAGCGGGCAGTTCTGCAAAATCGGCGTGGGTCTGGAACAATAGCAAGCCTGTTGATGGCGGATAACGATGAAACGCAGCCTGTGATGACGACGGAAGGCAAACCTTTGAAAGAATATGTTGAAGCATTTGAGCGGATGTTGATCGACAATACAATGCGACGTCACAAGGGCTCGATCGTCAATGTGATGGACGAACTTTGTCTGCCGCGGCGCACTTTAAATGAAAAAATGGCTAAATACAGCTTGCAGAGGTCTGATTATCTTTAAGCTGTAAATCTTTTTCAGAACAAAAAGCAACACTATTCGAACTGCAAATTTTAAAATTATTTAAAGATTTGAGTCTTTTGGTAGTGTTTTTGGGGGACAGGCCCTGCGGTCATCGTCGAAGGGCGGGGCGTCCTGTTGATTTTCGCCATTGTAATCTCGGTGCAATCGCCCTTATGTTCACCCTACGGTGGTCCGACAAAAAACCGAGGCCACTTTGATAAGTTTCGCTGTTCATGAGGCACAGCAGGTAAAATTCCCTGCATTCCAGAACAGACCGATGTGGTCGTGAGACCAGAAATTTGCCTGTGATGCCGATTTCGGCCGGGCGTTTTAACAGGTGCCCCTTTAGGCATCGGAGAAGAACCGCGATGAGACGCGCATTGAGAATGGGAAGCAGCACGGGGGCCAGTTTGGTCGGCCTGTCGCGTTCCCACGTGTCCAACCTCGCCCAAACAAGACACAGCAGACCGTCTTCTACCCCACCGGGGTTAGAGCGACGGCGCGTGTGCAAAGAGAAAATATGGCTAAGAAAATGCTCATCGACGCCACCCACGCGGAAGAAACCCGCATCGTGGTGGTCGACGGAAACAAGGTTGAGGAATTCGACTTTGAATCTGAAAATAAACGCCAGCTAGCTGGCAATATATATCTGGCAAAAGTTACACGTGTCGAACCGTCGCTTCAGGCGGCGTTTGTTGACTACGGCGGGAACCGTCACGGATTTCTGGCTTTTTCCGAGATTCACCCAGATTATTACCAGATTCCTGTGGCAGATCGCGAAGCGTTGCTCGAAGAAGAACGCGCTTATGCCAAGTCACTTGATGATGAAGAGGAAAATAAACCGGCGCCTAAGAAACGGCGGTCACGTTCTCGTTCCAGATCAAAAGCTGAAGATGTAAAATCTGACGACGCGATTGAGACAAAAGACACTGAAATTAACGGGATGGATCTTGTTGACCTTGGCGAAGAAACGCTTGAGGGCAGTTCGCCAATGGAGTTGGTTGCAGAGACTCCTGTCGAGACACCAGCATCCGAAGAGAGTGTTGATGAAGAAGCTGTGTCAGAGAATGACGAACAGCCAGTTACGGTTGACGCCTCTGAGGAAGGTAACTTAGTTATCCAAGCTGCAGATGATGACAGTGACGATGAAGATACAGATTCTGACGCAAATCCCAGGGCGGATGCTTCTGAAAAAGACGACCAGATTGAATCTGTCGCTGATGAAGATGTAACAGAAGAAATTCGTCAGCCGCGCAAGCCGCGCGTGCGCCGCTATAAAATTCAGGAAGTGATCAAGGTTCGCCAGATTCTTCTGGTTCAGGTCGTAAAGGAAGAGCGCGGCAACAAAGGCGCTGCACTCACCACCTATCTTTCGCTTGCAGGGCGCTATTGCGTTCTGATGCCGAATACTGCGCGCGGGGGCGGTATCAGCCGCAAAATCACCAATGCCGCAGACCGTAAAAAACTGAAAGAAATCGCGACAGAGATTGATGTTCCGCAAGGGGCGGGGCTGATTATCCGCACGGCGGGTGCTCAGCGCACCAAATCTGAAATCAAACGCGACTATGAATACCTGCAAAGGTTGTGGGAACAAATTCGCGAATTAACGCTGAAATCAACGGCACCAGCTAAAATTTACGAAGAAGGCGATCTGATCAAGCGATCAATTCGTGACCTGTACAATCGTGAGATTGACGAAGTTTTTGTCGAAGGCGAGGCGGGCTATCGTGTTGCCAAGGATTTCATGAAAATGATCATGCCGTCCCACGCCAAGAATGTGAAACGGTATCACGAAGCACTGCCCTTGTTTGCCCGTTTTCAGGTGGAAACCTATCTGGCTGGTATGTTCAACCCAACGGTTCAGCTGAAGTCGGGCGGGTACATTGTTATCGGCGTGACAGAGGCGCTTGTGGCAATTGACGTGAACTCTGGCCGCGCGACCAAAGAAAATTCGATCGAGGAAACGGCAACCAAAACCAATCTTGAAGCTGCTGAAGAGGTTGCGCGTCAGTTGCGCCTACGCGACCTTGCGGGTCTGATTGTCATCGACTTTATCGACATGGAAGACCGGCGTAATAATGCCGCTGTCGAAAAGCGCATGAAAGACAAGCTGAAAACTGATCGCGCCCGTATTCAGATTGGCCGGATTTCTGGTTTTGGTCTGATGGAGATGTCTCGTCAGCGCCTTCGCCCCGGCATGATCGAAACAACGACTCAGCCGTGTCACCATTGCCATGGTACTGGTTTGATCCGTTCCGATGACAATCTGGCACTTTCGATTCTGCGTCAGCTTGAAGAAGAAGGTGTTCGCCGTCGTTCGCGTGAAGTTCTGTTAAAAGCCCCAATCGGGATTATGAACTTCCTGATGAACAACAAGCGGGAACATATTGCCCAGATCGAAGGGCGATATGGTTTGTCAGTTCGTGTGGAAGCTGATCCTCATCTCGTCAGCCCGGATTTCACGATTGAGCGGTTCAAGACAGCGACCAGAGTTGTCCCGGTTACAAGCGATGCGGTCGTATCTGTGGATACCTCGTTGATGGATCAGATTGACAGCATTGAAGAGGCTGAGGTGATTGTCGAGGCACCCGCAGCAAATGCTGAAGAGCAGGCTCCGCAGCCTAAAAAGCGCCGTCGTCGCCGTCGTCGTCGTCGTAGTGGGAACGGGCAAAACCAGCCTCAGGAACAAGAGACCGGGTCTGCTGATACCGAGGCAGCGGGATCTCAAGAAAGAGATGAAGGGCAAAGCCCTGAACCGGTAGCGGCAGCGGAGGCCGTTGTTTCTGAACCCACCTCTAACAGCGATGCTACAGTTGTGGTTGCCGAGACAGCGGAAGCCGAACCTGAGAAGAAGCCAAGAAAACGTGTGCCACGTCGGCGTACGCCAAAGGCGAAGGTTGCAGAAACTGATGTGGTGACAGACGCTGCGCCAGAAACTGTGGTTGAAGAGGTTGTAACAACCGACAGCGCGGCAGTTGAAACAGAGATGCAACCTGCTAAAAAGCCAGCACGCAAGCGCGCACCTGCCAAACCCAGGGCAAAATCCAAGGCTGCACTCGCAAAAGAAGCAAAGCAAAAAGAAACCGCAGCTTCTGAAGAAGGTGGAGAGACGAAAGAGAACGCAAAGCCTGACCTGCCTGCGCCAGAGCCTGTTGCGATAAGCCAGCCTGTTCCAATTGAACCTGCGGCAGATGAAACGACGCGTGTCGCAGCACTTTCTGCTGCGCCAAGTACCGCAGACGTGTCTGAAACCGCAGAACCCAAGTCCAAGAAAAAGGGCTGGTGGTCACTCGGTCGCTGATTAGCTAACAGATCAATATTGAACGATAGACGCCGGGGTTTACCCCGGCGTTTTCATGTGCGGGTCAAATGCGTTACTTTTAGCCTTTGCGAATGAAATAAACCTGCGTCGCGCCGGCGCGTTCCGAAGCAACGAGCGTGTGGCCACCCTCGGCACAGAAATGCGGGACATCAACGACCGCAGCCGGATCGTCCGCAAAAAGGCGCAAAACCTGACCACTTTCCATGGCTTTCAGGCGTTTGCGTGCTTTTAGCACCGGCAGTGGGCACAACAAGCCAAGAGCATCAATTTCATCATTCCATTTCATAGACCAGCGAGATAGGAGGGTTGCCACAACTTGTCCACGGCAATGTTACTTTATGTGCCCGTGACCTGATGCGATTGTTCGCGTATTGCATGGGAAAGAAGGAACTTCAGATGTTCGGAATTGACCTGTTTGACGCCAGCCTCGTGCCCTCGATGATCGTTGCATTGTTAGGCGGTCTATTGTCGTTTCTCAGCCCTTGTGTCCTGCCAATAGTACCGCCGTATCTTGCCTATATGGGCGGTATTACGATCAGCGAAATGGGCGAAGTCAGAACGGCGCGCCGCCGGGCGGTGCTTTCCGCATTTTTCTTTATTTTGGGGCTATCGACCGTTTTTATCCTGTTAGGCGCGACGGCCTCTGTGTTCGGGCGGTTCTTTTTGCAAAACCAGGAATGGTTCGTCATCCTATCTGGCGTCGTTGTTATGGTTTTTGGGGCGCATTTTGTGGGTGTGTACCGTATTCCCATTCTGGACCGTGAGGCGCGGATTGATGCGGGTGACAAAGGGGGGTCTGCCTTTGGGGCTTATCTGTTGGGGCTGGCGTTCGCCTTTGGCTGGACGCCATGTATCGGACCTCAGCTAGGGATGATCCTGTCTATTGCGGCACAGGATGGGTCTGTTTCACGAGGTGGTTTTTTGCTTGCGGTCTATGCGATGGGGCTTGGCATCCCGTTCCTGCTGGTTGCTGCGTTCTTTCCCAGCATGACCGGGGTGATTGCTTGGATGAAACGGCATATGATGCAGATAGAGCGGACCATGGGCCTTTTGCTCTGGACCGTGGGTTTGATGATGGTAACGGGTAAATTTACCGATCTTGCCTGGTGGCTGAATGAGAAATTCCCGGTCTTACAGAACTTTGGCTGAGCATTGCTGTTTTCAGGGCTTAATTTCGCGCAGAACCTTCGCTAGTCTTTGCTGAGCGTAGCAAAGGCAGGCAAATGTCAGACGGGCAACAAAAGGTGGTTAGGCGGCGGGTGTTCTACATTCCCGGCTATGACCCAATCTCGCCAAGGCGCTACCGCGAACTGTACCGGAGGGAAGGTGCAGGGCAGGCTGCGATTTCAGGATACACGCTTACACTTACTCCGAAATCTGGTGGCGGACGATATGCCTGGCATGTCGAAGCAGAGATTGAAGGCGTTAAGACAAAGACAGATTTTGAGGTTCTTGTCTGGTCCGACATCGTGAAATCATCGATGGAGATGAATATTCCGATGACCTATCTGCTTATGGTGCGAACCGCCTGGACGTATATATCTTCGGGCGCGTTTTGGCAGTTGATGAAGACCCGAAAAGGCCCTGTTATTGCAGCACTTTATCCGATTTTTATGTTGGTGTTACAATTGGTTCTGGCGCTGCTTCTAGCTTGGCTTGCGGCTGCTTTCAGTGCGTTGCTGCATCCTTGGGCCTCTTGGCCGGTGGCTTTGGTCGTGATTGTGTCGTCCCTTCGGTACTTTCGGAAAATTGATAGCAAGCTTTTCGTTTACTACCTGATGCATGATTATTCTTATTCTGCGCGGTCGCGTGGTGCCAATCCGCCAGAACTGGAAAAACGCATTTCAGAGTTTGCTGGCGAAATCTCCACGGCCCTTAAGGACGACGTGGATGAGGTTTTGGTTGTTGGGCATTCTTCTGGCGCGTCGCTTGGTGTTTCCATTCTTGCTGATGTGATCCGCGAAGGAGGCGTTCCAAGGGTTGGGCCTAAGCTTTCGTTCCTGACGCTTGGGCAGGTTGTGCCAATGGTTTCTTTTCTGCCTAAAGCGTACAGATTGCGCGCGGATCTAAACTATCTTTCTGCTCGTGAAGAACTGACCTGGGTGGATGTCACAGCGCCGGGTGATGGGTGCGCATTTGCCCTGTGCGACCCGGTTTCTGTGTCAGGGGTGGCGCCAGAGGGCAAACGCTGGCCGCTGGTGCTTTCAGCGGCTTTCAGTCAAACCCTGAGCCCTGAAAGGTGGAAAGAGTTGCGATGGCGGTTTTTCAGGCTGCATTTCCAATATCTTTGTGCGTTCGATCAACCAGGCGATTACGACTATTTCCAGATCACCGCTGGGCCCAAGACTTTGGTATCACGATTTGCGGGGCGTGCGCCGTCTACGTCACGTATCGAGGCTCCTTTGTCTCCGTACCAGGAAATGACGGCGTGACGCTCCCACCGAAACCCCAAAGCCGCCCGCCCAAGGTTTCGCTCTGGAGATATGCGCGACTGTTTCGCAAAGACATCCTCTCTGCGCAGCCAGCAAAACTGTATCGTGCGTGGATGGCAGAGTTTCGGACAGTGTTTTTCCGCTCCTATCTGCTCAACCAACCAGATCTTGTGAAAACCGTGTTGAACCAGCGCCCGGATGATTTTCCGAAGTCTGACAGGGTGGGGGAAGGGTTGCGCCCCTTGCTCGGAAACTCCGTTTTCTTAACCAATGGCGAGCAGTGGAAGCGTCAGCGCAGAATTATCGACCCGGCATTTGAAGGCGGGCGACTTCGCGATACGTTTCCGGCGATGTGGGCGGCGGCTGAGGCCGCGGTGGAAAGGTTAGGGACGCTTTGCAATGATGCGCCCATTGAGATTGAGCAAGAAACAAGCCATGTCGCCGCTGATGTGATTTTTCGGACATTGTTTTCAATCCCGATTGAACACGAAACCGCAAATCAGGTCTTCAACCAGTTTCGCGCCTATCAGAGGACACAGCCAATTCTGAACCTAGCAGCGTTCTTGCCGGTTCCGGGTTGGGTTCCTCGGTTCTTCAAATCAAAAACCAAACGAACAGCGCGCGAAATAAGATCACTAATTGCGGAACTTACGCGCGAACGCATGGCCAAAATTGAATTGGGAACGGCCCCCGATGATCTTGCAACCAAAATTATGACAATGGCCGACCCTGTAACAGGCGAAACGTTTTCTACTGAGGAAATGGTTGATCAGGTGGCGATCTTCTTTCTGGCCGGACATGAAACCAGCGCATCAGCACTTGCCTGGTCGCTTTACCTTATGGCGCTTTTTCCAGAGTGGCAGGAGCGGCTGGTACGCGAAGCCGATATTTTGGAAGATATAGATTTTACAATGACTTCCAAGCTGAAGTTAAGCAAAGATGTGTTCCGGGAAACTCTGCGTTTGTACCCACCTGTTCCGATGATGGTGCGGGAAAACAGCTGTCCAGAGCACTTTCGAGACCGCGACATCAAGCCGGGTTCACAAATGGTGATAAGCCCCTGGCATCTACACCGGCACGAGAGACTGTGGGACAACCCGGATGCTTTTGATCCGGGCCGCTGGGCCACGGAGAACGGTAAGCAATGTCAACGAGAGGCGTTCATTCCATTTTCGTCAGGTCCGCGGGTTTGCACGGGCGCGGGGTTTGCGATGGTTGAGGGGCCGCTCATACTTTCCAAGGTGCTAAAGCATTTTAGGTTTGAAATTGTCTCGGAACGCACGCCGGTCCCGGTTGCGCATTTGACTGTGCGGGCAAGGGACGGAATTTGGTTGAAAATATCGCGACGTTAATTGAAGGGTCCAAGACTTTTGTGAAAAGTCTTGCAAAATCCTTTGAAAGGATTTTTGGCGCTCAAATTCAACTGATTATTTTGACGGGAGCGTTGTTGCAGAAGATGACAATTTGACCAGCGTTTTCAACCGCATGAAACCCGCGTCTGCGAAGTTCCATTTCAAGCGCAGTCCTGCCGACGATACGTTCGACGTCCTTTGTTTTTCGCCTGACGATGCCGCCATCGCGCGCGGATTTCGCATCAAATATCTGGCGAAGCCAAATTTGCGGTGGCATGAGCTCTGTTAGATTCGACATGCCGCTAAGCTGTGTCAGATTACCTTAAGATTTGGTTAATCCTGATAGTATGCCAGCACAAAAAGACGAATTGCAGAGGCCAGGCCAATTTCCTGACCGCGCGTGTCATCAATTTCAGCGGCGAGAGCGTTGATTGGCTGATCTCGCTCAGATGCGATGTCTCGAAACGCGTTCCAAAATTCATCTTCAAGCGTCACGCTCGTTCGATGGCCGTGCAATGTGAGCGAACGTTTTTTGGGACGCGTGCTCATTCTTCGTTCCGGTGTTGGTCAAGATGTTTGCGCAGCTTTTCGGCGCTTTCCGCCTCTGCGTCTTTCTGCATCTTCGTGCGCCCGAAGCGTGCCGCATTCGCATCCGCCTTGGCGCGGTCCTGTTCTCGTGCACATGTCTTGCGCGCACGAGAAAGGTTCGTGATTTTCGCCATTAGCTTTTGGGGCCAATCATGTTTTCAGGCCGGACAACCTTTTCGAAAGTTTCGGCGTCAACAAGACCAAGGTTGATTGCCTCTTCCTTCAGTGTGGTTCCATTCTTATGCGCAGTTTTTGCCACCTTGGTTGCATTGTCATACCCAATGGTTGGGGCAAGGGCCGTAACCAGCATCAGCGATTCCCGCATCAGTTTTTCTATCCGGTCACGATCAGCGCGAATGCCCACAACACAGTTGTCGGTAAATGCAGCGGCGGCATCACCCAATAGTTGCATGGATTGCAAAACGTTGTACGCCATCATTGGTTTGTAAACGTTCAGCTCAAAATGCCCCTGAGAGCCGGCAAAGCCAACAGCCGCGTCATTTCCAAAGACATGTGCGCAAACCTGCGTAAGCGCCTCGCATTGGGTTGGGTTAACTTTGCCCGGCATGATGGAAGAGCCGGGCTCATTTTCTGGCAACATCAGTTCGCCCAGACCGCAGCGGGGGCCTGAACCAAGCAGGCGGATATCGTTGGCGATTTTGAACAGCGATGCTGCAACTGTTTTTAGCGAACCCGAGATTTCGACCATCGCGTCGTGTGCTGCGAGGGCTTCGAATTTGTTGGGTGCTGTAACAAAGGGCAGGCCGGTGATGCGGGCCATATTGGCAGCAACGGTTACGCCCCAGCCGATACGTGTGTTCAGGCCTGTGCCGACAGCGGTGCCGCCTTGTGCCAGTTCATAAATATGCGCCAAAGAGGTTTTCACACGTTGCAGGCCCATCGCGACCTGATGCGCATATCCCGAAAACTCCTGTGCCAGCGTCAGTGGCGTTGCATCCATCGTATGGGTGCGACCGATTTTGATGATGCCCTCGAACTCAGCGACCTTGGCTTCAAGCGCCGCGTGCAGCTTTTCAAGTCCTGGAATCAAAACGTTATGCGCTGTCATTGCAGTTGCAATGTGCATAGCGGTCGGAAATGTGTCGTTTGATGACTGACCCATGTTGCAGTGATCATTCGGATGCACCGGGTCTTTGGAGCCAATTACACCACCAAGAATTTCAATGGCGCGGTTCGCGATGACTTCGTTCGCGTTCATATTGGATTGGGTGCCGGACCCTGTCTGCCAGACGACAAGTGGAAAGTTGTCGTCAAATTGACCTGCGACGACTTCGCCTGCGGCCTGAACAATGGCTTTACCTTTTTCTGCGTCAAGGTTTCCGCTTTCCATGTTTGCCTCGGCACAAGCCTGTTTGATCACCCCAAGAGCACGTACAATCGCGACGGGCTGCTTTTCCCAGCCAATAGGAAAGTTCATCAGGCTGCGCTGGGTCTGTGCGCCCCAGTATTTTTCACTTGGAACTTCCAGTGGGCCAAAGCTGTCGGTTTCGGTGCGGGTGTTGGTCATCAATGCTCTCCTCAGGCGTTGGCGCCTTTTCTAACGTGCATGGGCAGGAAATCAATGCGACATCCGGGCTGAAGACCAAGACACGTGAAACGTACTTGTCGCAGATGAAAAGACAATATCCAACTTGGCCGCTTGAAAGCACCAAAACTGAGGTGGAAATCAGAACGCTGCGCTACTTGCGGAAACTGTCAAGGCTGACGACTTCGGCGTCGTGATGTTCGTCTTCCGGTTCGTCTACCGCCATCGGTGCTTCTGCCGCATCTTCGTCGTCGTCCTCTTCTTCGGAATCATGCGTTTCAAAGCGCAGTCCAAATTCAACGGACGGGTCAACAAAAGTGACGATTGAATCGTAAGGGATATAGAGCGGTTCAGGCTGGTCACCAAAATTCAGTGTGACGGAAAAGCCTTCATCCGTCACCTCGAGCCCGTCAAACCAATGCTGCATAACGACGGTCATTTCGTCTGGGTAACGCTCGTTCAGCCAATCGGCGATTTTCACGTCGGGGTGCAGCGTGTCAAATGTGATGAAGAAATGATGCACCCCGGGCAGGCCGTTTTCGGCCACATCGGTCAACACTTCCTGAATCAGCCGTCGCATGGCGCGGTGCATCAGGTTTCCATATTCAATGGTGCGTGACATGGGAATGAGCCTTTAGTTGGATCGTACCATCAGCATAAGGTATTTGATGTCGAAGGGAAGGGTCTGTAAGGCAAAATATCGTTACCCAGCTTTGATTTCAGATCAATGAGATGGCCGCCGACGCCAAAGCGGCAAGGCCCAGCACGAGCGGCAGGCTCCAGTGTTTCCAAAGCAGCAGAACGCCAGCACAGATCGCCAAACCAAGCGCAACCAGATCAATTGAAGACAGGGAGGGAACCGGTGCGCTGAGAACCCCAAAACTGCGTTCATCCACCGTTGCGAACAATACATGCAGGCCGAACCAAAGCGACAGGTTCAAAATGACGCCAACAACTGCGGCCGTGATTGCACGCAAACCCGCAGACAGGCGCGGCATATGCGAGAGCCAGTCGATGTAGGGCGCACCAACGAAAATCCATAGAAAACAGGGCACAAAGGTGACCCAGAGGGTTACGAGGGCAGCGATGACCCCAAGAAACAGACCACCACTTCCAAACCCGGCTTGATAGCCAACGAATTCCGTTACCAGAATGAGCGGCCCCGGCGTTGTTTCCGCGAGGCCAAGCCCATCCATCATCTGAGGGGTGGTAAGCCACCCTTTGTCTGCAACAACTTCCTGTGCCATATACGCCAACACCGCATACGCGCCGCCAAAGGTCACAACAGCGAGCTTTGAGAAAAACAGCCCAACCTGAGCAAGCATTGTCGCACCAGACGCCCACAGCAAGGCGATTGGTGCCCACCAGAGTGAAAGCCAGATTCCCAGGGCTTTAAAAGGCAGTTTAACTTGGTCACGTTTTGCCGGGGTGTCCGGCGCTTTGGCCATGAAATAGCCGTATGCTCCGGCCAGCAAGATTATCAACGGAAAAGGCAGATCCAGGAAAAATATTCCAACAAAGGAAAGCCCGGCAATCACCCAGTGCGCACGGCCCTTCAGGGCCTTTCTTGATATGCGAAGCAAGGCTTCGACAACGACGACCACAACGGTGGCTTTAACCCCAAGAAACAACGCATTGATCAATGGAACGGCACCGTAGGCGGCGTAGGCCATGCTGAGCCCCAGCATAAACAGTGCGCCGGGGACAACAAACAGCAACCCGGCAATCAAACCACCCGGTACGCCGCGCAAGCGCCAGCCGGCATAGGTTGCAAGCTGCATTGCCTCTGGCCCCGGTAGCAACATGCAAAAAGACAGTGCACTCAGGAATTGCTGTTCGGTCAGCCAGGGGCGCTCATCGACCAGTTCGCGGTGCATAAGCGCGATTTGTGCGGCAGGGCCGCCAAACGACAGAATGCCGATGCGGGTGAAGATGCGCGTGAATTCGCGTAAAGAGATATCGTTCATCAGCGCTTTCCGGTCGGCCAGTCATGACCTTCTTCATACCCGTCGCGCGCCCAGCGATAAAGCGCGTCATAAAGCGCCATACCGGCGTTTAGCTGCTCAGTGTCGTCTTTGTATTGACGCGATAAGCCGACAGACAGAGCCAGCAGCCCAGCCGATTCCGGTGTAAGGTCGTGCCGGTTTGTATCAGCTCCCCGGACCACGTTGGCAAGTCGCAGCAATGGTTCTGTCTCAAGGGCAAATTCGGTGAGCATCGTGTCAAAGGTACAGTTCTCGTCACGATGGCTGAAATGAACGTCCTCTACATCAAACGGGGTTGCGCCAAATTTTTCTGCCACGCCCAGAACTTCGGACGGGGACACAAACAGAAACTGCGCCTTTTCATCAATGAAGCGGCGTATCAGCCATGGGCACGCGATCCGGTCAATTTTGGGTCGGTGACGCGTGACCCAAAGCGTTGAACCGTTGACTGGGGCAGGGAGGGCGCTCGCGGGGATCAGGGGCGCGCCAGCATCACGCCAGGCATGATGCCCACCCGCCAGATATTCAGCGTTCATACCCTGCGTGCGAAGCCAGGCTACAACACCTTGTGAAAGTTTCTTGCCTTTCTGACAGACAATTACAACGTGCTGTTTGTCGAGAACGGCAGCAAGCGCAGGCATATCTTTGTGGCTGTGACGGACAGAGCCGGGCAGCAACCTTGGATCGGCGGCAAAATCTTCGTCGATGCAGACGTCCACGATGGTTGGGGCATCCGGTGTCCCAATCAGACGCATGAGTTGATTTACTGAAATTTCATTTGGGGCAGGCATAGGCATCCTCGCTGAGAAATGGGTCAGGGAATGCGAAACTTGGGCTACCGCCTCACGGGGCGTTCGCGTTTAGCCCCATGAAAGGGAAAGTGCATGGCAAGGGACGACCTGTCAAGCGAGGCCGCGCAGGTACCTGTATCTGACAAAACCACATACAACTACACAGAACGCCTGATTTTGGGTTCAAATTAGATGTGAAAGTGCAGGCTTCTGTTGCCAGGTGCCTGCGAACCCCGCCTTACGCTGCTAGGCGCAAGGGCTTAAGTTTTGATAGATCGAACTGCTTACGCAGCAAGAGCCATCGGAGCTTTGTTGTCATTTGCAACTAGCTTTTGTGAACCGATAACGGTGGTATCTCACCGAGACAAAGCAAACACCTTTAGACGTTCGTCGATCCTGTTTCGACCCCATGATCCCCAAATGAAGGATTTCTGGTGGAGTCGCCGGGTACCGCCCCCGGGTCCGATCCGCTTATTACGAGCGCGTTTATGTCCATAGTCCCCGAAGGAACATTGTTAAGATAAGGTGGCGGTGGTGTAGGCGCAAGGCCTAAGACGCTGCCGGCGCAGTGGTTTTCTTTCTGGATTGCCGTGCTTCGCGTACGTCATGTGCCAGCTCAACAGAATAGGCAGCAAGGTCTGCCAGCGCCTGATCTGCTGCTGAACTGTCATGGTTTTCGATCGCATTGGCGATTTGGGTGTGAAGTTCGACGATGCGCGCGCGGTTGCGTGCCGTGAAAGTGACCATGTTCATAAGCGGCTCAATCGCTTCGACAGCGCCTGCCAACTGATAAGACAAAACCGGGTTATCTGCCCCATCCACAAGTGCGCGGTGAAACGCGACGTCAGAGGCGCAAAAAGCTTCATCCGACAAACCGGGTTGTGCCTGCCGGTGAATTTCTGCGCGCATTGTCGCAAGCTGGTCATCGGTCCGCCGCTGGGCGGAAAGCGTCACACAGGCGCGTTCCAACATGAAACGCGCTTCGCAGGCTGTTTCAAAATCAACTTCATTCATCGACAACAACAGCGTCGAGGTCGTGATTTGCTGGCCATAGGCTTCTTCAAATCGGATGCGATTGACAAAGGCCCCACCAGTTGCCCCACGTTGAGTCCGGATCAGGTTCTGCGCGGCCAGCCGCTTTAGTGCTTCGCGCACCGTCGGGCGAGAAACGCCAAACTTTAAAGAAAGCTCTGCTTCGGAGGGCAGACGTTCATCAACGATCAACTGTCCTGAAATGATTGCATCTTTGATCGCTTCGGCGATTTGAACGGACAGATCGCGCTTAGGTTTTTTATCTTTCATCGCCATTTTTCATTTGTCAGACATTTAAAAGTCTGACAATTGTATTCCGACTCGGCACATAAGGAAAGAGACATGGATTTTGCACAAAGGATAAGGCGAATGACGGGCGGCCACTGGCTTGCCGTATTCGGTTTGATCCTTGGTGCATGGGTCGTTTTATATGCGATGTCGCTGCCATCAGACCTGCGCGACATGGGGCGTATTTACGGGGCAGAGTTCTGGGTGGAACTTTGTTCGGTCACGCCGGACGCGGCAGGTTACTTCAAGGTTGTTTTGATGTGGGCAGCTATGTCCGCCGCAATGATGGCCCCAACGTTTTTGCCAGCCCTCACAACTTACGATGATCTGACTGCCACACAGGCAACGACGCGCCGGGGTTTCTACGAATTGCTTGGCGGATATCTGGTGATCTGGCTCGGGTTTTCTGTATTCGCCGCTGCTGCACAGATGACCCTGTCAGCGGCGGGCCTGGTGTCCCCAATTGGTCAGAGCTTGTCAGATTGGTTTTCTGTTGTACTGCTGCTGGTCGCGGGTATTTACCAGTTCTCACCTCTGAAAGAGGCTTGCCTCTCGAAATGCAGAATGCCGCTTACGTTCTTTATGGAACATTGGTCGCCCACCCGCTGGAATGCCGCAACGATGGGGCTTCGGCTTGGTTTGATCTGCCTTGGATGTTGCTGGGCCTTAATGGCGCTGGCCTTTGTTGGCGGCGCAATGAACCTGATCTGGATGGGGCTTGCGACCCTGATCATGGTTTTTGAAAAACTGCCCGAGATCGGGCGCTACGTGACACGCCCCCTGGGCGTCGCCCTGATTGGTGGGGCAATTGTATTAGCGGGGCAGGCGATAGGCCTGTTCTGAAAATCTTTAGGAGGAATGAAATGGCTGATCTACCAGAATGGACCATCAAGGGGGAGTTGATCCTCAACTGTAACTGCACTGTGTTCTGCCCCTGCGTGGTCAGCCTTGGTGCGCACCCCCCGACCGAAGGTTATTGTCAGGCATGGTCGGGCATTCGCATTGACAAAGGTCAGTATGGAGACACGGATCTGTCTGGCCTCAATGTTGGGCTCGTGCTCGATATCCCGGGAATGATGGGGCGGGGCAACTGGAAGGCCGCTGCTTACATAGACGAACGCTCAAGCGATGAAGCATATGACGCGCTGGTCAAAATCTTTTCAGGCGCGGCCAAAGGTACAACAGGGCTGTTTTCCATGTTGGTCAGCGAATTCATGGGCGCAGAACGCGCACCTGTTGAATTTACCACAGAGGGCAAGGCGCGCCGCCTGATGGTTGGCAAAACCATTCAGGGTGAAATCGTCCCTGTCGAGGGGAACGACCCCGATCAGGATATCGTCGTTAGCAACACAGGCTACTGGATGGGCCCGGACATTACGATTGCAACGGCCACCAAAGGCAAAGTGCGGGCCTATGGCCGTGTCTGGGATTTCTCGGGCCGTTCGGCTGAGATTTGTCAGATTGACTGGAAAGGCCCGGGCCGGTGATAGCCCCCGGCTATTGTCACACTATGGCGCGGTATAACCGATGGCAGAACAACAACCTGCTGACGGCTGCCGATACGCTTGACGAAAAGGCGCGCGATGCGGACAGAGGCGCCTTTTTTGGTTCTATCCGCGGCACGTTTTCTCACCTTCTTTGGGGCGATACGATCTGGATGAGCCGCTTTGATGGATGGGAGCCGCCAAAAACCGGCATTCCCGGCAGCGAGAATTTTGTTATGGACTGGGAGCAGATTAAGCTTGAACGCGCCAAGGCCGATGCGCGCATTTTGCGTTGGGCTGAAAATCTGACCGAAGAAGACCTTGCCGGCGACCTGATCTGGTTTTCCGGTGCTATGGGGCGCGAAATAATTAAGCCACTTGCGCTCTGCATCACGCATTTTTTCAATCACCAGACCCATCACCGCGGGCAGATTCATGCTATGTTAACAGCAGCGGGCGCACGCCCCGGTGATACCGATCTCTTCTTTATGCCGGAGGATGCCTGATGGCTCTAATCGCTCAGTCCCGCCGTTTGCGCCGCACCCCTTTTAGCGAAGGTGTCGAGGCAGCGGGCGTCAAAGGATACACTGTCTACAACCACATGCTGCTGCCAACGGTTTTCGAAAGCGTGGTCGCCGATTACAGACATCTTAAAGACCATGTGCAGATTTGGGATGTGTCGTGTGAACGTCAGGTTGAGCTTCGGGGACCTGATGCCCAACGTTTAATGCAAATGCTGACACCGCGCGACCTGAGTAATATGCAGCTAGGTCAATGTTTCTACGTGCCTATCGTTGATGAAACTGGCGGCATGCTCAATGACCCGGTCGCCGTGAAACTGGCCGAAGATCGCTGGTGGATTTCGATTGCGGACAGCGACTTGTTGTTTTGGGCCAAGGGCATTGCTTATGGCTATCGTCTGGACGTGCTGGTGGACGAGCCGGATGTTTCGCCACTCGGGATTCAGGGGCCAAAATCTGATGATCTGATGGCGCGGGTCTTTGGCGAAGAAATCCGCAAGCTGCGGTTTTTCCGCTATGATCGCTTCAGTTTTGAAGGACGCGATCTGGTGATCGCGCGATCTGGTTACTCGAAACAGGGTGGTTTCGAAATTTATGTCGAAGGTAGCGATATCGGGATGCCGCTGTGGGACGCGCTTTTCAAAGCGGGCGAAGACCTCAATGTAAGGGCAGGGTGCCCAAATCTGATAGAACGCATTGAGGGCGGGCTGCTGTCGTATGGCAACGACATGACGCGCAACAATACCCCGCACGAATGCGGCCTTGGCAAATTCTGTGATACGCAGAGCGCGATTGGTTGTGTTGGCCGGGACGCTTTGCTGCGCGTCGCGATGGAAGGGCCGATTCGTCAAATTCGTGCGATCGAGATTGACGGGGACGCTGTGCCTGCGTGTGATCATCTCTGGTCGGTTTTTGCTGGCGGCAAAAAGGTCGGTAACATCAGCTCCGCTGCGTGGTCACCCGATTTTACGACAAACGTTGCGATTGGAATGATCCGCATGACCCATTGGGATGCGGGAACCAAAGTAGAGGTCGAAACACCAGACGGAATGCGCAAGGCAACCGTCCGCGATAAATTCTGGATTTGAAGGAGAGCATAATGTTCAACGCATTGATTGTTGAAAAAGACGAAGATGGCAAAACAAGCGCGAGCGTACAGCAGATTGGGATAGATCAGCTACCGGACGGTGGTGATGTTACCGTGGCTGTTGAATACTCGACGGTGAACTACAAAGATGGCCTGTGCATTGGCCCAGGTGGCGGGCTTGTTCGAAACTACCCGCATATTCCAGGCATCGATTTAGCAGGAACGGTCGAAGCATCGGATGATGACCGTTACAAACCTGGTGACAAGGTTGTGCTGACCGGCTGGCGCGTGGGCGAGGCACATTGGGGCGGTTATTCGCAAAAGGCGCGGGTCAAGGCCGATTGGCTTGTGCCACTGCCAGCGGGGCTTAATACACGTCAGGCAATGGCGGTCGGAACAGCCGGTTTCACGGCCATGCTCGCCGTTATGGCGCTGGAAGATCACGGGCTTGAAAAAGATCATGGTCCCGTTCTTGTAACCGGTGCTGCGGGTGGTGTCGGCTCTGTTGCAACTGCGATCCTGGCCAACCTTGGCTATGAGGTTGCCGGTGTTACCGGGCGTCCAGAAACTGCCGAGTACCTCAAATCACTGGGTGCAACCCAGATCGTTGCCCGCGAAGAGCTGAATGAGACCGTGAAACGCCCGCTGGAAGGTGAAACATGGGCTGGTTGTATCGATGCCGTTGGCGGCGCAATGCTGGCGCGCGTTCTTGGACAAATGAAATATGGAACCTCTGTCGCAGCGGTAGGGCTTGCGGGTGGCACTGGACTTCCTGCGACCGTTATTCCGTTCCTTTTGCGTGGTGTGAACCTGCTTGGGATTGATTCCGTGATGCAGCCTTATGACAACCGCGTGCGTGCGTGGCAGCGGATCGCAAAAGATTTGCCAATGGAAAAACTCGAGCAGATGATCCAGCCAGCGAAACTTTCTGATCTTCCGAAACTTGGTGCAGATATACTGAAGGGTCAGGTCAAAGGACGTGTCGTTGTTGATGTGAATGCCGATTAAGGTGCACTAACGGCTTGCACCCAACGCAGTCATGCCTAACATGAAAGACCCCGGAGCATCGGCTTTGGGGTCTTCTTCTATTGAGGCCAGCATGACCCAGCTTGATATTAAATTTGTACGTGCGCAGTTTCCCGCCTTTTCAGAGCCTTCTTTGCAAGGACAGGCATTTTTCGAAAATGCCGGGGGTAGTTACACGTGCCAGCAAGTGATCGACCGTCTGACGCGGTTTTATCACCAGCGAAAAGTGCAACCCTATTCGGCCTACGAGGCAAGCCGATTAGGTGGCGAGGAAATGGATGAGGCGCGGACCCGTCTGGCATTGATGTTGGGTGTGGATACCGATGAGGTGAGTTTTGGTCCATCAACAACGCAGAACACCTATGTTCTTGCGCAGGCCTTTCGCCAGTGGCTGAAACCCGGTGATGCGATTGTTGTTACCAATCAGGACCACGAGGCAAACTCTGGTCCCTGGCGCCGTTTGGCGGACGAGGGGATCGAAGTGCGTGAATGGACGATTGACCCGGAAACGGGCCATCTGGACCCCGGTGACCTTGTCGATCTGTTGGATGAGAGCGTCAGGCTGGTTTGTTTCCCGCATTGTTCCAATGTTGTGGGCGAGATTAACGATGTTGTTGCGGTGACAGCGATTGCACATGCAGCGGGGGCATTCGTCTGCGTTGACGGGGTAAGCTATGCGCCCCACGGATTGCCGAATGTGGGCAAGCTGGGGGCAGATATTTACCTGTTTTCTGCCTACAAGACCTACGGTCCGCACCAGGGGATCATGGTGATGCGGCGCGAGTTGGGCATGATGCTTCCGAACCAGGGGCACTATTTCAACGAAGCAAGCCTTTATAAGCGTTTCACCCCAGCGGGGCCGGACCATGCACAGGTCGCGGCAAGCGCCGGTATGGCGGACTATGCAGATGCTTTGTATTCCCATCATTTCTCAGAGGCGGCAGATGAGACAAAGCGGGCTGAAGCCGTGCATGACCTGATGCGCGCGCATGAAGTTAAACATCTGCAACCTGTTCTTGACTACCTTTCACAGAAAAACTCTGTCCGGCTTGTTGGACCGACACAGGCGGACAGTCGGGCGCCGACAGTTGCTGTAGAGCTTTCCGGGCAGGCAGAACCCGTTGCCGCTGAGCTTGCGCCACACGGTATTATGGCAGGCGGGGGTGACTTTTACGCTGTTCGCGCACTTGAGGCGATGGGGATCGACCCAGCCAAAGGCGTTCTTCGGCTTAGCTTTGTTCATTACACAAGCGAAAACGAAGTTTCCAAGCTGATCAGTGTATTGGACGAGGTGCTTTAACGTATGGGCCAAAGGCCACCGATCATACTGTGGTTAAGGCGGGATCTTCGGCTGGCCGATCATCCGGCAATGGTTGCTGCGATTGCGACAGGACAGCCTGTGATACCGCTTTTCATTCATGACGAGGTGGTTGAAGTCCTTGGTGCGGCCGCGAAATTTCGGCTGGGATTGTCTTTAGAAAACATTTCCACTCAACTTCGCGATCTGGGTGCAGCACTAATCCTGCGACGCGGGCGTGCGCATGATGTTTTACGTTCTGTGGTTGCCGAGACGGGCGCGACGGGTGTTTTCTGGTCGCGCCTTTATGATACTGCGTCAAAGGTGCGCGATACAGAGGTCAAGGCTGCATTGCGTAAAGAGGGGGTTAAGGCAGACAGCCACCCGGGACATGTGCTGTTTGAACCCTGGACGGTTTCAACAAAAACCGGCGGGTTTTACAAAGTTTACACACCCTTCTGGAATACGGTGAAGCAAAAAGAGGTTGGCGTTTGCCTGCCCGCACCAAAGCGGTGGCCTGCACCTGCGAACTGGCCAAAAAGTGCCACGCTCTCAAATTGGAAAATGGACGCTGAAATGAATCGCGGTGCGGCGGCGGTGGCCAAACACCAGCGTGTCGGGGAAAGGGCAGCACAAGACAGGCTTCGTAATTTCATCGAGATAGCTGTTGATGGATACAAGAAATACAGGGATTTTCCGGGCCTGCGTTCAACGTCGGGACTATCCGAAAATCTGACTTATGGGGAAATTAGTCCGCGCATGGTCTGGCATGCAGGTGCAAGGGCGCTGAACGAAGGGCACTTAGGTGCAGAACATTTTCTGAAGGAACTGGTCTGGCGCGAATTTTCGTATCATCTGATCCATCATACACCCTGGATCGAAACGGAATGCTGGCGCAGGGTGTGGGAAAGCTTTCCCTGGCGTGGAGACACCGAGCTTGCAGAAGCCTGGCGGCGGGGGCGCACGGGTATTCCGTTTGTTGATGCCGCGATGCGTGAAATGTACGTGACCGGGACAATGCACAATCGCGCACGCATGATTGTCGGAAGCTACCTGACAAAACATCTGTTAACTGACTGGCGGATCGGTCAGGCCTGGTTTGCGGATTGCCTGACAGATTGGGACCCGGCAGCCAATGCGATGGGATGGCAGTGGGTCGCGGGCTGCGGACCGGACGCAACGCCTTATTTTCGGGTGTTTAACCCTGTAACACAGGCGGACAAGTTTGATGCGGACCAGAGCTATCAGCGGCGTTGGATCGCGGAAGGATATACCAAGCCAAGCCGGACTGCGCTGTCTTATTTCAAGGCTGTGCCGCGTAGCTGGGCCCTGAGTGAAGATATTGCCTACCCTGATCCGATTGTTTCAGCCTCTGACGGGCGGGGCGTTGCACTTGTAGCATATTCCGCCTGGAAAGAAGGTCATTTAAAATAATTTAGGTGCGTTTTTTGGGTTTTTCTGGTTTTCTACGGCCAGAGGTAAAAAAAAGAGTAGTCAGATGCCCACAGCAGCCCGCCTTGTCGCCGCAGCTTGTTTTGCAGGTCTTGCCTATTTGGTTTCCGGAATGATTGTGCCGCTTTTACCAGAGGGAACACCTGTGCCGTTCCTTGGCATCATAAATGCCTTGTTGGGTGTCGTTTGCGGCTGGAGAATCATGGGCCCGCGTGCAGGGCGCGGGGTGCGCGGCTCCGTTGGCATTGGTATAACAACAAGCGTCGCACTCGGGCTGCTGGCGCTTTTCCTGCATTCGGCGGCTAAAATGGTAAAACTGTCGCTCCGAAAATATTACGACAACCCAACAGAGGCGGTTGTCGCGATTTTCGAGATCGGGTTTGAATACGCGAAGTTGATTGCAACGACAGAAGTGATCGGCACGGCACTGATTGGCGGAATAATTGCCGGTCTTGTTACAAATGCTGCTGATCGGCGGTGGAACTAAAAACGTGAAGCAAATGTTTTTTTATGGCACGTTGTGTCATCGTCCGCTGCTGGAAGTGGTGTTGAATCGTTCGGTCTCAGAAGATGAGATGACACGTTCACGCCTGCCCGACCATGCGGTTTACTGGGCAAAAGGTCAGATATTCCCGCTTATTACAGAAGAAGTCGGCAGCGTTGCTGAAGGTGTCAGTTTTGACGCTTCAGAAGAAGATGTTGCGCGGCTCAACTATTACGAAGGCGGGTTTCACTATGATTTGCATCTGGTGACGCCAATCGGGGAGACATCCCCAGTCGAGGTTTATTTTCCACGCCCCGGTCAGTGGCAAAAAGGGGCATCGTGGAGCCTTGAAGATTTTGTAGAACAATATGGCGCGGTGACATTGATTGCGGCTGCAGATGTGGCCGAGTTATTTGGCCAGATCGATGCAGACGAAGTTGCAAGACGTTTACAAATGCTTCGGGCACGGGCGCGTAAAATAGTTTCGGTTCACAGCCCAACACCATCAGGTTTGCGATACGGCTTCGGGCAGGCCGATGTCAGCTTACTGAATCACGAACGCGCCTATGACAGCTTTTTTGCGCTCGACGATTTGGATTTGTCCCATCGTCGTTTCGATGGAACCGTCTCTGCACCGTTGCGCCGCTCGGTTTTTGTAACAAGCGATGCGGTCATCGTTTTACCCTATGATCCCGCACGTGACCGGGTTTTGCTCGTCGAACAGTTTCGTGTGGGTGCGTTTATGCGTGGGGATAGACACCCTTGGACGCTCGAGCCGATTGCAGGCCGCATAGACAAAGGGGAAACACCCGAAGATGCAGCGCATCGTGAGGCAAAGGAAGAGGCAGGGTTAACACTGACAGATCTGCAGCTGATCAACAGACATTACCCAACCCCCGGTGCTGCAACAGAGTATTTCCATACCTATCTTGGTTTGTGTGATTTGCCTGACGAAGTAGATGAATTTGGCGGCGTATCCGGTGAAGGTGAAGATATTCGCACACATGTTCTGTGCTTTGAGCAATTGATGGCATTGGTTGAGAGTGGTGAAGCTGAAACCGGTCCACTTGTACTGTCGGCATTTTGGCTCGCACTCAATCGTGATCGACTGCGCGCGGATGCTTGAGTTCCGCCAAAACGCAGCCTACACAGGGTGGAACGTTAAGAGGGCAGAAACATATGCGCATTTGCAACGACCTTGTTGAACTGATTGGGAACACTCCGATGATCCGGCTGAGGAAAGCCAGTGAAGAGACAGGATGCGACATTTATGGCAAGGCAGAATTTCTGAACCCCGGTCAGTCCGTGAAAGACAGGGCTGCGCTCTATATCATCAAAGATGCTGTCGCACGGGGTGCGCTCCGCCCGGGTGGAACCATTGTCGAAGGAACTGCGGGCAACACGGGAATTGGTCTTGCCCTGGTTGGCGCTTCGCTTGGGTTTAAAACGGTGATTGTCATTCCTGAAACGCAAAGTCAGGAAAAGAAAGAGATGATCCGACTGGCGGGTGCCGAGCTTGTTCAGGTACCGGCTGCGCCCTATAAGAACCCGAACAATTATGTTCGATATTCAGAAAGATTGGCGAATAAATTAGCACTTACCGAACCTAATGGTGCGATTTGGGCCAATCAGTTTGACAATGTGGCGAACAAACAAGCGCATGTTGAAACAACAGCACCGGAGATTTGGGAACAGATGGACGGAAAGCTTGATGGGTTCATCTGCGCAGTTGGGTCAGGCGGTACATTGTCTGGCGTTGCCGAAGGGCTTCGCGCACGTGACAAGACCATAAAAATCGGCCTGGCGGACCCAGAGGGATCAGCGCTTTACAATTTCTATACCACCGGAGAGTTCGGATCAGTCGGTGGATCGATCACCGAAGGTATCGGTCAGGGGCGAGTTACAGCAAACCTCGAAGGCTTGAAGGTGGACAATGTTTATCGAGTTTCAGATTCAGAAGCGCTCCCGATTGTGTTTGACCTACTCAAGGAAGAGGGGCTCATTCTGGGTGGCTCTTCAGGTATCAACGTTGCAGGCGCAATCCGATTGGCGCGCGAGCTTGGCCCGGGACACCGGATTGTGACGGTGCTGTGTGACTATGGAAATCGCTACCAGTCAAAGCTGTTTAACCCGACATTTTTAAAGGAAAAAGGCCTGCCGGTTCCAGACTGGCTTGATGCTGCACCGCGTAGCATTCCGGGCGTTTTTGAGGATTGATGAAAACATTTCACTCGCTTCTTTTATGTTTGATTTTGGCGCTTTCTGGCGCTGTAAGCCCTTTATTCGTTGCACATGCGGTCGCACAGGAAGTTGTCACCGCCCCAGATTATGCAGAGTGGGAAAAAACCGCAGAACGCGCCGAAGATGCTGTATCAGCGGCGCGGGCGTCTGATCTTGCTCTTGAAGAGCTTCGTGCACAACTGGCCGGTTGGCGCGAAAAGTTTTCGGTTGCGCAATCTGCAAACAAAGCCCGGATAGAAACGCTTGAGTCACAGCTTGCAGCACTTGGGCCGGTTCCTGACGGTGTGCCAGAGTCTGCGGAAATTGCCGCGCGACGCCAGACGTTGAGCGAAACGCTCGCCAGTGTTCGCGTGCCAATACAGACAGCTGAGGAGGCATTTACGCGTGCTGACGGTTTGATCCGACAGGTCGACGGTATCATCCGGAGCCGACAAACGGATCAACTTCTGGAGCTTGGTCCAACGCCCCTTAATCCGGTTATCTGGGCAGAAGGGTTTGGCGCAATTGGTCAAACGCTGACGGGTATTCACTCTGAAATATCAGGTGCTTGGGCAAGCCCTTTACAGAACGCGCAATTCCGCGAAAAATTGCCGCTGACTTTGTTCCTTGGCTTGCTAGCGGTCGTCCTTTTGTCACGTGGTCGACACTGGATGGAAGTTCTTTCATTGCGTGTGCAAAGCAAAAATAAGATTGCTTGGCGTTGGCTGCTTGGTTTCTTAATTTCTCTGGGGCAGGTTATCGTTCCATTGCTCGGTGTCTTCGCGCTAAGCGAAGCTCTTTTTTCCTCGGGGTTGATCGGGTTGCGAGGGTCAGTAATCGTTTCTGCGCTGCCACCTGCGGGGCTCGCGTTTTTTGTAGCTCGATGGTTGGGTGTACGTATGTTCCCGCGGTCGCATACGAGCGACCCTTATCTCAACCTAACACCCGAACAAAAAGCGGAAGGGCGCTGGTTCAGCGCTGGCCTGGGGCTTGCGATCGGACTGCAACTGATCGTTGTCGCTGTCGTTGAATTTGAAAATCTCTCTACAAGGGTATTGCTCGCGTTTGTATTTCCCTTGCTGGTGATTGTTGCGGTCATGACGTTCCGCCTGGGCCAACTACTGGTCAAACATGCACGTAACGATGCTGCAGAGAACGAACAACAGACGTACCGGAACAGAATAATCCGGTTGTTGGGCCGGGCCGTTATGGTTGTTGTCGTCGTCGGTGTTGTGCTGGGTCTTGTCGGGTATTTTGCGGCTGCCGCGCAGTTGGTGTTCCCGACTGCGGTGACCTTGGCCCTACTGGCGTTTATTCAGATACTGCAACGCTTGTTTTCAGAAGTTTATGCATTGCTTGTTGGCAATAGGGATGGCGCGCGCGAGTCCCTTATTCCTGTTCTGTTTGGCTTTGTTTTACTTTTCGCGGCTGCACCTGTTCTTGCTTTGATATGGGGTGCGCGGCTCGCGACGCTCTCAGAGATGTGGAACAAGTTTCTGGGCGGCGTGTCGCTGGGTGGCGCGCGAATTTCGCCCACTGTTTTTCTGACGTTTGCTGTCATCTTTGTGCTTGGCTACACCCTGACGCGGCTGATTCAGGGCACGCTGCGCAACACGGTTTTACCCAAGACAAAGCTTGATACCGGGGGGCGTAACGCGATTGTGTCTGGCACAGGGTATCTAGGGATATTTTTGTCAGCGATCATCGCGATTACGGGCGCAGGTATTGACCTTTCATCGCTTGCGATCGTGGCTGGTGCGCTGTCGGTTGGTATTGGATTTGGTCTCCAGAACATCGTGTCCAATTTTGTCTCGGGTATCATCCTGTTGATCGAAAGGCCAATTTCGGAAGGTGACTGGATCGAAGTTGGGAGCCATTCCGGTTACGTCCGCGATATTTCGGTGCGGTCTACCCGGATTGAAACATTCGACCGGGCTGATGTGATTGTGCCAAACGCCGATCTGATTTCAGGCGTCGTCATGAACATGACCAAAGGCAGCCTGACCGGGCGTGTCATCGTTCCGGTGGGTGTTGCTTATGGAAACGACACCAAAAGAATAGCAGCCATTTTACAGGAAATCGCCGAGGCGCATCCGATGGTAATCCTAAATCCGCCTCCTGGTGTCATTTTTCAGGGTTTTGGTGCTGACAGCCTTGATTTTGAAATCCGCGCAATCCTGCGGGATGTGAACTGGATGCTGAGCGTCAAGTCAGACATGAACCATGAAATTGCCCGGCGGTTTGCAGAAGAGGGTATCGAAATCCCGTTCGCTCAGCGCGATATCTGGCTGCGCAATCCCGAAGTCCTTTCGGGGGGAGGAAAGGCGCCAGATACATCCAAGGCATCAGAACATTCTGAAGCGTCTAACGCTCCGAGCGACGCAATTGCAGAGGTTGATTTTGAAAGCACAGACGCGACGGGTGAGGAAACATAAATGACAGAAATGTTGTTTCGCAAAGATGCCTATCTGAAAGATGCGCCAGCACTGGTTGTCGCACACACGCCCGAAGGGGGGATCATTCTTGATCAGACGATCTTTTATGCACAGGGCGGCGGACAACCGGGCGACAGTGGAACCCTTGTTTGGGATGGTGGCGAACTGGCTGTAGCAACGACAATAAAGGGTGTAGAAAATGATATTGTTCTTGTTCCGGGTGAACCGTCTGGCTTGCCGATGATCGGCGCCGAGGTGAGACAGTCGCTTAATTGGGATCGGCGCTACAAATTAATGCGTATGCACACAGCCCTTCACCTTTTGTCCGTGGTCGTACCGCTGCCAGTAACAGGTGGCGCAATCGGTGTCGACAAGGGGCGGCTTGATTTCAACATGCCTGAAACACCAGAAGACAAAGATGCGTTGGAAGCAGAGCTGAATGCGCTGATCGCCCGGAATTTACCGGTAAGCGAAACCTGGATAACGGATGCCGAACTCGAGGCGAACCCGGGGCTTGTAAAAACGATGTCGGTGAAGCCACCATCAGGGGCAGGGCACGTGCGTCTGGTACGGATTGGCGCTGGCGAAGATCAGGTGGATCTGCAACCCTGCGGGGGAACGCATGTTGCCAAAACCGGTGAAATTGGCAGTGTTCAGCTTGGAAAAATTGAAAACAAAGGCAAACAGAACCGCCGGGTTAATGTGCTTTTGGTAAGCTGACTGCTCAACTACGTAAGGGTGTTGTTCATAAGCTGATTCAGGATTTCAAAGACCTTTCAGAACAATTGCAAAACAACGCGCTAAAGCGCTTGCGCTTATCCCTCTAGTCTTGCTAAGAACCCGCGCAACGGACAGGTGGCCGAGTGGTCGAAGGCGCACGCCTGGAAAGTGTGTAGGCGGGAGACCGTCTCCAGGGTTCGAATCCCTGTCTGTCCGCCACCCACCCTTTTCTTCCAATATCATTCAATTTGAATGAACGCTGTTTTATCTATATTTTAAATACCATTAGTCAATCGGCACGTTTCCTTGCCTTTTGTTCGGTTTTGCTAGATTGTGTTCGTTACGTGGTAACTATCGTGGTAACTTTTCGACGTGACACATTTAACAGGCAAACTTACGAAGAGACTCGTGGAGACGTTACCACCCGGACGTCATGGCGACGGGAACGGGCTATTTCTCTTGGTAAAGCCTTCCGGGTCTCGAAGCTGGATAGTTCGTGTTACCGTAAAAGGACATAAGGGCAAGAAAGGTGGCCCGCTAAGAACCGACTTCGGGCTTGGTGGCGCAAATGTCGTTTCGTTATATGAAGCACGCGAAAGAGCGCTGAAATATCGGATTCTAGCGAAGCAAGGAGTAAACCCAAGATTGGGTGCCGATGTGGTTATCCCAACATTTGAGGAAATCGCGAAACAGGTTCACATAGAACGACTACCAACCTGGAAAAATATCAAGCATGGCGACCAGTTCATTAACACTCTGCGGGACTATGCTTTTCCCAAGATTGGCAAGATGCGGGTGTCGGATATCGGTCAACCTGAAATCTTATCATGCCTCTCTCCAATCTGGACTGAGAAGCACGAAACTGCCAAACGGGTTGCCCAACGTCTTAAGGTGGTGTTGGACGTGGCGAAGTCTAAGGGCTACCGGGAAGGTGAGAACCCCGTAACAGCTATTAAAGATGCTGGAGTGCTGCCCAAGGTCAAAGCCAAGGTAAAGCACCACAAGGCAATGGCGTGGCAAGACGTGCCAGCCTTCTACCTCGATTTGAAATCCCGCAATGCGATGGCGGCAAAGGCGCTTATGTTTACTTGCCTGACTGGGTCAAGAACTGGCGAAGTGTTGGGTGCTAAATGGGATGAAATTGATTTTGACAATGCTGTCTGGAACGTACCAGCCGAGAGGATGAAAACCGAAGCTCTGCACCGCGTTCCCCTTACATCAGCAATGGTTGAGATACTTGAACCGCTCCAGGCAATGAAAAGCGAGTATGTCTTTGAAGGACAAAAACGCCACCGACCGCTTTCAAACATGGCAATGCTTATGCTGCTCCGCCGGATGAAGATTGAAGGCGTTACCGTTCACGGGTTCCGCAGCACATTCCGGGACTGGGCATCTGAAGTTGCCAATGCGCCGCGCGAAGTCGCTGAAATAAGCCTTTCCCACCAGTTAGGAAACAACGTTGAGCGGGCCTATGCTCGGTCTGATTTATTGGAACGCAGGCGCACACTCATGGAGCGTTGGGCTGCGTATGTGACAGGTGAACAGGGCAAAGTTGTGAGGTTGGCGAAATGAATTGGCGGGAGCATGCTGAGGCAGGGCGATGGCATCACATAGACCACTGGAAACTGCAGGTAGAAGAGTTGAGGGAGTTGCTTGCAATTCTAAAGGATGTTGTTCCAAAGCGAGAGTTTGGCGACGGGCTGCTAAAATTCGAAGATTTCGCTAGAGGCTCAGACGTTGACGGTTCTAATGTTTCAGTTGCCGCTTGGTTGCTAAGGGACGCGCGTGAACGTTTATACAGACTGACACGCCAAAAATATCACCTCTCTGAAGTTTTCAGACATGAGTTAGAGTTGTCGAATGATATTTTCCTACGAGAGGGGTTTCCAAAAGGCATTCCGGATGCGGTTTATTGGAGCGAAACATTCCAAATTTGGCGACCTTTGTACGGAGAAATTGGATACAAGCTTCGAGAACGCTACCTTAGTAGTTATATCATTACAGATGAAGGCGTTGAAACCTATGTGCACCCTGGCCAGCACAACAAACCATGGCGCAATAATTTGCCAATTAATCAGTACAGCAAGATTATTTGTGAGCCTTATTCACTTATTTGGTGTGCTATCAGACTATGCAACCACATAAACTTTGCTCGCGGCGAAATTCTCTATCTATCGGACGGAAATAATAAGAGGCTCGGCAGGGTTGTCGGTGCTTATAATTTAACCGCCTTGGGAATGGAAATTGGGCGAATGGCTGAAATGATAAGATGGAAATTACAGCACGAGGAAAAAGCTATTGCTGGCCTTGAGGCGGAGCGCATCAAAGAAGCGCGGGAAAAAGGAGCAGGTAAAGCCTCTGCTAAAAAGCGACTAATGCGGGTAGAGGCATTGCTTACTTGCATGGAAAATCTTGTTAGCGCCAATCCTGTAGCTATTAGATTTGGGCCAGATGCTTTGGCGGACCTTGCAATCGAAGACGCTGCAGCGGAAAATCCGAGTTTGTGGTCCCAAGGGAAAGGTCAAAAAGACTATTATCTTAGCGAAATGAAGACAAATTCAGAGTTTAGAAACCGGTACCTCGCAATGTTTTCCCGATAGTTCTATTGGTTCCAGATTTTTGAAAACCCTTTAAAGGGTTTTGCAAAACAGACAAACTCTTTAAACGGAATCCCTATTTGTTCCAACCGTTTAAAGGCTAACTTTTCACTATGGAGTAATAAAAAAATCCTGCAATATTGGGTGGCGTCAAGTGACGCTCCATCAATCCAAGACAAACCGGAGTGTTACCTTTCAAATGCAAATTGAGGTGACGCAATGTTAAAACTTTTCGATGATACCCGCAGCTACACGTTGGGCGACTCTGAACTTGAGCTTATCGGCTCACGTGAGAAGCTCGCTCAGTGGAGACACTACAAGACTGGTCCAGCATACTACACGCTAGGCCGAAAGATTATATACAGCGGATCGGACCTGAATGCCTGGGCCGAAGCCAACCGGGTTGAACCGGCAAAGGTGGAGCGCGACTGATGGCGAAGCGCGTTTCAGCGCGCAGGGTCAAGCTTCACCGGCAATACACTTATGAAGAAGCGGCGGATCTGTTGGGCGTAACACCTCAGACGGTGCGAACCTGGCGCGCGCAGGGATTGCATGTCCTGACCAGCCAGAAACCGCATTTGGTCATGGGTGCAGCGCTCAGGGAGTTCCTCGACAAAAGGGCAGACCGCGCCTTGGGGCCAATGGCGATGGGTGAGTTCTATTGTATGGCCTGTCGCGCCCGCAGGCGGCCCTACGGTATGATGGCTGACTATGTACCGATATCGGATACCAGAGGACAGTTAAAAGCTCTGTGTGAGACCTGTGAAGGTCCCTGCATCCGCTTTGCCAGCACGGCCCAAATCGCGTCTTTGGCCGAAATATTGGCCATCGCCACACGCAGTAATGAATGAGCCTATACGAACCTCTCAAACCCAGCGTGAAACATAACTTCCAGAGGTCCGCGTGACGCCAAACAAATACTAGGTCAATTCGAGTAGATAACAAAGGAAACGCAAAATGCGTAAATACGATGAAGGCAACGAGCGGATAAAACGCAACTATACGCGATATCTTCGAAACGCAAAGGGTCAGGACGACAAATCCGTCGACAAGGCTCTGGCCGCAATTGTCCGGTTTGAAGAAAGCACGAAGTACAAATCATTCCGGAATTTCCACATTGATCAGGCGATACGGTTCAAGGATTTTTTGGCGAAGCCCAATGCCTCGACGAAGGGTAAGGCACTGGGTATCTCCACCATCGATGCGACCTTACGGCTGGTGAAAGCCTTCTTCTTCTGGCTAGCGGACAAGCCTGGATACAAGAAGGCGGTTGGGCATACGGATACCGACTACTTCAATAACACACTCAAGGCGCGCCGCGTCGCGCATACCGCGCGTGACATTCCCTATCCTTCGATGCGGCAGGCCCTTCATGCGTTCCGGGCCATGCCGAACAGTACGGAGTTCGAGAAGCGTGACAGGGCACTCTTTGCGTTCTTCCTGTTGACTTGTGCGCGGGATGGTGCGGTCGCGTCCCTGAAACTCAAGCATATTAATCTTGCTGAAGGACACGTGTTTCAGGATGGGCGCGACGTGAACACCAAGTTCTCTAAAACCATCGACACCTATTTTTACCCGGTAGACCCGGAAATTCGCAGATGCCTCGAAGAGTGGGTGATCTATCTGAAGGAGGTTAAATTGTTTGGCCCCGAAGACGCGCTTTTCCCCAAACCCTTGCGCGAAATTGCACCCGGCGGCGGGTTCGTATTCAACACACTGTCGCGCGACGGCTACGCTGGTGCAGCTAAACTCAATGCAATCATCCGCAATGCCTTTGCAATGGTCCAGATGCCGGAATACACACCGCACAGTTTCCGAAAAACGCTGACGCTCCATGGAGATCAGGTTTGCACGACCATGGAAGAAATGAAGGCCTGGTCGCTCAATATGGGGCACGACAATCTGGCAACCACAGTAAACTCGTACCTACCAGTCACACGCCAGAGGCAGGCAGAGATTCTGCAGGGGATGTCGGAATAAATGGATAGAAAGTGGGCTTTTCCGCATACCAGACGTTAGATTGTAGAGCAGGGATGGTCCGGACTGAGCCCATAGCAGCCGAATTGAAACCGCGTTCTTCTGTCCCGCAGCAAACTGTGCACCTAGCCTGATTTGAGAACCACGCGGTAAAGCAGCCGAGAAAGTTGCCATTCTTGGTAGCTGCAGCAAAGTCTGAACAGCCTATGACCGGGTTGCGGACTGAGAGGTCGGTCGAAATCGAAATCGCCTCTTGAGTGCTACTGCTGGATTGACTGGAGGTAGTAGACGAGAGACAGGATGCGTCCACGTGCTACCATCTCCGCGGTCTCTCCACGCTCGCTGGTTGCTGAGGCCTGAAAGCGATCACCCCAGACCGGCATGTCATTTCCATGAACGGGTATTACATTTCGCCTATCGATCATGAAAACTGTGTATTCAAACGGAAATCTTCCTTCGTTTCGGGTAGCAAGACCAGTAAGGTCCGGAGTTCCAATTTTCAGAAGCTCCGCTAGTCGCCCATCACCTTTCCCTGACTCACCATGGCATCCCGCGCAAGCGATCATGTATTCACTTTGACCGGTGCTTTCCGCCGCAACGGATTGCACTCCCAACAAGTTGGCAAAAATAGCCGTTACAAGGACAGTCATTTTCATTGCAATATCCTCCACCTTTAAAAGCCGTTGTTTATTGGTCCCGCGACGATCCTAACGCCATCGCGTCATAAGCATATTGACTTGAATCAAGCGGCCATTTCGTGAGTGAGCCGCTTGTTTGCCGTTCTCCATCCCCCGTTTCCCAAGAATAATGGAGCGCCAGTTCGGGCGTGAGATTCACTTTCGCAAACGAGTCGCCAAAGGGCGTTTTGTCCCGGCGGTTTCAACGGGTGGTCGCAACACTTTAGTCTTTTTGGAAAGATGGAGTGTTAGAGATGAAATATCGGACGCGGACGTTTTAC
>NZ_JALKAK010000023.1:0-37004 GCF_023015645.1 Pseudohalocynthiibacter sp. F2068
CAACTCAACGAGCGACCTCGAAAGACCTTGCAATACCAAACGCCAGCAGAGAAATTTGAAGCATGTGTTGCGGCGATCAGTTGAAACCACAGGGACAAAGGTGCCATTCATCTGCCATTCTTGTGAGGCAGAAGAAGAGCATATAGAGCCGAGTTGATAGGTGCTTCGATACGAGCTTTTTTTGAAATCCTCGCCGCGGCTCCGGATATCCATTCGATCTTAAGAGGGCGGCCATTCTCTAAATCGATCGCCGTTGAGGCTCTCATTTTTGGCGGTAGCGCTAGAGCCGCCAACCAAATTTTATCCTCGATGTTGTCAGGCAATGAAACTCCCAGGACGCGGCCGATAGACGCCGTCTCCGAGACAACTCTCCGGAACAATTCGCTGAGTTGCGGAATAGTTTTGATGTCATTCATCGTGCACCGGCTTGCGGCGGTCACACCGGAGACCGCCGAAAACAGAACGAACTTGGACCAAACATCGCGTTTGATATCATCCGTCGGGGGTGCTGATGACCCCGCCCCGTTAATCGCATTTCTCAAGGCGTCAATGCGCTCTGAAGGTCTGCTATCGCGTTCTGCAAAAGTGAACACATTGAACTCACCCGTTTGCTTGATAACGCCCGGTGAGGCAATTGTTGTCGACACCTGCGCCATCCCGTTTGCAACGTTGTGCTCAGGTAGGATTTCGGCCAGCCTATCTGACGCCTCAACGCCGTTGAGAAATGGTACAACAACAGTGTCGGCACCGAGCATCGGCATGCAAGCCCTTGCAGCAGTATCCAACGCATCACCTTTGACACCGAAGATAATTGCGTCAACCTCCCCGACTTCTGACGGGTTATCTGTCGCGATCCATGGGTGAACGCATTCAACGCCTGACGGGCTGTCAAGCGTCAGCCCATTCTCAGCTATCGATGCAAGATGTGCCCCTCTGGCAATCGTGGCAACCTTATGCCCGCTTTGGGCCAGTTTAACCGCCAAGAATCCTCCGATCCCGCCGGTGGCTAAAGTTGCAAGTCTCATTTGGACCTCCAAAAGACATTCGCGCATTCACTATAGGACGCCGATAGGTCGTGTTTCCACCTAAATGGTGACCAACTTTGATCTTCGGGGCGGCAATGAGATTCTTTCCTAGCGATAATTTAAATCCGCTTCGGGCTTAGAAAAGTCATTCGTTGCAGTCTGCGCCAACGACTACTAAGCGGGACGAAGGAGCCACTTGCCAGATGGTGCTTCGCCGGGTTTACTGAGTGACGGGAGACATCTTGGGAGAAAATCAATGACCGTAGAACGTTCGATCCTTCTAATCGTCGGCCTAATCGTCTTGGGCAGCGCCTTGCTTGCTGCCTTTCATAGCCCGAACTGGCTCTGGCTCAACGGCATCATGGGCGCACATCTCATCCAGGCGTCTTTCACTGGAATCTGTCCCGTGGTCATGACGTTGAAGAAGATGGGACTGCCGACAAAAGCTGGCTTCGCCTGAGGCGATCCTAAGCCAAAGCTGCTGAAGAGCTGACGCCGTGCGGCGTTGCTACGATTACGCTCGCATCAGCGAGACGTTCGAAATGCACATCCCAAACGCATCTGGGACCGCAGAAGACGGCCTCGAAAGAAAACCAACCCCAACCAAATCCAACTAGGAGACAACTCATGGACAGACGTAAATTTCTAGCGGCAGCAGGCGTCAGCACAGCCGCCGCAGCCTTGGCCTCACCGGCCATTGCACAAGACAAACGCCAGTGGAAAATGGTCACCGCTTGGCCAAAGAACCTGCCCGGACCCGGTGTGGCGGCACAAACTCTGGCAGACCGTATCACTACACTGTCGGGTGGCCGGATCGAAGTGAAGCTCTACCCTGCTGGCGAACTGGTTCCCGGGCGTGGTGTGTTTGACGCCGTCAGCGAAGGCACAGCAGAGCTATACCACGCGGTGCCCGCGTACTGGGGATCCAAGTCCAAAGGCATCCTGCTGTTTGGCTCGCAACCATTCGGCCTGCGAGCGGATGAGCAGTTCGGCTGGCTCTACCACGGTGGCGGTCAGGCGCTTTATGACGAGATGTATGGCCGTTTCGGCATCAAGCCGTTCCTGTGTGGTAACTCAGGCCCACAATGGGGCGGTTGGTTCCGCAACGACATCAACTCAGCCGAAGACCTGAAAGGTCTGAAATTCCGCACCACGGGGCTTGCCTCTGAAATGGCGGCGAAACTGGGAATGGCGGCAGAAGCCATGTCCGGCCCCGCGATGTTCCAAGCGCTGCAAACCGGCGCATTGGATGCGGGCGAGTTTATCGGGCCATGGACAGATAGTGCACTTGGCTATCATCAGGTCGCCAAAAACTACTACTGGCCTGGTGTAGGGGAACCGTCCTCAGCCGAGGAATGCGGCGTCAACGCAGAAGCCTATGCAGAGCTGCCCGATGACTTGAAACAGGTTGTCAGCCTCGCCTGCGAAAGCCTCTACAACCCAGTTTGGACTGAATACACGACCAAACACGCAGCCGCACTGCAAAAGCTGGTCGCCGATGAAGGCGTGCAAGTGAAAATGTTCCCTGAGGGCGTTATCACCGCCATGGGCAAAGCCGCTGCTGAAGTCATCGACGAGTTGCGTCAGGATGATGACGAGCTGGTCAAGCGCATCGCAGAGAGCTTTGTCGCCTACCGCGATTCCGTGGGTAGCTATATGGTCTATGCTGACAACGGCCAGATGAACGCACGCGCTGCGGTCATGGGCTACTAAGAAGACCGCCTGCGCGAAACACCCTTCGCGCAGGCATCACATCGCTTTGGGAGGGGCAGATGGAAAAGCTGGCAAATTCAATTGACGCCTTCAACACCGGCGTCGCCAAACTTGTCCGATGGCTCGCATTGTTCATGGTGCTTGTGCAATTCTCCATCGTCGTCGGGCGCTATGCGTTTGGCTTGAATTCCATCGCAGTTCAAGAAAGCGTGCTTTACATGCATGCGACCCTCTTCATGCTGGGGGCGGGCTATACCCTGCTGGTCGATAAACATGTCCGCGTCGATGTGTTTTATGCCAAGGCCAACCCACAAACCCAAAGACGCATTGATATTTTCGGCCATCTCTTCCTGCTTTTGCCCTCAATGACCGCACTGCTCTACTGGTCTTGGCCTTCAGTGCGCAATTCCTGGAAGATCCTTGAGGGTCCGTTATCTGTCGGCGGCATCGAAGCCGTGTTCCTAATGAAATCGCTGATCCCGGCTTTCTGCATCCTCGTCATGCTTCAGTCCGTATCGCTATTGATCCGGCTCATTCTACAAAGGCCAGCATGATGATCGAATATCTTGACCTCATCATGTTCGCCGCCCTTATGGGCGCGATCCTCATGGGTTTTCCCGTGTCCTTTTCCATCGCTGGCGTTGGCGTGATCTTTGCCTATATCGGCTGGTATACGGGCCATATGGACATCACCCTGCTGGGCGCAATGGGCCAGCGCGTCTTTGGCCTGTTATCCAACAACGTGCTGATCGCTATTCCGCTCTTTGTCCTCATGGGGGCGGTGCTGGAAAAGAGCCGTATCGCAGAAGATCTGCTGGACACGATGGGCCGCCTTTTCGGTCAGCTTCGCGGCGGTTTAGGCATCTCTGTGGTTTTGGTGGGCGCACTTCTGGCCGCCTCAACAGGCATCGTTGGGGCCACTGTTGTTGCGATGGGTATGATTGCACTGCCGACCATGCTTCGCGCGGGATACGATCCGCGCGTCGCCTCGGGTATCGTTTGCACTGCAGGCACGCTTGGGCAGATCATTCCGCCCTCGACCCTGTTGATCATCCTTGCTGATGTCATGTCAAATTCGTTCCAACAGGCACAGTATGAGCAGGGCAAGTTCTCGGTCGAGGCGCTGTCCGTCGGGCAGTTCTTTGCCGCAGCCGTAATCCCCGGCCTGCTGCTGGTCAGCCTCTATTTGATCTACATCCTTCTGCGCGGTTGGATCCGCCCGCAAGACATGCCGCCCGCGCCCGCCGATCTGGCCAAACCTGATCGCGCCGAAGTCATTCGCGCCGTTGTGCCACCGATCCTGCTGATCTTTGCTGTTTTGGGGGCCATTCTGGGAGGAATTGCCACCCCGACCGAAGCCGCCTCTGTGGGGGCCATTGGCGCGCTGCTGATGACGGGTCACAAGATGGGCATCAACCCCAAGCTGATCCTTTTGGGCACGGCTGCCTTCATCGCTCTTGGTATTCTGGGAGGGGCCTTCCCTGTGCGTTTTCAACGCGACGACCTTAGCAATGGCACCTTTGCATTGGGGGTCGTTTACGCAGTGCTGACCATTGTCGGTGCGGTCGCTGTCCTTCTCGCCCTGCGCTCCGCTATCAAAGAGAAAGTCGTGTATGAGGCAATCGGGTCGACCCTCACCATGACGTCAATGATCTTCGCGACAATCCTTTCGGCGGGCATTTTCAGTCTCGTCTTTATCGGCTTGGGCGGCGAAGAGCGTGTTGCGGGGATCCTCAGCAACATGCCCGGCGGCGCAACGGGCGCGCTGGTCTTTTGCATGATCTTCATCTTCTTCCTGGGCTTCTTTCTGGACTTTGTCGAGATCTCGGTCATCGTTCTGCCTCTGGTCACGCCGACACTCATCTTGCTCGGCCATGATCCAATCTGGCTGGGCGTGCTGATCGCCATCAACCTGCAAACCAGCTTCCTGACACCACCATTCGGGTTTTCACTGTTCTACCTGCGCGGGGCCGCGCCAAAAGAGGTCACGACAGGCCACATCTACGCAGGGGTCGTTCCGTTCATCGGAATACAGGCAGTTGGTGTCGTTCTAATCTGGATGCTTCCGGCATTGGCGACATGGTTGCCATCGGTCCTGTTCTGAACCAGCTTTGTTACAGTGGCCTAAATTTTAGGCAGTACAATGGTCGCAATGAACTGCAGTCCAAGAATGTCTGCAATTGGCGGCGGTCTCAATGGCCGCATTCTCTTCTGCTGAGCAGCGTGAATTTTTGAGCTGATGCAGCGAAAATGGCGCTGCGTGCGCACGCAGCAAAAAATTGACACTTCCGAGATGGGCTCGAAGCCGTCTTTCGTTGTGCTTAACATGAAGGGCCGGTAACGCTATTCGAGATCTGCCATTTGACAACGCGCCAAGAGCGTTGAAAGCCGACGTATTGTAACAACCTCCCGAGACCTTCCACAGTGCTTGAAATTAGGATGCTCGAAACCATTATTACTCCCCAACTGACTTTGTGAAAAAGTGCCCAAAGCCCTCTTCTAACGAAACAGATTGGATGCACAGTTTTGGATCGAAGGGTTTTATGCTAGTATTGCAAAGGTTGATTGGGTGGATCAATGTTCAACAAATTTGCATGCACTGTAATAGCGAGCTGTTTAGTTTTTATGGCTCAGGGTTCAATTGCAGCAGGTTCGCTGCTCAATCTGGATGAGTACTGCCGTTCTCTCTACGGCCCAAACGCAATCCAATCAGTTTCGCGGTTGGATAATGGCTTGCTTTGCACCATCCAGACCGATGACGGTTTAGGTCTTACCCACTACAAGTTTGAAGCAGCAGATGCCTGCTTGGCCGAATTTGGTTCTGCCGACTATCGGCGAGAAGCCGAATTGGTGCTTTGTGTTGAGTCCGGCAACACAAGTGGTGCGATGCAAAGTTCCCAAGTCAACTTGGAAGAGATTTGCGCATCAAATTTTGGAGTGAATGCGTCCCTTACCCAAAACACATTAACGGGTGAGCCGATGTGTACAGTTCAAACCGATGGCGGTTTAGGATTGCTGCACCATAAAGTTGACACTGCAACTCTTTGCCCATCAGGACTGTTTCCAGGGGCAGTTGCAGGGGGTATGCTCACATGTGGACTCACCCAAAGCGCTACCGATTTGGGTAACGGAACTGGGCAAGATGCCAGTGGAAATTCGTCTGGCGCAGTGGAAATTCCAGACCCGGAAGGCACTGACTCTTCCCAAAAAGATCCAGTCGAAAACGGCTTATCCGACCCAAGTTCAAACACCGCTTCTAGCAGCGGATCTAGTTCTGTCACCCCCGCGATAGGAGACGAGCCGGAGGTCACGGAGCAAACTACCGAGCTACAATCCGATTGGGTGCATTCCGGCATATGGGGGTACACTTATGATGGAGGGTATCTTGGGTTCCCGCTGGAAATTCGGATTGAAAGAGATGGCGACAAAGTACGAGGCATCATTGAGCGTGTTAGAAATTTTCCCTATGGGAGCAAGGTGCTTACCTTGGAGGAATTCAATGAAATAGCTGATTACTTCTCGAACCCGGAAGACCCACTTCGTGGGGCGTTGTTTTTTAGTGGGATGGCAAGGCCGGGGAGGGTTCTATTCGAGGGCATTTTAAACGGTAACAGAATTAGCGGCCGAGAACGGCTTAACATCGCAATGCCCGGCTACGACGACGAATTTCTATGCCACCATGAACTAGATAGCGAACTCGACCATTCAACAGAATCTTGGGCAGTGTTTGAAGGGTCTGTTGACGACGAAGGAATAAAGATTCCGATCGTAGCAAAAGTTATTGAGTATGACGTCGATCCAACAACTGGATTCGCTAAGAATTGCCGCCTCAATGTAACTGAACAAAAAATTTACACCGCGCTGTTTTTCCAAACGCCCCAGGTCGAACAGATAATTCTGGTAGAAGCAGACCCACCATACAAACCTGTTGACGTGGCTGAGGTGGGTCAAAAGCTTCGCCTCAAAATACTGATCAATGAGGAAGCACCCGGCCATGAAGTTGGGGCAACGGTGAACTCAAATGAACACCCTATTTCGCTGACAGCTACTTGTGGGTCCGACCTGATTTCAGACCCCAAAATTTGTTTGACACCTGTATTTGTTCTGAGCCTGGAGGATTAATGTGATGGCTGGATCAGCAATGCTTGTTCCCCGGTTTCTGACGGTGTCACGGATGGCTATTGCAGTTCTTTTTCTGAATTGCATTGTTCCGCAGGCATCTATGGCCGACGGAAACGACCAGAAACTACCTGCGGGCGATCAAATTGACGTCACAGCCGGAGGTGTCGATGAAACCTTCGAGGTTAAAGGTATCGATTCCAGCGTCGATGTGGAGCTCGATTTTTTAAGCATCTGGCCGTCACTCCACGAGACACTTCCAGATTGGATTAGCCCGTCAGAACCCGGCCAGGACATTACTTCGGATTCATTGGAAAGGCCAAACGCACCGGTTATTTTCGCCTATGGCGAACAACAATGCGCGCAGGAAGTGCTTAACATTCTCAGAATAGGAATTTCGTCAGAAGCTATTGAGCAGGGTGCTAAATCTGCCGTGACCACATCGCTAAGTGTCGCGAGCTTCGTCCTGTCCGGGTTTTCGGTGCCCGGGGCCGCCGCAGTCGACTTCATTTCAGATGCCGTGGAGGTTGTTTTAGAGTCCGATTCAGCAGAGGAATTCGCAGAAAACTTGGCTAAGTATGTTTTTTCAGAAGCCGTTAAGAAGGGAATTGAAGAAGTTGGGGATTTAGATGGTTTTCTAAAAGAATTAATCGACAAATCAGTCGATGGTTTGTTTGAAGAACTTTCAGAATTTGTTGAACCGGAATCCACACAGTATCAAACCACTTTTACACTGCCAAACTGTGGCGATATTGACATAATTTACCAAATGTTTGCCCAGCACCCTAAAATTCCCAGAAACACACTTCCAGCATCCGTTGTGATGGCAGCATCCGGTAACTGCCGTGGAAACGATGGCAGGTTTGCAAGGCTCTACGAATTTTTAATTGCTGCAGAGTATGAAGTTCGCCCTACAACGCGAAGGAGGGGGCCTCGTCATAACGTGATTGTTCTGCGCGCTGACAGCCCGCAAATATATGTCGAGGCAAATTGCAAAGCGTACGCGGAATTTTCTATCGATCCAGCAACAACCGAGTGGAATGGGTTTGATCGACCGAGCTGGGTTGATGACGAGATTGTCAAAGCGCCAGATTGGACCGGTTTTGACCGGGCCTGCTACGACATGATCCAGAAAGAATATGATGATTGGTGGGTTGCCAGACGAAATTACAACCAAGCGGTTTTGGTAATCGAGCAGTTAGATTCTGAGCGTTCACGATGGGGGCGTGGCCTTGAAGAGGAACTCCAAAATGGTGCATCGGAAAGCTTGCAGGCCGACTACCGCGCAAAGATTGAAGATTTGACAGAAAGGTTTGAGCGAGAATTCGAGGCTTTGCCAAATTGGGACGGGCAACGTCGGCGTGCGACACAAACTTTGATCCCTGTCGTACAAGAGTGCGTCGATCAACTGACGCAATCGAAAAGAGGCGAGAAAACCGTTTTCGGAGAAAAGTTGTTGCGCTATTTGAATACTATACCATTACCGCAGTAGCTCGTTCTGAGCCGCCTCACTTCTAGCAACTCTAGACTTCTTCACCAGGCCTTTTGGTTGGATGCGTCGAACTTCTAGGCACTCCGCCATCCGCGCCGTGCAACCTACAACCATTCCATGCGGCGCAAACGATGAATTCCTCCTCGCCGCAACCGTTCAGAATCTCCGAAAACTGATCAAGATCTTTCCTGCACCGCAAAAACACGAACATCCTGATTGAGAACGCGTTCGAACCCTCGCTTAACTATTGCGATGGGAGACGAACCTAAACTTCAGTGGGCCTGACACAATATGCAGTTCTTGCCAACGAATTATGGAGGTCTTTTTGTGCGTATTTCGCCCGTTCGATTCGGCGTAGCAATTCGTTGAATGGGCTCAAACCGGAATTTCGCTGCGCGGATCACGAAGGGCTAGACACGCAGTCGCTGGCGGACTTTGCCAAGATGGTCGATGTGTTTGACGGGGCAGGGGTGTCGTTCGCGTCGGTCACGCAGGCGTTTAACACGACGTCGTCAATGGGTCGCCTGACCCTGAATGTGCTTCTTTCCTTCGGCCAGTTTGAACGCGAGGTCACCGCCGAGCGCATCCGCGACAAAGTCGCAGCCTCCAAACGCAAGGGGATGTGGATGGGCGGTGCCGTTCCGTTTGGATAAGATGTGACGGACAAGGCGCTGATGGTGAATGCAGAGGAAGCTGCGGCCGTCCGAGCGATTTTTGCCGAATATTTGTCCGCAGGATCGGTACGGCAATTGGCAGAACGACTGAATGAATTGGGCGTCGTTAGCAAACGCCGGACCGACCGACATGGACGTGTCACCGGTGGCGCTGCCTTCTCGCACGGCGCACTCTACAACATCCTGCGCAACCCGATCTACATCGGTAAAACCCGTCACAAGGAAGACCTGCATGAAGGACTTCACGAGGCAATCATTGATGATGCCACATGGCAATTGGTTCGGACGCAACTGGCGGATCATGGCGGCAAGACAATCAGTTCGGTGCGCCGAAGTGCAAGTTGTCTTCTGGACGGTGTTCTGTTTGATTCCAAGGATCGGGCAATGCATACCACCTATGCCAGCAAATCGGTGCACCAAGACGGAACATTTCGCACGAAGCGATACGGTATTACACATTGCCACTGCATGGTTCAGAGGACAAATCCCGGGTGGAACGTTTGCCTGCGAAAGAACTTGAGCGCGTGGTTCTGAAAGGCTTTAGGGACCACTTGTCCGATGCCCGCTGGCTGGCGGATCAAATGAAGGGCGTTGAGAGCAAAACGACTTTGGTTGCGGATATCTTGCGCGCTTTAGATCTGCGGGAGTTGAGTTTTGATGGGCCCGAAGACGCCGCCTCAGAACAAACCTTCCAAAAAATCGTAAACAGAATTAGTGCGCAGACGGGCATGTTGCACATCTCGATCAATCTCGCTGCGTTGCTGGAGCCACAAATCCCATGCGATCCAATTCCGGCCAGTTTTGAAATTCCGTTCCAAAAGCGGCAGAACAGTCGTGCCAAACTGATCGTCATTGCGGCAAAAGATGCGCCGCAACAGGATCCGGATCTCATCGCTCTTATTGCAGACGCAAGACGATGGGCACGCGAGTTGCTTGAGGGAAAAGCGTCCTCCATTCAGCAAATCACCGAGCGGGAAGATTTGCGCAGCGGGATGGTCAGCCGCATTCTCCCACTCGCCTGGCTGGCGCCGAACATCTCGACAGCAATCTTAGAAGGCCGACAGCCATCACATCTCAGCGCAAAAACGCTTCGCGATCTTCCTGAGCTCCCACTGGACTGGGCGAAACAACGCCAGATCCTTGAATTCCCGCACGTCTGAGAGTGCGGCGAGAGCGTCAAGACCTCACTCGCAATTGCCTCGCTGAGACTTTCCCGGAAATAGCCTTAAAACCGCTTAGATGAGAGATAAAAAGTGAGGTCTCTGGCGTCTCACGGTCCCGTAAGCGGCAGAAATATAACACTAATTCAAGTGAGTGCGAAAACGGCGGTTTAGGGGGGGAGAGTGGTGGGCGACCCTGGAATCGCTCTAGGGATAGATCTTGATCCCACTAGAGCTTTGAATTTATGAGTTTTTTGAGCCCCAATTTCGAATGATAGTCAGAAAAGTACAGAATCACGGACGAAAAGTACAGAATTCTCACGAAACGAACATGAAAAATGGTCAAAAGAAAATCAAACTATTGAGGGTTTGGTCACATCGCGATGCGCGAACTCTGACGCCATCAAATATACAAACTGCGCTGCTTGCCCAGACACGAATTCCGCTATCCGAGGGCCAAATTCTCCATCCAAAATATCCTGAAACACCGTTGGGCGATAGCGCGTGATCGAGCCCAGATAATGCGTGAGCGAAAAGATTGATCCAAGTTGAGTAAGAAGGTGCGCCGCCTCAGGAATGGGATTGAGATAAAGATAGTAGCGTCTGTATGGTGTCGAACTGCCGACGGTCGCCCAGAGTCGATCTCGGACGGTGCCCGAGAGATTCTCTGCTTGATCAACACCATGGCGAGTAAAATCCCTTGTATTCTTTTGTTCGAAACATACCAAACCTCTCCCATTAATTTGCTCGTCACATTTCACTTTTTTAAAGTCGACGGCAAAACCGGAGCGTGTGAGAACATCGTTTTGTGAGTAGCCGAGTCTCCTTATGTCGTCTGCAAACAGATAAAGTCGGAGCCACACCTTTTTTGAAGCGCTGTTAACCATAAAGCTTATTCTCTGTATGCTTACGAACCGTTCTCGTTTCTCCGCCGCTGAAGCCCAAAGTCGATGTCCCGGCAATATCTGTGGAAGTAACGCTTTCATGGGTATTCTATGGGCGTCTGGTACCCGAGGTGCCCCCAAAGCCTGAATAAACTCATCAAAAGCTTGAAATTGACCGCGCCCGTTGGGTGATCGATAACAGGCGAGTTCTGCATCAACAAACTCGCTCCCGCCCGCCCCGATTTTTTCTGCTATCCCGTGTTGAACGTTGGACAACGTGGGGCGTAACCCACGGCAAATCACAAACGATTTCACGAGGTTCAGATATGAGTAGTACAGTTGAACCGGTTGTGCAGCACCAATCGTAGAAGATGATGCGGACAGGAAAAAATCTTCTGCTTGTTCAAGATAGGATTGAGCTTCACGGCGACTGTTCGGATCAGCAATTCTCTCTGAAACTGCTCGCTTCATGATGAGCCACGGGTCTATAGCAAAGAGCAATGACTGAACTGGCCGACGATGCCCAACTTCGGCTGTCGGGAAAAAGGAAAACGGCACGAGTCGGTCATGAGCCTTTAGTTCGGTTCCAATACGCATTCGGGGTAGTGGTGGCATTGAGACCTCTTTTCTACAATCCGCAACCTTATACACACCGAACTCACTCTACCAAAGGGGTGTGTTAAGAGCCTAGATATTCTGGGAGTTTTGCTTTCCATTCGCTCATCAGGATTAAAGTACAGGCTACCGTTTCTCCTGTATCGCTAATCAGCTCCAACTCTCCGCTTTGCGCTGTGTTGTCCCAAGAAAAGTTATTTGAAAGTACTGTCAACACATCCCTTTTGTAGGCCGTATCCGCGTTATCAAGTTGGTCACCTTTAGTCTCAAGAACCGTAAGTTGACGCTCGCCGTTCTCTTCGGTCGCAGCGAAAATAAAGTCTGGGTAGATTCGTGAACGCTTCCAGCCCTGCAACCCATACTGCCAGCGTGCTACGTTTCTATGCCACCAAATGAGCGCTTTATCGGCGTCAAGATAGACCGCTACACCTTGTTCTTCCCCGTTCAACTCCGCTTCATAAACCGGTGCGAATAGGCTTTTCTCAAGTGGTGTTCCGTCGCTACGTGCAATCTGTCGAGCGGTCGTAGGTTCCGTAGTTTCCATCTCATAGGGCATAACCCAATTGCGGCCATCAATGCGAAGGCGAAACTGGATTTGGCCTGTTGCAACGAACGATTTGAATAATGCCTCGGCAAGGACCGTCCTTTCCTGATCCAACGACTTCCTGAGTTCTTCGATAATTAATGCGCCCAGCGCAGCTATTTTCTCAGGAGCGAAACCACGCTCGTACAGGGCGGTCAGGCAACCTTGCACGATCTCGCGAGCTACGAACGGATTTGGTAGAAGGTCAGACAGAATACGCACTGCGTAAGATGGTTCAAACGAAGAGCGCGCTGTCCGGCTTTCGATTTTTTCCGCCTCGATCTTTTGCTCGTCACCATCCGCGAGATGTATGCGCTGTATTTGTGATATCGCAGCCTGAGCGTTTTCCGGAATGGTTGCGGCTAACGCCGCTGCGTCATAGTTCGACCAATCAACGTTCGCCAATATGTCGGTTTCATAGTCAAGGTCGCGGACTTCGCCGTTATCCACCCACAATACTTTTGGTAGATATATGTCTGCCTTGGCGAACCTTTCCCGTCTCGGGAGTTTCCGTGCCACGCGCGCCGTTCCGCTCACATCTGCACCACTAACATTTAAGACCAGATCAGACAGCCCGTCACCCTCCAAACCATCTTTGATGGCGGTTACAACGGCACCTGTGGTCCCGTGGTGGGCAATGATGTGGCATTCATCCAAGAGCCCCACACCGGTCTTGGTGGCGTGGGGTTGCCTCAATATGCGCCCGACCAATTGCGTCATGCCATTTAGGTTGGAGCTTGCTGCCAAGGCACACAATACATAGGCGAACGGGCAGTCCCATCCTTCTTGCAAAGCTTGCTTTGTGATGATCACCCGCACGCGATTGCTTGGGGATAACAGATCAATATTCTCTGGTTGGTTCAGATCATTCTTTTCCGCAGTTTTGATTGCGACTTCCGCTTCATTGAATCCAGCATTCAGCAACCACGCCTTCACGTCTTCGGAATGGATGAATCCTGCATCTTTTTGATCCTTTCCGGTGCGTTCCACCTGCACCAGCATGATCGGGCGGATATAGCGCCCTGTCTCCCCGTGAAAGCCGGTCGCAAGTGCCTGCAATTCGTTCAACTTGGCTAGAGAGGCATTCAACGTCGATTTCCAATCAGTGCCAGCCTTGGTCTCAAGGTTCAGAGGCATCTTGATCATGCCTTCGCGGTCAATCTCGCGGCCCGTTACCTCAACCAGTAGGTTCGCAAACCGGGCAGGGCGTGGATTTGCTCCACCGCGCGCTCTAACGTCAATCGGTGTAGCCGACAGTTCAATCACAATGGACGGGTTAAAATCATATAGGGTTTTGAACGCCAGATCAGAAATAGCTTTCTGCCCCTCATCCATTACAACAATCGGCTGTATAATACGCAACGCGTTGCCAAGCGAGTCCTTGATCATCGCCCAAGGTGCAACACCGTCGGCTTGGTCATAGGTCGATAGGTTCGGAATGGCTTTCGACAGTGCCTCATGGTCTGCTTGATTGCCCTCGTAGGGGGTGAAGCCATGCACGTCACCACGGTCGCGAAACATCTTGAGGCTGTCTTTTGACTCCCGATTTGCTGATTGCAGCATCAGTATCATGACGCAGAGGTTTTCCTCGACATCCCGGGCATCTAGCCGATCGGATTTCTCAAATATCTTTACCTTGCCAGCCGCTGCGCGATCAAGCGTTTGCCTGTACGGGTGCTGACGATCCTTCAAGCGCTTCAATGTTTGGGAGTATATTGCGTCGTTGGGCACGATCCACAATGTAAACGCTGTGCTCTTGTTGAGATAGCGGCCCATTACTCGTGAAACGGCATTTGCCGCCAAGAAGGTCTTTCCTCCACCGGTGGGTACTTTCAGCGTTATGTTGGGAACTGGCCGGCCACACCCATCGAAGCGTTCCGAGAAAGGGATTTCGGCCCGCGATTTCGGCAAACTCCCTTTCGCCTTCATTTGATCCCACGCGCCTTTCGAAAAATCCGGGATTGGGATTTCAATTGTGGGATTCTGCGATGCAAGCTCGACAACGGCGTTGGCTTTACCTTTGTGCTCATTTAGGGCGTCTAGATATTCATTCAGTGTCTCCAGAACGCGTGTTTGATACTCAAGCTCCCGCATCAGTCCCGCTCAATCCGGTAGAGTGAGAAGGGCAATGGTGCAAACTCAACCCGCAAATGTTCTTCGTTCAAAAGTTTTTGGCTTACGAACCTAGCAGGGGCAAAAACAAGGTGCGGTTTGTCGGTTTTTTCCGCTGCGATTTTGCGCGCAAAAGATAGAGTGAGCGCAGCCTCCTGCGACTTGAGCCAATCCAGATCATCGCGATAGATCAACCAAACATGGCGATCTTCGCTTTGCCCCAGATATTTTACGCCTTGGTCAATACCCGCCATATCCAATGTGCGGTTGGTCGCCATATGGAAAAGTAAAGCGCCAAGCTGATCGTAGGCAGGCAAAGATTCACCGGTCAAGATTTTGTCCATTTCCACCGGATCTCCAAGAGTACAATAGGTGAAGGAGCCGCCAAGCCCTTCTACTCTTTCTTCAATCTTAGTTTCACCTGTGACTATTAGTTCTCCGTCTTTTATTTGTTTGCTGATCTTGTCAAAATCAGCACCTTCAAGCCTTTCGATCCCATCTACTTTCGCAACAAGATCAGAGGCTTTTTCGAGCTTTTTCCAATTTAATGGTTCACGGAGGAGTTCGGATTTCTGAGTGCCGGTGTAGTCATAACCGTTGATGACACGGCGAACACGCTCCGCAGTGACTTTGTCCGCGTAGTCTTCCATTTCAACTAATACAAAACGGCGATTGCCTTCGTCTTCCGCATTTGCAGCTAAAACTGCTTGGGCTGTAGTTCCTGATCCGGAGAAAGAGTCCAACACAATTGAATTTTCATCGGTTGCAAGGTCCAAGACACGCTTTACTAGCCTGCTTGGTTTTGGCGTAACAAATACATCTCCAGATTCGTCAAAATCCAAAATTCGGAGCAACTCCTTTTTTGCTTCTTGAGTGTGACCTACCTCTGACCAGTGCCAAAGAGTTTGTGGAACGCGCCCATCTCTAACTTCACTCAAAAAAATTTTTGGGGCGGGGACATTGTTGCCGCCTTCGCCCCACCATATCCGGTTATCTTTGTCCAAGTTCCAAAGTTTTTCTTCGGACATTCGCCAATACGAACCGGACGGCGGGCCTTTGATTACTCTACCTCCCGGACACTTCACGCTATATGTGCCCTTGCTATAGTAGTTTCTGGCGGCAAGGTTGTTTGGTCTCCACCGTCCTCTCGGATCATTATCGAGATTCTTGTAAATATCGTCCTGTCCTGCGCTTCGAGCCAAGAGATTTGGCCGCCACGTTTCTTTGTTTTTTGCGTAAATCAGCAAGTAATCATGATCAGATGAAAAATATTGAACAGTCGCTTTTGGTGCATAGTTCTTATGCCAAATTACCGTATCAATGAAATTGGTTTCACCAAAAATCTCATCCATCATCGAACGAGCATGATGAATTTCATTTTCGTCAAGCGTCATCCACAGGCTACCGTTCGCGCCGAGTAATTCATGCAGTAAACGCAGACGAGGCCACATCATTGCGCACCACTTGTCATGGCGGAGACCGTCTTCGATCCCTATTGGATTGGAAGCCAGCCACTCTTTGATCACTGGCGCGTTGACGTTGTCGTTATACGCCCAGTTTTCGTTCCCGGTATTGTACGGCGGATCGATGAAAACGCAGTCCACTTTGCCTGCATACATGGGCATAAGCGCTTTTAGCGCTTTGAGGTTGTCTCCCTGAACGATCAGGTTACCGTCAAACGCAACTTCACCAATTCCCTTATCCGCGTGGGGCACAAGTGGATGGAACGGCACCGAAAGATGGTGGTTATAGACAAATTCTTTGCCTTTGAAATGCAACTCGGTCATCGGCGCCGCCTCTATGTATATTTTCTTTCATGCCTATACGAGCCTTGGTCTCTTTGCCAGTTTCGAGTGCAGCTCCATCATTTTCCACGCAAACTTTGTATTTAACCCTGTCTCATGGCATCTTCGTAGGAAGATGAGACCGGGCGGAGCTGAGGCATGCCGATAGAAATCAAAGAAACGTCGTGGCTTGCCGATCTGATTAAGGCATTCAACGAACTGGGCGGTATGGCCAATTACCAAGACGTCTACCCCGTTGCAAAGCGCATTAGGACGTCTCGCGGAGGCAACTGGACGGCCAAGTCGGACGCTACCATCCGGCGAACTGTTGAAGACAATGCAAAAGACTCCGCAAATTTTCGTGGGCGAGAGGTGTTCTACAGTGTTCAGGGTATAGGTAAGGGTACTTGGGGATTGCTACCTGAACATCTTGCTGACGATAGCGCTACAGATGCTGCGTACCCTCTGCAACCAGCCTATATCGCTGGCATCGAAGGTATTGTTCATGAAGCTAAATACTTGCGAAAATCCAGAGACCCAAGGCTTGTTGAGCAAAGAAAGTTGCTAGATGACTTCACCTGTCAAGTGTGTAGCTACCGAAAGCAAGTGGGGCCGGATCAATACATTATTGATGTGCATCATCTCAACCCAATTGGTGACTCGAATGGGATCGTTCTGACTTCCATCAACGATCTTACGTGTCTCTGCCCAAATTGCCATCGCGTTGCGCATTCGAGGCAAGATCGGCCCCTCAGTATGTCGGAACTTCGAACTTTGCTTTGATGAATTCTGAATATTTGCTGTAAGACACAAGATTGGGGTATGCTTGCTATGAGAGGCTTGATTGCAACCTTTTCCCAAAGTTGCTCACGTAAGTCGCCGCAGCTACTAGAGGAAAAACAGGGGTAGGGGGTATACCCCCCTTTGAAGCTTCATGAAAAGTTTAGCGCCCGGCGACTGAGCGTTGCGTCACCCGGGTCTTGCGGGGTGCACTCTAAGCGCCAGCAGGCTCGATATGACATCTGAGGGATAGGACAGGAGTGACTATCTGTCTGGGCACGTGCCGGTTGTCAGGCGGGCTGATAGACCGCAGCTCGTTCCAGCATCTGGCGCACCGAATTCGGGTTGTACGCTTTGCCGCTGGGGGGCGTCAGGCCCAGAATTTCCAATTCTTCTGCGATCTCGCGAAGGCTGCGTCGCTTGCCTGTCTTTGGGGACTTCCTGTACAGGCGCGTGGCTTCCTTGACCGTGGTCTCCGGAACGGGTTTGCGGCCTTCTACCCTGCGCCCTTGGGCAACGCTTTTCCGATCCCGTGCCTTAGCAAGTTTCCTGACCAGCCGGGTTTTTTCCAACTCCGAAAACACCATCGCGATTTGCGACATGGCTTGCCGCATCTCATCTTCGTGGTCGAAAAGTTGTTCACCGTTCGCACAGATCACCATGACCCCGCGCGATTTTAGGAGCATTTCACCCAGCACGCTGGCACGCATGGAGCGGGCGAACCGCGATGGGTCTTCGATAAGGATTATTCGAACCCCATTGCCGTCTATTCTTTCCAGCAAAGCGGCAAAGCCGGGGCGCTCTTCGATCAGGTCTGCCCCGCTCACCGCCGCGTCGTAGAATTCCGCCTCTATCGTGATGCCCGCGCGATCCGCATAGGTTGAAATCGCGTCGCGCTGCCGCTGATCCGAATCCTTGTCCGCACCCACATTTGCTGCGCTAGAGGTGCGAAGGTAGGCAAAAGCTTTACATTTCTTTTTTAACATAACTGAATACTTTCAATAGCTTGTGTAGTTAGTGTGTTATTTTTCTCAAGAAAGATAACAGATTGGAAGCGTTGTTTCGATTAAATAATTGGAAACGAACTATTATTTTTAGAAAGTGACCTTTTTCAAGAGTAAGCGAGGCCGTTTCCGTAGGGTTCCTGATCAAGCGTGGCAGTTTGAAAGAGAAGGGCAGCTAAGTTGGTAACTTGAGTAGTTCTTCAAGACCGTTTCGCATTCGGGAGGCTAAGCTCCATTGCTCGAAAGTCTTGTGTTCGTTTGAGTGAATGCCCGATGGTGCTGAACGACCCCAGTGGACGCTGGTTGCCACACGTTCTTTGTGTTCGTTCGCGCATACCTTTACGGAGACACCTAGGACAAAAACTTTGTCGAGCTAGCACACGATTAACAGGTTTCTGTTAAAATACTGTGTAACATTTTGGAGTTGCAATGAGTGGCTTCGACAGGCGCTGCGAGATGTAAAAAGTGCATAGACGCGGTTCGCCGAAGGTTTTACGAGGGGTTGCGATTGGCACGTGTGTTTTCAACAAAGTGGCAAAGCAACCGGACAACTAAGTTCCGAGAGGGGATCTCTTTATCGGAAAACACTTCTATCTAGTGGTTGGCCTGCGAAACCCTGTAGACTCTTGTCCCCTACAGTCGGTCTGCAGTTCAATATCAGATGAAAAAACCTGCGAAAACAAAGGTTTGAAGTGGGTTCAACGACCTCCTGTAAACCTGTAGACCCTGCGACACCCGCCCATCGGAACAAACGTACTTAAACGGGCTCGAAGGAACGAACATACGGAAACATATGCGGATGATGATGGAGTCTACAGCTCTACAGGTTTTGTTATAAATTCTCTTAAGCATCAATAATATAAAGATAAAAATCCCTGTAGGTCCAGATGTAGACCGGCTGCAGATCACGCTAGTCTACAGTGGGTCTTCTAGAACAATTCATGTCACTCGATAATTGTACAAGATATCGTTACACCGACTTGAAACCTTACCTGCCCATTTGTACTCTGGTGCTAAAGATCGAAGGGCGTTCTGAGCTGAGAAAACAGTGGCCATTACATGTTGAACAGCATCGATCAGTCTTTGTTTTTCATTTTCAAACTTCATAATTTGTTAAACTCTTTTTCCGTAGGCATAGACAGCACCACACGGTGGAGTTTCAAAGCCCCCAAAGCGTTCTAATCTACTATAGGGCTACTAAATGACGTAATTTCTTCGATGCTTAAGTATATGCCGCTACCTCTAATTTCGACTGTTCCCTTGCCTTCAATTAAACAATAGTCAGATACGGAGAACCCGAAGCTGCGAGTTTTACAATTGCTTTCGACAAGTTCCCTTGTCTCACGACCTGTATCCATCGTGACTCCAAAATAGTTTCTTTCGCTATCAATGAAGGTGAATTTGTCGTCCATTCTCTCATATTTAATAGAGCCAGAGAAAGTTACGGGAGCTCTATCCATGGTACTAAGGTATTCTCCGAGAGACAAAGTTTCTGCGTGCATCGGTGTCGTAAATAATAGTGCGAAGAAAAGTAGTATTTTTCGAAACATAGAAGCAGTTCCCTTTTATCTATTAAATTATCTGTTTCGATTGTTCTCTGCCATCGGGAGTGTGCAGGAATGCGAATTCACGTTCTGATTTCAATTATATTAATAGATACTGCCACGTGATCGGAATAGTTCGTGTAGTGCTGCATAGTTCGGTTCTGGTCCCTTCTTGTTAAAATGCAATACAAGAATGTGTGCCTGTTGAACGCCCAGATCATATGATTGTTGGTCCAATTGAGGGTTGGCGGATACAAAGCGCAATCTCTCAACGACATCATGTACCTTTTGATCATACCACTCGTTTACATCAGTGCTCTTTAAATCTGCATCGCCAATAAAATGATAAATGATACTAAGTCTAACGCCTGAACTAAGAATTTCCCGTGCCAGCTTTGAAAGAACTCTAGTTCCGACTTCGTGTCCTAGGTCCACTCCTTCTTCCAGATCGCATGCGGTTGTTAGAAGAACGCTGTATGCGCCAATAAAGTATTCCTCGATTGATATTAGCTCTGCTTCTGTGAGTTCTGTCGGCACGATTCCAAACGCTGCAACAGTATTATGAACTAGCGTAATCGTCGTGTTTACTGCTGCCACTAGTGCTTCTTCATTTATCACAAAGTCACGGTTCGGAGAGTTTCCAAACAATACTTGTCCCTGTTGATTATTACCAAGAGCACTATCTTCGGTAATATCCAGATCACTCTTATTCTTCAGCTTCCATTCTAATGCTTTCTCCTTTTCACCTTCGCTTTCGCGATTGATGTACCAGTTGCGGAACAGCTCGCGAGTAGGATTGAGAACATCTTGATAAGCAACTTTAACTTGATGCATCCCGTCATCAACTCCCATCTGAAAAAACTTGTCATTCTGTAGAACTGCGGCATCCAATCGGGCTAACAATGTTCTAAAGTGAAAGGCCAAACCGACGAGGCTATAAATTGACTCAAAGAAGTCGCTCACTCGAACGCGCGTTGAGAATGCCTTTTTTGCTTTCATCACGCCAACTTCGTAAGCGTGTTGGTTTCTCGGAGACATATTCAGGTGTTCATACTTGTCGAGATTAAGTAGATTTGCACGATGCATAGCACCAACTACAAAGGCATCTAGCAAACCGCGTGCATATGCTTCCAAAGCGACTACCTGAGTTTCGTTTTCAATGGAATTTAGTAATCCAAGTGGCTCACTTTCCATCTCCAAAGTTTTAATTGCTGAGTCCACAGCTTCGCTAATCTGGTAGTCATTCAACAGCCGGCCATAGTGAAGAGATTGATTTGTTTTTCCATAATTTATGACACGTTTTCGACCTGCTGCCTTACCTGCTTTCTCGATTGAATCCATGGATTTAGATAGCTTACTTGTCGCAGCCGAAACCAGAAGCCAAAGGATGAAGGCGACTCCCCCAACAGCTCCGATCAAAACTAGGAAATCCGACATCCGCTATCCTCTTGGCAAGAAAAGATCGTTCCGTTTGTTAGGGTAACATTTCAACAACCTAGGCATTTCATCTTAATTACTCAGATAGCCAGCTTTGACAGCGAGAGCGTATGCACTGGCCGAAAGCAAAGCCAACAATACTGCTTTGGAAATCAGAAGCGACGCCCCCGGGTGAATATATTGTCCCGTCGCTTTAAGCCTTTTGTTGGCATACCAATCTGGGTCAATAAATGCGCGCGCAGTACCCAATACGCTGTTTGTTATGAGCAAAATAAACAACCAGAATGCAATCGCATACCATCCAAGAAAATAAGCAACCACTGCAGGCAGTAGAACTACAAAATCCATATCAGTTCCCCCACTTACCGCATCTGGACCCTATCCTCACAAAATAGGGTTATTGGGCTTGAAGTACATGATATCGATCAAGCCAGATTTTACCTAGAAATTCTTGAGGTGTGATTCATTGAATAGAGGCACCCCCTGTCCCCCCGGGGTGAGGGCTCTAGAGATCAACAACACCTAATCTCTATTCAATCTCCCTGTTTCCCTGCCTAATCCTTCTTCCTATCTATGTCTTATTTAACTATACGCATACGATACACAAAGATGTTAAGGAATTTATGTCTCATTAGACTTGTTATCTTCTTATAAGACAATATTCTTATAATACTTAAGAGTCAAAGGAGACAGTCCAATGAGTATTTATGGATATGCAAGGGTATCGTCGTCGTCACAATCTACTGACATACAAGAGCAACGGTTAAAGGATGCAGGATGCACAGTTGTCAGAAAAGAGAAAGCATCAGGGAAGTCTAGGGATCAACGGAATGAACTGGATACGCTTCTAGAGTTTATTGCATCTGGTGATGTTCTCGTTGTCGTCAAGCTGGACAGACTAGGAAGATCGACTAGGGACGTATTGAACCTTGTGCATGAGCTAGACCAAAAAGGTGCTTCTCTGCGTGTCCTTGAGCCTGAGATCGACACGAGTGGGCCAATGGGAAAGATGATCCTAACCGTACTTGGCATGGTTGCTGAGATGGAGTTAACCTTCATCAAGGAGCGGCAACGAGCAGGAATCGAGAAGGCAAAAGCACTCGGTAAGTTTAAGGGAAGACCTGCAAGTATCGACAAGGAAGCTGTTGCAAAGCTTAAAGCTGAGGGTAAAGGGGCATCTCAGATAGCCAAAGAGTTAGGAATAGGTAGGGCTTCAGTATATCGGCTTCTAGCCTAAGTCAGGGCGCGAATATACGCTCTTTAACTTAGCTAAAGACAATCTAACGATGCTTAGTTAAAATGTTGATTATGTGGATCAAACTAACTTATTCTCTCAATGGAATGCACGCCAGAAGCGAAATTGATCTACCAGCAAACATAGAGATTTCAGCAAAAACAAAAATAGTATTTTGGTACAGGGAGGTAGAGCACAACAATCAGATTGTGCGACAATTCTGTTGTGATGCAATTTTGGAATGTAATTGTGAAGAAAGGCTAATTGATTTCTTTCGTTCACTCAATCAGAACCACATATCACCGGAGAACATTCCGCATATCGTACTTCCACTACGCTCACTGACCAAAACCATCATTGATACAAGCGGAAAAATATCGCCAAACAACTTGGTCCCGTGGAAAGTGCTGCCAAGATTCATACAATCCTTTCTCGATCAAAAACACAAAATTCTTAGTGACCTAATTCGAGAGTGCGTTTCTACATTGCGTTGGGCACAATGTGCTTCTGGTGGGCACCAGCCCTTTGGTAGCATCTCATTTAAATGGTCAGACGATGGTACCGAATGGCACCGACTACCCAGAAACACGCAAGTAAGTGTGATCGAAGCCTCTCCCCTAGACACAGCAGCACCTGCCATAGAGCATTTTACGAATTTAGTTGTTGGGAAGACTGAGGAACCGTTAGCCCATGAACTAATGCGCGAAGCTATCGAGCTTTCTCGGACTACACCACGTAGCTCTTTGTTAATAGCAGTCTCCGCGCTTGAAATTGGTCTAAAGGAATACGTTTCACATCTAATTCCAAACAGCCGTTTGGTAATGGAAAAAATGCAATCGCCGTCCATTCTCAAACTGATCATGGAGGTGATACCTGCCATCCAACACGCAACAAGGAGCCAACTAACTATTGAGTATTTTCCATTGAGCGATGAAAATAAAAAATATCTTCAAAAGTGGATTAGTCAGCGCAACCAGATCGCCCATGGGCCTAAAGACAGCGTTGACAGCGAAAATCTTTTTGAATTCTTAGAATTCTCTCGAGACCTTCTTTACATAATTGATTTCCTAACAGGCCATGATTGGGCATTGAAAAATTTGAAAAGCGGTAAGTTTTAAATTCTGAGGATAATGCACTTCAAAGAACATTAGTTAGAACTTTTCCAAGGGTTCTCTATGTGCCACGCAAAAGGAAAAGCCGCTTAACAGCGGCACTATTCCATTCTCTAATTTGCAATGTTTTTTCTTCGCGGTACCACCTCCGACAAACCATCAGTTTTCGTAGCAATCTTTGCTCCAATCTCTGTGGAATTCTGTTCGTTCCGTATCGATGTGACATTATTAGCAATCGGCGCATCCACCTGCTTTGCCGTTATCAATGGTTCCAACTTCCAAAGGTAGCCATGTTCGCTCCGCTTTTCGGATCGCGCCAGAACAAACTCCTTGCCTTCAATTTCGAACGGGCGATCACGATACTTTGTCAGCCAAATACCGATTGAGGAAGGGGTGTAACTGCACGAAATACCGGTATTATCAAGTTTCACCGGTGCAGGCAGTGAGATGAAGTGTTCGCGGGCGAGCCCTGCAAGGCCCATCTTAGTCAGCTTCGGGTTCTTGTTCGTAAGATCTTTGGACAAGATTTCCTTTGGGACGCCGTTTGCTTCGTTAACCCATTCCGTCAACAATTCGACTACCGGATCATCTTCGCCAGAATAGGCTACAGCGTCGATCAAGTGTCGGTTTGCTTGCCAAGTCGTCCAATTGGGCGCAGCAGATCCAACAATGCCGCCGATAACGTCAACATAAGCTTCGTATCCACCCCATACGATACTAGCTGGCACTTTATTGGGTCCGCCCGTCCAAGACGTGGGCGTTACAGGTTTTGGGCGTCCTTTCTGCACCCAATTGATGGCCAAGACACAAAGTGCCCATAGGATTGGTCCCCGGTTCGCTTTGGTCCAATCCAGAATATTCGACTGACGAAATCCGGTACGGTTATCAGGGCGTGCCATACGTGCATCAAGTCGGCACATTCCTAGCCGGTTAGCCAACTCGCGGCTGAATGTGGCATTATTTGTCGTGATACCGTGGCTATGGGTGACGGGTAGAGCCAACATTTTGGACTTTCCAAGATCGCGTCCGGCAAAGATCGGATCCGTCCACCATTTTGCAAGCAATCCACTGTCTACCGCGCCTGAAACGTTGTCAAGCAACGCAACCGGAGTGCTAGCCTTAAGGTGGGAAACTATCTTTTTTTCCATAGATTGGTCATCTGTCTCCAGCGTCATGGACGCAGGTTCGCCTGCAATTGCAATTTGAATTGCGTTTACGAGCAAAGTCGCGCCTGTTCGGCTTGTTGGTTTGGTAAAAACCATTGGGGGGAGGATGCCCCGGATAACAGGTCGCACAATCTGTTCCATTGCAAAACCAATTGCATTCAGGAGTGAAGGTGGCGGCGGGTTGTTTACATCGCCACCCAGTGCAGCCTTTTCTAGGTCTGCGCGTGTCCAGCAGTCGAAAGGCCAATCTCCTAGCCATTCCCTCACCAGAATCTGTCTGGCTTCCGCAAGATTTTCCGCCGAGACTATTTTGGGTAGTTCAGGGATGGAAACGTCAAGAGGCGGGGCGTAGTACACATGTCCTGCAATGTTGTAACCGGGCGTAGTATTGATACGGTAATCCTCGCCCATGGTCGGGACACGTGTTAGCGAAGCTAAGTAAGGCAAAGGCAAATTGCGGCTGTGGTAAACGTATTTCACTAAGTCCTGCGGTGGGGCACAGCGAAACGTGTTATCACTGTTGACCTGTTTTTTGTAGGCAACATTATCAGACAAGGCACGAAAAAACTGATCCTGTGTGAGAACGTCAATATTTGCAGTTCCGGCCTCAGCAATTTGTACGACCTCAGCAATTTCTTCCCCATGGCGGAAAAGCGTGGCTTTGTCTGGTGTGTGGACTTGACCTAAACGCTTCAACGTATATTCACAGTGCTCATCGAAGCCGGTTTCACTGATATTTATCCCTACTGAGATCGTCAGGCTCTTTACATGCTGACGCTCTGTCCAGAGATGTCTCGCCACCTTCCGAAGGTCACCCGGCAAGCGCTTGCCCAGCTTCCACTTCTTATCAAACTCTCCGATCACAGCAGGATAGTCAGCGGGCGATGCACCTGCCTTTTCCATGCCATAAAACACGGCAATCAAGTCTGCGTTGCTTGGGTGTTGCATCTGCATCAACGCTGCTGGCAACGCGATGCCGTCGGCCTTTCGTGCACTTCGGATCTGTTTCTTTTCGTTTTCGCTCAGCCCTTGCAAAATCCTGCTCGCTTCGCCACTTAGTTTAATCATTCGTAGTTATTCCTATACTTGGCAGGTACACCTTTCCTGTTCGCGCGTACGCGTTAAAAATTGGAAAGAACGGAGACCGCCGGTTTTCAGCCCTTGCTATGAGCTAGATCTTCATTAGCACCGCAAATTAATTTTACCTAGCAATCGGAAAAAACGGGTCAAGGTCAGTATTGCTGACCTAAATTTCTAAAACCGTTTATGATTGATTTAGTCGAATACCTAGCGGGGTGTACTCAAATTAGACGCGTTACTTATCTGCCGTCTATGAGCGCGCGCGTATATATGCTCTCAGCTTTATTGTAATTCTGACTGCCACTCTGCAGTGATCTGGTGCAACATGTGCCACGGTGCCTCGTACTTGCGGAAACCGCGCAAACCGCGTGAAATGGTCTCCCACTCACCAGCCTCTTCTTTGGAACGGTGAAACCCAGCCCCAAACAATACCTGAATTGCCTGCCTACGCCCTTTTAGGAGGGTAGATAAGGAGTCATAAGTTGTTGAAACGAGGTAGTAGCCCCCCTTACCTTCAGAGCGATCTAAAATTTCCATGTGGTTGCGCAGCGCGCGCGTGATATCTTCAATGTAAGTCATCTTCAGTGTCTTCTCTTGCTGGTGTGCGTGTATTGAGGCCACTAAACGGATTGCACATCGCCGTTACGTGGTTTGACTGCGGATGAATCTGGATTGAGTAGGCTCATGCGCCGGAGCATTCGTGAATTATGTGCTGGTAAATTCGTCCGTGAGAGTGGTTGCGACTATTCGTTCGAATACATCTGAAGGTAATGAAGATCTAACCAGCAGTGCCCAGATTTCAGAGCGACGACGAGCCTTTGCCAGCGACATTTCGGTAGTCATTGCCGACCCCGTCTTTCAAGTTCGCCAATAACGCATTCGTCCAGATACGTGTCGAGAGTTCCAGCACGAGCCATAGCAATCCGTTTGGACGGTTGAACCGCTGCAACGGCTTGAGCCCGCAGTTCTGCTTTAAGCGAGGAGTTTGAAAAATCGAGGTTACGACAAGCCAATTCATCTTGCTCTGCCAGCTCCTTCGCAAGCGAGTCCCAGCCTTTTGAGTTGGTCGGAATCTCATCAACTGCAACTTCCTCAAGATGAGCCAGAACTGAAGAATTGAGGATCACTTGACTTAACAGATTTTCAACGATGATGGGTGAAAGACGGTTACCATAGGTACGTGCAAGGGCAATTTCCACTTGGTGGCGGACTATCTTGATCTTGTCTTTCTGCTTTGAGGATAGGCCTGCCTCTAACGAACAAATGCGTGTATTTGTGTGGTTGGTCATTTTTGTTCCATGCGGCCGCTTACGCGGCCTTCAAAAAGGTTTCGGAATTGTTCCGCGCTGGGCGGGTGATTTAGGAGCTTGAGGCGTGAAATGATGTCAGCCAGTGTATAGAGGCGTGTTTGCCCTCCACCAAACCGAACAGAAGGTGCATGCGCGTACGGAAGCGGATAGGGCCGCTCCAAAAAGGTGCGTGTCCTAGTTTCGCCCCACGCCATAACTGTTCGCAGTAAGCGAATAGTGATCATGGTTTGATCCTGAATGTTAAAAAAAATGTCCACGCCCCCGGCGCGTTGCAGCGGCTGCACCGCAGCCCTGATCACACTTAATTTAGTACACTAAATACTAGAAAAAATCAAGTTTGGCTTGTAAAACGGGTCAGGTTAGACGTGAGTTCAAATAGCGTCGCCTCACAACAACAAAGGCCTCAGTGCAATTGGATCGGCTGGTAATCGAAAATTATTTTCGTGGGTCTGCTTTGTTCACCCACTCACACATCAGTGCAAATTCAGGTCCGCTGTTGTAGTGCTTTATAGCGCCACCTTCGGTATGTCCCAGAATAGCTTGCCTCACTTCCAAAGGTGCCCCAACACGTCTGAGTGCATCTTGGAATGACGCGCGGAATGAATAGAGTTTTTTACGCGATTCAAGGATTGGATTTTCCATATGCTCACGGAGAAGCCGAATGAAATTGTGGCGAACGGGTTCAACAGGGTCGGTGTGATTTGTCATCAAACACTCTATGCCACCATTAGCTACAAATGCCGGAAAATCCGCAATTTCGGGGTGGATAGGTAAGTAACGCCAGCTACTCTTCGTCTTTGTGCGTCGAATGTTAATGGCGTCCTCGGTAACGTCTTCACGCTTGAGGCTCATAAGTTCGATTGGGCGGGCCGCTGTAAAAGCCAACGCCCTGACAATCTGTCTTATGGCAAGCCGTCTATCGTCGTCCAAATATGGGAATGGCTTTAGCCAAAACTGATCAACACTATTCAAAATTCGGTCAGCTTCATCTTGAGTGAAGGGCAGAGCCTTCACCTCTTGAATTGGTCTTCTGTCTGGTGGGAATGTTATGTCTCGTACCGGATTTGAAGAGATTAATTCTTCATCGAACGCAAATCTGAACAATGATTTCAATGGTGTGAAGGCAGCTTTGACGGACGATATTGCAAGGTCTTCCGCGAGCAGCTTGGTTCTATATTCCCTGAGCATTGTAGGTGTAACTTGGGATATTGGTATATCCTGCGAGTGTTTAATAAATCGTTTGAACACGCGGTCATATTTTGCCCGTGTCTTGATACGACTGAAGTCTAAAAAACGTTCAAACACATTAGACAACTTGTCAGGAGTAGGCGAGTATCGCGCCACAAGACGTTCAAGCTTCATCTTGAGAATGTCAAACTCTAACCTTTCGTCTTCATCGGTTGGCGCTGAAACGCTGCAGAAGTGCTGTTCGAGATGCTCAGACAATCGGTCCGCAAACTCGTCATCCGATATTGGTGCGACTTCATTAAAGGTGAAGCTGCGGTCCGTACCAACATAGAAATCGCGCCACTTTTCGAAAAACTCTGGGGGGGCTATGCCTGCGTAGCAGGCCGCTGCGTCGTTGTACTCTTCTAGCGTAACTGGTCCTGCATTAGCCTTTCGCTTGGTTCCGGAGCCGATTTCGACGGAGGGTTTCCGCGACTCTTGAAGGTCATCGAGGAAATCGGGTGTTCGTAGCCATGCCGGACCTTCTTCCTCTGCCAGTGCATTCTGAAATGCCATCTCAGCGCGAGCTGCGAAACAGTCTATCTCTCCACTCCTGACGCTCTCTATGAAGTCAGCTAGGGGCTTGGCCTTGGCTTTCTCCTTGGTCTGTACACGAGCTTCTCCGTCGCGCCGGAGTGTCACCAAAAAGGAGGGGTCAGCTTTGGCTTTAGCGATTATCGCGTCGTGTTCTTTCTTGAGTTCTTTGACGCGATCAGTAGCGATCTCAAAGTCTGGTCCAACAGGCAAGTGCCAACGGTCTGCCTTGATTGCGGGTACGAGGTTTTTCGGTACCTTGCGCTGATAGTAGTAACGCCCGCGCTCTTCTAACAGGTACCTGATTTTTTTAGTTTTCATTTCTGTACCTCTCACTAGAAAAGTACAGAAAACGGGATCAAAAGTACAGGAAAAGAACGCTCAAAAGCGCGCACTTGGTGGGAATGTTAATAAAACCAGCATCATGGAGAAGTGGTGGGCGACCCTGGAATCGAACCAGGCGTGCGTCTCCGCGAGGGAGTTACAGTCCCCTGCCACACCTTGCGGCCTGTCGCCCATCCGGCGGGCGTTGACCCGTTCGAATGGGGCGTTGGATACCCTCAGCATACGGACCCGTCAACAGGAAAATCTCTTGCACAGGTCAGATGTGCAGCGCATTGTCCGGCGCGCATAGTATGAGGACATTCGTGTAATGAAAAAACCCAAATGGGTCATCGAAAAAGAACAGGCGCGGCGCGCCTCTTCAGCGCTGACGGTATGGCTGTTTGGCCTCCACGCAGTTCGCGACGCTTTGCTCAATCCCCGTCGCGAAAAATTGCGCTTGATGGTGACAAAAAACGCAAGTGACAAATTGGTGGCCGAGATTGAAACAAGCGGTATCGAACCTGAAATTGTCGATCCTCGAAAGTTTGATGCCCCGCTTGATCCGCAATCTGTGCACCAGGGGGCCGCGCTTGAAGTCAAGCCGCTTAACTGGGGTTCTATAGAAGACTGCTGCATGGCTGCGGACGGTCAGGCACCAAGGGTTGTTTTGCTTGATCGGGTAACTGACCCTCATAATGTCGGGGCAATTCTGCGGTCTGCCGAAGTTTTCGGTGCCCAAGCGGTTATTGCGCCAGCGCGCCACGCCGCACCTGAAACAGGGGCGCTTGCAAAAACAGCGTCTGGCGCACTTGAACGGCAACCCTATTTGCGGGTCCGCAATCTCGCTGATGCAATCGAGACGTTGCAAAAAATGGGATATCTGGTTCTGGGACTTGATGGGGAGGCAGAAAACGAGATTTCGGATGCGGTGGCAGGAAAGCGAAATCGCCCGATCGCTCTCGTCCTTGGTGCAGAGGGCCCGGGGCTGCGCGAGAAAACCAAAGAGACCTGCGATGCTCTCGTGAAAATTGCTTTCCACGGAGGTTTTGGTTCGCTCAACGTTTCGAACGCCGCTGCAGTTGCGCTCTACGCCACATCTCAGTCTTAAGTTTGAGGTGCGTTCGCACCACGTTTTTTCGCTCGTCCTGCGAATGTGTGCGCCACATGCGGAAAACTTGTAGGGCAAGGAAATTTTCTTTCATTATTCCCTAAATATCCCCGCGCGGAGCGCAGGCCCGAGCCTCTTTGAGGCGAGATAAAAGCCGTGGCGCTTTAGCGCCTCCGATCTGGTTGAAACACTTTTCCATGCGAACAGATGAATAGGCTATTCGGACACTGTTTTCACAGTTTTGTTAACGGGGTGTTCAGCTTGTTTTTTTGGTTTATTTTTATGTGGAACACCAACCAAGGAGAAATCTCATGACCAATCGGCGCGCATTTTTAGGATTGCTAGTGGCTTTGCCGGTTGTCGGAACCATTGTGAGACCGGCTCTTGCATCATCTCCAGAGGTTTTTGCAACGGATGGTGTCGCAATAAATGGATATGATCCGGTTGCCTATTTTTCCCAATCTGCTCCGGTTCTTGGCGATGAAACACATGCACTGATCTGGAGAGGCGCGACCTGGTATTTTTCAAGTGCAAACAACATGGTGCGTTTTGAAGCTAACCCCGAATTATTTGCACCGCAGTACGGTGGTTATTGTGCATTTGCAGTTTCAAAGGGTGCAACGGCGTCAACAGTGCCAGAGGCCTGGACGATACACGAAGAAAAGCTATACCTGAACTACAGCCTTCCGGTTCGCGAAATATGGCGCGGGGATATTCCCGGAAATATTGGTAAAGCGGATGCCAATTGGCCCGGGGTGTTGGACACATAGGCAGATTTCCTCCTGCTTGATCACAAGTTTATGACCTCCCCTTCAAAATGTCGGATTAACCCCTATCTGATAAAAGAGACGCAATCTTGGAACCTTGTGTTTCTCTTTACTGTCCCTCGTTCCGTGACTGGCGCCCGGCATTTTGTCCGGGCGCTTTTTTCTTTTGATCAGAGTTGATACAGGGAACTATGACTTACTCTGATACGCATCTAAAACAAATACTTCAGCGGACCCGGATTATCGTCTGTGTTGGCATGTCGCCTAATCCCATTCGTCCGAGCAATTATGTTGGCCGTTACCTGTCGCTTCGGGGGTATCGAGTTATTCCTGTTAACCCGGGCCATGCTGGCAAGCAATTGTTTGGTGAAACGGTGCAGCCGGATCTTGCAAGCATTCCAAAGGACTGTGCTGTCGATATGGTAGATATCTTCCGCCGTTCTGAATCCGTACCAGCGATTGTTGATGAAGCGATCGAGAGCTTGCCAGAGCTAAAGACAGTCTGGATGCAAATTGGTGTGGAACACGCAGCCTCTGCAGCTGTTGCCGAAGCAGCTGGTTTAACGGTGATACAAAACCGATGCCCGAAGATTGAGTATCAACGCCTATTCTCTGAGCTGCGGATGGGGGGCTTCAATACTGGAATCATTTCGTCAAAGCTTTGAAGATAAGACACGAAGGCTAACCAAAAGCTCAAAAGCTTCGCCGCCTTTTTGTCAAAGAAGTTTCGCTTAGTTCGTCATTCGTCATTGAATTTACCTGCGCCCCAAAACAGGGAATTTACAGAAGCTGTCCTGCGACACCGTATATATCTACAGAATACATTCGTGGGTAATCCTCGGCGTTATGCTGCGGAAAGATGCAAAAAACGATGCAGCATATGGGATGCTCGCGGAACGGATTTGGTCTGAGCAGCATGACAGGTCACTGTTGAGATGGTACCACCACTTCAGTTTTTCTATTTTCGGAGGGATGACGTGTCAGACACCTCGCCTTTTTCACTCGCAGGTCAGGATGCTTTGATAACGGGTAGCAGCAGCGGGTTGGGATTCGAAGTTGCCCAATTGTTTGCCCGTTCAGGTGCGCGTGTCTTCATCAATGGGCGCTCTGAAGACCGGGTGAGGGGAGCGGTTGAAAAAATCGCTAGCGCTGGCGGCATCGCCTTTCCGCTGGTCTTTGATGTCTCCGATACGCGACAGATGGCTGACGCGTTTGAACGTCTGAAAAATGTCAGTGGAAAGCTGGACATTCTGGTGAACAACGTTGGGATGCGTGATCGTCGCGCGTTTGCAGAGTTCGATGCAGAGTCAGTTCGTCGTTTGCTCGATGCTGATCTTGTCGCTCCGTTCCTGTTGGCACAAAAGGTGTCTGAATTAATGATTGCACATCAGACGCGCGGCCGGATCGTTAATATATCTTCTATTGCCGGGCTTATCGCCCAGTCAGGCGATGCGGCTTATACAATGGCGAAGTCTGGGTTGAACGGCCTGACACGGGCATTGGCTGCTGAACTTGGTCCGAAAGGTATAAATGTGAACGCAGTTGCGCCGGGGTTTTTCAAAACAGATCCAAACCGAGATGCCGTGGCCGACCCAGAAGTTGCAGCGTGGCTTGCGCGGCGCACATCGGTTGGCCGATGGGGCGAGCCGCACGAGTTGGCGCCAGCGGTATTGTTTTTGGCGTCGCCCGCTGCGTCCTATATCTCGGGCCAGATACTCGCGGTCGATGGCGGTTATCTTGCCCACTACTAAACGAATTTAAGCAACGACCATCTGTGGCCGCCACCAAAACAAGCGGTCGAACTGAGAAATTAAATGTTCCTGCAATTTTATGATACTGAGCAGCTTCATCTGACTGGTCCAATTGATTTGAAAACAATATAGAGTTGTCAGATGGCAGGATCACCCGGACAATGCCGAAACCGTCACCCTTGCCGTAGCGGAGGGCCAGTCATTGGGCCTCTGTCCAGCCACATCAGAAAAGGCCGCTTGACATGAGCCATGTATTCCCGCGCCACAGTAAGCTGAACCCGCCAACCGCTGTAAGTGGGGAAGGGTGCTATTTGATAGATGCCAGCGGAAAACGCTATTTTGACTCTGGCGATGCCGCGGTTTCCTGCCTTGGTCACAGTGATGTTGAAGTAACCAAAGCCATCAAAGCGCAGCTTGATAAGCTCGCATTTGCGCACACCGGGTTTTTTACCTCTGAACCGGCCGAAGAACTTGCCGATCTTTTAGTTGCAAATGCACCGGAGGGAATTGAACGGGTGTATTTCGTGTCGGGGGGGTCAGAAGCTACAGAAGCAGCGATCAAACTTGCCCGCCAATATCACGTTGAGAAGGGTGAACCGCAAAGACGTCACCTGATCGCCCGCAAGCAAAGCTATCATGGCAATACAATCGGCGCGCTGTCAGCAGGCGGAAACGAGTGGCGACGTCAGCAATTCGCACCTTTGCTGATTGAAGTCAGCCACATTTCACCCTGTTACGAATATGTTCTGCGAGGCGAGGCTGAAAGTGCAGAAGCCTACGGTTTGCGTGCTGCGCAGGAGCTGGAAGATGAAATCCTACGCCTTGGCCCGGACACGGTTATGGCATTTATGGCGGAACCCGTAGTTGGTGCAACGTTGGGTGCCGTTCCTGCTGTTGAAGGGTACTTCAAACGCATCCGGGAAATTTGCGATCAATATGGTGTGCTTTTGATCCTTGACGAAGTGATGTGCGGTATGGGGCGGACCGGGTATCTCTTTGCTTGTGAAGCTGACGGAGTTTCGCCAGATATCCTGTGCATCGCAAAAGGGTTGGGGGCCGGATACCAACCGATTGGCGCCATGCTGTGCAGCGGTGAAATTTACGACACGATTGCGAACGGAACCGGTTTTTTCCAACACGGACATACCTATATTGGCCATCCGGTTGCGACGGCGGCAGGATTGGCCGTGGTGCGTGCGCTTCTAGATCGGGGCCTGATGAGCCGCGTGACGACAATGGGCGAAAAGCTACGGTCAGCTTTGGTATCAGCCTTTGGTCAGCACCCGAATATCGGTGACATTCGCGGGCGGGGGTTGTTTATCGGCTTGGAAATCGTCGCGAACCGAGAGACGAAAGCCCCCTTTGATCCGTCGTTGGGGATAGCTGGGAAAATGAAAAAAGCGGCTTTCGCTGAAGGTCTGGTGTGTTACCCGATGTCCGGAACCCGCGACGGCAAAAACGGTGACCACGTTTTGCTGGCACCGCCCTTTATCATGACCGAAGAACAGATTCCCGATATTGTAGAGCCACTTCGCAAGGCGCTTTCAAAGGTTCTGTAAGAGGCGTTCAATACTTTGCCAGTTCTGTGATTTCACGGCGGAACGAAAGGGCATCACCAATGTATTCACCGTCTAACTCGCGTGCGTAACGATGCCCCGCGCAGGTAGACCACGCAATAGGGCCGGAGGCTTCGGCGTCACCAAACAGTTTTACAGATTTTATACCTGCATTGGCCCAGTCTGGCTCCCGCGCTTTCAGATTGTAATAAACTTCGTCGTTCCCAACACGCGAAGCGACCATAACCAAAGCGTCAGCCGCGTATTTACCTGTCATGTCGGTTTAGGCACAATTGCTGACAACGTGGTCAGTGTCAATTTCTGTAACGCCGCGGTTCAGCACGATGTCGACACCCATCCTAGCAAGCCGGGCGTGAATCGAGGCCTGCTCCAGCGTGTTGTTTGTCCAGTCCGAAACGAAAGCGGACGGTGTAATCAGTGTAACCTTGGCACCGTTCTGGGCCAGCAATTCGGCAAGCACACCGCCCATATAGTAGTGATCATCATCATAGATCACGACATTGCCCGAAAGCACGGTGCCATCCATCAGATCATCGGGGGTATAGATCTTCATTTCGGGATTAATCGTCATTCGCACAACGTGCTGGCGTGACACACCATCGCGCCGCCAGGTTGCCCCGGTTGCAAGCGCCACGTTCTCAAATCCGAACTCCATAATGTCGTCGGCGCTGAGGTTGCTATCGAAATAGGTTTCTACATTGGCGCGCTGGCTTAGCTGGTATTCACGGTTATCCTTGACACGGCCCCATGCGGACAAACCGGGCAGTTTGCTTTCACGCGCAACGCGACCGCCAAGTTCTGTTCCGGCCTCAGCAATCGCAACATCATACCCCCGACGGCAGAGCGCCCATGCCGCTTCGAGCCCGGCAGGACCAGAACCGACAACCAGTACATTGCTGCTGTCGCCCTTCTTATTCATGATCTCGGGATGCCAGCCTTTGCGCCATTCCTCCATGAATATAGGGTTTTGAGTGCAACGGCTGATTAACATGGTCATGTCGCCGGTAATGCAGATGTTGCAGCCGATGCATTCACGAATGTAGTCTATCCTGCCTTCTTCTACCTTCTTCGGAAGGAACGGGTCGGCGATGGATGGACGGGCGCAACCGATGAAATCCAGAACGCCGGATTTGATTTGTTTGACTGTGCCACAAAGGCAAAGGCATTCCGACGTATACTTATGCCGCTAATGATGCCGGGGATCATTTCTGGCTTTCTGCTGGCGTTTATCGTGTCACTCGATGATTTTATCATCACGAACTTTGTGAAAGGCGCCGGGGTTGAAACCCTTCCGACCGCGATTTTTGGTTCGGTCAAACAGGGGCTGAACCCAACATCATGGCGATCTCGACCATGTTGCTGTCCATCTCGGTTGTGATGGTCACGATCTCTTACTTCGTTAGCAAATCCGACAATACAAAATAAACCCAACAAATGGAGGACCATACGAAAACTCTGATGAAAACCACCGCGACTGCGATCACGCTCTGCCTTGGCGCGCAGGCTGTCGCGGCCGAAGAGAAACTCGTGATCTATCACTGGTTCGAATACATCCCGCAGGAACTGCTGGATAAGTTTGCAGCCGAAACAGGTATCGAAATCACGATGGATACCTACGACAGTAACGAAGCCATGTTGGCGAGCCTGAAGGCCGGGGCCATAGGAACCTATGATGTGGCAGTACCCGGCGACTCTATGGTGTCAATCATGGCGGGCGAGGGCCTGCTGGACACCATCGCAGAGGGCGAACTGGCCAACAAAGGCAATATCGCACCAGAATGGGCTGACCCGAGTTTTGATCCGGGGCGCATGCATTCCATTCCATATCAGTGGGGGTCGACATCCTTTGCCGTGAATCGCGATGTTTTTCAGGGCGATATCAACACGACAGACATTCTGTTCAGTCCGCCACCAGAGCTTTCCGGGCGCATCAACATGCTAGACAGCCAGGGCGAAGTGATGGCCATGACCTCGCTGCATATGGGGATGGCGCAATGCTCGAATGACCGCGACAAGCTGCGCGCGCTGAACGACATGCTGCAAGAAGCCAAGGGGCACTGGGCATCTTTCGACTCGGATACTGCGAAAGAAGTGCTGGTTTCTGGTGATGCGGCTGTAGGGCAGATTTACGATGGTTTCGGCGCAAAGGCCCGCGAAGAGGGGGCAAACATTGAATATGCCTTCCCAACGCAGGGGTATGTGGTCTGGATGGACAATGTCGTTTTGCTTAAAGACGCGCCCAACCGTGCGAATGCGCTCAAGTTCATGGACTTCCTGCTTGAGCCCGAGAATATCGCAGCGGTATCAAACTATGCGCGTTACGGTTCTGGCGTAAGCAGTGTCTCTGAATATCTTGACCCGGCACTTGCCACCTTGCCAGAGTCAAACCCGCCAGCAGAGGCCGGGGCAGGGGTCTTCATCGAGGTCTGCGATCAGGAAACACAGCCGGTCTACGATCAGATTTGGACAAACCTGTAGAAATAGTTTTCCGAGCTTGTTAAGCAGAACCCGCCAGCCACTATGGTTGGCGGGTTTTCCATTTATTTTCCATTTATATAGGGCAACGGGCAGAGCGAAGGAATCGACCGAAAAGCGTCACGCCACACGCATCAATTGATTCTGGATATATTCGAAACCGAAGTAAAACCGTGCCACCACCGGGCCGTCATTCCGGAATCTGCAGCGGCAGCGTCCGTTGGTTCGGCGGAATATCACCAAAAAATCTAATGAATACGGTTAACGGAAAAAAACTTTCATATTTGAGCAGAAAACCTCTTGCGACTCTTTGCGTGTGGGCCTAAACACCACTTCACCGAGGCGGCGGCGACGTTGTTTTGGTCTGGCGGACTGGCCTTATGGTTAGGAAGTCTGGAAATAAATCAGAGGTT
>NZ_JALKAK010000024.1:0-53490 GCF_023015645.1 Pseudohalocynthiibacter sp. F2068
CTTTGTCAGCCCTAAAACCAAGAGGCCCCGTGCTTTGTCCTGAACGCTTGCTGTTCGATGTGCGGAATGGGACTTGGTTGGTGGAAACCATCAGATGGGGTGGTTGCCGCCCTCCCTCGACGGCATCGCAATGTGCCAAGTTGGTGGTGTTACATCAACGAAACAGAAAGGACGGCAACCGTGACGAAAGATATGATGATTGGGGTTGATCTGGCAAAGAATGTTTTCCAGATCCATGGAGCGTCGATGACAGGGGACGTGTTGTTCCGCAAGAAACTGTCGCGGCCGCAGTTTCTGAAGTTCATGGCCGGGCAGCCCCCGGCTGTCGTCGCCATGGAGGCCTGCGGCAGCGCCAATTTCTGGGCGCAGGAGATGACCCGGTTGGGCCACGAGGTGAAGTTGATCCCGCCGCGATACGTTAAGCCGTTCGTGAAGCGGCAGAAGAACGACGCTGCCGACGCCGAGGCGATCGTGATCGCGGCGCAACGGCCCGAGATGCGCTTCGTCGAGCCGAAGTCGAAAGAGCAACAGGCACGAGCGGTGCTGTTCCGGAGCCGGGAGAGGCTGGTTCACCAGCGAACCGAGTTGGTGAACGCGTTGCGATCGCATCTATACGAGTTCGGATACACGGTCCCGCAGGGAATCGGGCACATCAGACGCGTGGACGCGATCCTCGATGATCCGAACTGCGACCTGCCGGACCTGGTCCGTGAGGAATGCCACGACCTTCTCGATCAAATCTCAGAGACGACGGTACGGATCGACGCAAAGACGAAGCGGGTCAAGGCTTTGGCGGCCGAGACGGATATGGCGCGGCGGCTGCAGACGATGCCCGGGATCGGCCCGATCATCGCGCTGGCGGTCGAAGCTTTCGCGCCAGATATGGCGAGCTTCAAGCGTGGCAGGGACTTCGCGGCCTGGTTGGGCCTCGTCCCCCGACAGCATTCTTCAGGTGGCAAGGAGCGGTTGGGGCGCGTCTCCAAGGCCGGGCAAGCCGATATCCGCAGGTTGTTGATCATCGGTGCGATGTCCCGGTTGAACTGGCTGGGTCGCAAATCGATCGCCGAAGACTCGTGGTTGGCGCGGCTGCTGGCAAGGAAACCGAAGATGCTCGTGGCGATTGCCTTGGCCAACAAGATGGCGCGGGCGATCTGGGCCATGTTGACAAAGGATGAGGATTATCGAGATCCGGCGCAGGCTGCCGTGGCATAACAGAGATGCAATGCACGACAGACCAAAGTCGGTGAAAGGGAGGGTGAGAAGTCGACGACCTGCATGGGCGAAATGATCGAACAGATCTGGAGCAGGAAAACCAGTGCTGGCCCACGAGCCAATCTAAGCTCGTTCATCAGATTTGGACCTGATCTGCGGATCACCATACCGGCCAGCGGCTTCCAGACAGGCCGCACTTCAAGGCCTCACAGAAGACCGCACTCGATCACACGCGCAAATGGCACAGAAACTTCTTGCATTATGAACGGCAACCACAGAAGGGCCAGCGGCCATGTGCGTCGCGCTAAGAGGCCGAACACAAGACTGCTTCTGACAAAACGCCAAGCACAAAATTGTACTTGCAAAAAGGGAGCCATCCACACAGGACAAAGCGCCATTTCGCTGCGATTGCGCCAAGGTCAGTAATGGCGCAATAACGACCAATCTTTTGTCAAGTCTATCAGCGGTAAGAATGCAAACAGATGCTGCCGGCCGCGCAATCAATTGCGCGAATAGGCTCCGATTTTTGACGTGCGCAAATGATTGTTCACGAGCGCTTCTGCAAAGGTGACACCTGCTGCAACACCATCGATAACTGGAAGACCAAATTCCTCGCTGAGCTGCGCCATAAGATCCGCCATCCCTGCACATCCCAGAACGATTGCTTCTGTATTGTCATGCGCGATGGATTCGCGGATTTCAGACTTGATTTTGAACAATGTTGCCGGATCGCCCTCTTCCAGTTTCAGGACGGGAATATCTGTTGCGCGAACGCGCGCGCATTTTTGGGCCAGTCCATAACGCATCAAGTTGTTTTCCAGACCCGGTACAGAGCGTGAGAGTGTTGTTATGACGCTGAACTTGTTGGCGATCATACTGGCTGCGTGATAGGCAGCCTCTCCGATGCCCAAGACGGGCACCTTGACCAGCGTCCGCACTGCGTCTACGCCAGTGTCATCGAAACAGGCGATGACGATGGCGTCAACATCCGGGTGCCGCGCAACCTCCGCCAACAGGCCGGGGATGCAGGTGGCGACGTCCAGAAAGCCCTGAATGCTGACCGGTCCATCTTGCGAGTTCGTGGCTACAATTTCTGTATCCGGGCGGGCAACAGCTCGTGCTGCAATCGCAATCTTATCCGTCATGGAACTGGTTGTGTTCGGGTTAATAACCAGGATTTTCATATCAGCTCACACCTCGCCACCAAGGTAGGCGGCCTTAATCCGGTCATCGTGCAACAGCTCTTTCGAGTTGCCCTCGATCACGACGTTCCCGGTCGCCATGGCGTAGGCACGGTGTGAAATGCTCAGCGCCATGCGTGAGTTTTGCTCGACCAGCAGCACCGAGACACCTTCGTCGCGGTTGATCGCAACGATAGAGCGCGCAATGTCCTGTACCAACTTTGGTGCAATCCCGAGGCTAGGTTCATCGAGCAATAAGAGTTTGGGCTTGGCCATGAGCGCGCGGCCAATTACCATCATCTGTTGTTCACCACCTGACAGGGTTCCGGCGGCCTGACTGTAACGCTCTTTCAGGCGAGGGAAGCGCGTCAGAATGTTGTCCAAAGTGTTCTGGATGTCGGCTTTGTCGTTGCGTGTGAAGGCCCCCATCATCAGGTTGTCTTTGACCGACATGAACGGAAACACGCGGCGGCCTTCGGGCACCATTGCGATACCGCGTTTGACGATGTCCGAGGGGTCGGTGCCATCCACGCGCTCGCCTTCGAAGGTCACAGAACCGCTTTTCGGCTTGGCCAAACCAGTGATGGCGCGCAATATTGATGACTTGCCTGCACCATTGGCCCCGATCAACGCGACAGTTTCACCTTGGTTCACGTTCAGTGACACACCTTTCAGCGCGTAAACATGATCGTAGTAAAGTTCGACGTCTTTAAAATCCAACATGGCTGTCATGGTTTACATCCCGATCTCGTCGTCGACGCTGCCCAGATAGGCCTCGATGACTTTTTCATTGTTCTGGATTTCAGATGGCGTGCCCTCGGCAATCTTTTCGCCGAAGTTGAGCACCACAATCCGATTCGAGATATTCATGACTGCTGGCATATCGTGCTCCACCAGCATGACCGTCACACCACGCTCGTCTCGTACCGAACGAACAAGATTGACCATGTTCATGGTTTCATCGTGGTTCATACCTGCGAAGGGCTCGTCTAGCAGCAGCACCTTTGGGTCCGTCGCGAGGCCGATTGCAATGCCAAGCGCGCGCAGGCTCCCCTGCGGCAGATTGCTGGCCTGTTCATTGCTGATCTCAGACATGTTAAGGAATTCCAGCAACTCGTCCGCATATTTCTCAAAGGCGGTCACATCGTCCTTGGCCGTCTTGGACCCCCAGAAATATCCCGCGAGCGAGGCCTTGGCGCGTAAGTGTTGTGCCACCACAACGCTTTCACGGACGGTCATGCTTTTGAAAATCGTGGTTTCCTGAAATGTGCGCACGACCCCTTTACGCGCCACGATATGTGGCTTGAGGTTCGAAATGCGCTCGCCCTGATAGATGACTTCGCCAGAGGTCGTCGGCGTAAAGGACGCGATCATTTTGAACAGCGTGGATTTGCCCGCGCCGTTCGGTCCGATCACCGACAGGATTTCATTCTCGGCCACGTCAAAACTGATGTTATTGTTTGCAGTCAAACCACCGTATTTCTTGGTGACGTTCTTGACTTGAAGAAGCGGGCTCATTTGTCGCCTCCTTTGCCGAAACGAATACTCAGCAGGCCATTGGGAAGGAAGCGGATGATGATGATCAGGATCGTTGAATAGATCAGCATCTGGTATTTACCGAACTCAAACAACAAGTCCCAGCCAAAGTAGAGGACCAACGTGCCGAGCATCGGGCCAAAGACATAGCCAAGGCCACCAAGAAAGCAGTTCAGCATGAAGTTGACCGAGTCAGCGACTTGAAAGCTGGACGGATAGACCGACTGCGCGATGGACCCAAACATGGCCCCGCCAAGTCCGCCGAAAAAGCTGGAGATGGCAAAGATCACGATGCGAATGTAGGATATATTCACCCCGATAGAGCTGGCGAGTTCTTCGTTCTGTTGCATAGAACGGCACAAATGCCCGAGGCGGGAATTCACCAGTCGGTAGAGTGCTGCATAGGTTAAGATCATGATGATGCAGGCGGTATAATAGAAGGCCAGCTTGGTGTTTTCCATCGCGGCAAAGTCGGGCAGGATCGGAATGCCGAACAATGAGATGCCAGAGGGTAGCGGGATGTTCGAGATGCCTTTTGCCCCGTTGGTGATGGGCAGCGCCAAGGCTGTCAGTGTGACAACTTGGGTCAAAACCAGTGTGATCATCGCGAAATACACGCCGCGAAGACGCAGGATGGGAAGGCCGATCAGGATCGCCACCACTGCCGCGAAGAGGCCCGCCGCAGGCAGCGAGATCCAGAAGGACCAGCCCGCTTTGACCACCAGAATGGCCGAAACATAGGCACCGATCAGCGCGAAAGCACCTTGGCCAATATTGATCCGGCCGATGTAAAAAGTCAGCCAGACCCCGGCGCTGGCAATCGCCAGCAGGGCCACCGATGTCAGGGTAAAGTAAAAGTCCCAGCGCCCTGTTGCGCCAATGATGAGCGGAACGCCGATGAAGATCATGAACAGGAAGATCCCGACGCCGAAAAGCTGTTTTGAGGTAAATCCAAGCATCACATCAACCCCACGGCTTGCCCATCAGGCCTTGCGGTCTAATGGCGAGAAAGATCATCAAGGAGACGAAGATCAGCAGATAAGTAATATCGCCGTACTGATAGAGCAGCGCGAGGCCAATGGCCTCCATAAACCCGAGGATGATCCCACCCCAAATCGCGCCAGAAATCACACCCGCGCCACCGATCATGACCATCATAAAGGCTTTGATCGATGTGGGTCCGCCCATACCAAGGTTCACACCTGTAATCGTGACCAACAGACCACCAACCAGACCTGCTAGCATCGCGCCAAGCGCGAAACCGATCATCGAGTAGCGGTCTACATTCACGCCCATCAACTGGGCCGCTGTACGATCTTGAGCCAAGGCGCGCAGGGCGCGGCCCGTCTTTGTATATTGCATTAGGCCGATGAATGCGACGATCGACAGGATCGCAAGCACACAGATCAGGATGCGGTCATAAGGCATAATGATCCTAAAATCCCAGTTGAACACGCCATCCACAATTTTTGGAACACCGCGCTGTTTCTCACCGAAGACCAGCAGGATCACAGCGTCGAGGAAGAAGGCGATACCGGCAGCCAGAAGCATTGTACTTTCTTCGCGGGCTGATCCTTTGATCACGGGCGCGAAGAGAAATTTCTCAATCAGGGCTCCAAGAATGGCAAGCGTGACGCAAGACATCACCAAGGCCAAAACAAACGGCACGCCCCATTGACCGTAGAAGGTATAAGTCACGAAACCGCCAATTACGTACATCTGGCCGTGGGCAAAGTTGAGGACGTTCATGAGGGCAAAGATCAGGGTCAGACCAAGCGCGATCATCGCATACTGGGACCCCAGATAGACGCCATTGGCAAGTATCTGTTCCATGGAGCTTTTCTTTCTTTGAAAAGCCCCGGGCCACGTGCGGCCCGGGGAAGTTCTGCTTAGGAAAAGGTCAAAAGCAGAAAGGGACGTGTTTAGTCGACTTCAGCAACGAACAGCGTTTCAAACGCACCGTCCTGATACACATTCACCACCAGAGGAACCGCAACTTGGCGACGCTGGCCAAAGGATGTCATGCCGACATAACGCAGCTTTGCGTCACCGTTCATGTATGGGTTTGGTGCTTCAAATGTGTCCATTGTCGCTTGGAACGCATCAACATCAGTGATCGCAGAAGGATCAGCTTTGAGCGTTTCGAGGATATACTCCAATGCATAAACCTTGGTGTTGGACTCGTCGTTGTACTCGCCGAACATATCCGTGTAGCGTTGCACGAATTCATTCATCATTGGCGATGCAAGCTCTGGTGTGGACGCGCCACCGACAGAGATAAATCCGTTTGCCAGATCACCAGCACCTTCGGCCAAAACACCAGCATCCTGTGCAGTTTCTGTCGAGATAAGGCCTTGGAAGCCCAGCTCGCGCGCAGAGCGAATCAACTGCGGCGCATTCGCAGGGGATACACCGGACAGCACCAGCAGATCAGGACGTGAGCGCATGACGGGCGTCAGAACCGGTGTGAAGTCAGTAGTATCGACCTGATATGTCACGTTGGAAGATACGACTTCCATACCAAGGGCAGTTGCGGCTTCAACACCGCCGTCACGCTGGCTGAGAGGATCAGATTCATTGGCTGCGATGAACGCAACGGTCTTCACGCCTTCGTTTTCCATCAGATATTTGTAGATCGCTGGGCCGGACTGGTAGTTGGCAACCATGCCCAGAACCGCGTTAGAGGCTGGTGCCTGATAAAGCGACTTGGGGAACGCATAAGGGAAATACATGATCCCGTTGGATTCAGCCACGGGACGCACGGCCGCCGCGCCGTCATCGACGTTCGGACCAACGACATAGTGGATGCCTTCTTGGGCCATTTTCTCCATGCCCGCGATCGCGCGCTTGGGGTCTTTTTGGTCGTCGAATGACACGATTTCGATGTCATAGGTCGTATCACCGATGGTGTAGCCGCCGGTTTCGTTGATCCAGGCAGCACGCGCTTCCATAGAACGTTGGTTGGAAATGCCCCAAGCAGCAGCAGGGCCACTGGTCACGCCAACAAATCCGATTTTCAGAACTGGGTTCTCTGCGAAGGCAGCAGTTGCCCCAAAGACTGTCATTGTAACGGCCGTCAAAGCCGCCTTCATAAGTGATCTTCTTTGCATGTCTCAAACTCCCGTTGAATTCAATTTCGACGCGTTTCGCACCATTCTTGGCCGGCAGTTTGATGGAATCTCCATGCATGCCGCCCTGTCAGTTCACGATTGTTAACAATTTTTGTCAACACATTTGTCATTTTGGTCGACAAACCTCATCGCTTGGCCTTACTCTAATTGGAGTTTAAGAGTTTGCAGGCAGCCTAAGCCATAAAAACCGTCAGTCTTGAAAGTGATCTTGTGTTATCCAATCCGCAGCAAAGCAGTATAGCTACATCGGACCCAAAGTCGGGATCAGATGAAAACACTATTGTTGAGCGCATCTACAAGGCAGTCATGGAACAACGTTTGGCACCAAATACCAAACTGAGTGAGGCGCGCCTCTGCGAGACATTCGGTGTTGGTCGCATGCGGGTGCGACGCGCACTTCTTCTGCTCTCAAGTCAGGGCATCATTGAGCTACAGTCAAATCGTGGTGCATATGTCGCCTGTCCCGACAAGTCCGAGGCGAACGATGTGTTCGCGGCCCGGATGTTGATCGAACCACCACTCGTTCGGCAACTGGCGCAGAACTCAGGTGATATCGATCTGACGATCCTCACTGACCACATTGCTCTCGAGGATGCGGCCCGCGAGAAAAAAGAGCGCACCGAAATCATTCGGCTTTCAGGTGAGTTTCACACAAAACTCGCCCAAGCGACTGAAAACAAGTTTATCTTCCGTATGATGCGCGAGTTGGTCACGCGGACATCACTCATTGTCGGTCTCTTCGGATCATCCGAAAACGCCAGTTGCCCAGATGATGAACACAGCAGCATCCTGAAGGCGATCCAGTCACAGAACCCGGAACTGGCCGAGCAGTTACTCATATCTCATCTTGCTCACATTCAAAGCGGTCTTGATATGGAAGCGCGCCAGGAGCCCCAGGATGACTTGGCAGCCATTCTTGGTTCGGATTGATCGAGGTCAACTGCGAATTGCGGTAAAAGAGATCAGTTTGATGTGACCGAATCTATTGTCGACTGCAGACGTAGTATATCGAAGACAGCACAATTTTCTGTGAACCCCCTGAGTCCGATTTGCTCGAATTGCGGCCATTTGTGCAAGTTGCAGCATCTGGTAGTTTGGGCTCATAGTCGCCGTTCGCTGCTCTCAACATGTATGTTCGCTCAGCGGGACGGAGCGCTCTTTCGCCGCAACCGCACGAATGGCGGCTTCTGCTCCTTATGCTCCTGCTGCACAGCCTATGGGGTAAGAAACTGGCGTTCGTTCCACTCGTCAGAATGATTGTTGGTATGTTGGTCACTCACTGCCTTTTGGCGATGATGACAAGCCGACAGCAAAACCGCCGAAAGTAGTTCCCGTTCGATGGCGGGCAAGGAATCGTGGCGACCCCTCGCCCGCATCGGTCCATACTATCAGCTGGTATGGGCATGGTTGCCGAAATAGAGGAATTCGCGATCCATACCGGCGACATCCCCGGCTTCCAGAGACAGGCTCGCGCTATCCAGCATCTTGAAGCTTTGTTGCGACTTGACCCAATCATCAGCGTTTTGAAGCGTGGTGAGCGTGTAGCTGGTTGTTTCACTCAGATAGTGAGTCGGAATGATGACCTTGGGCTTGAGCCTCTCGACGATATCGTTGCCTTGCTGGTAATCCAGAATGTGCTGCGACCCGTCGACGGGCAGTGTCAGCACATCGACCTGTCCGATCGCATCCCAGAATTCCTGTGGCGGATTATGCCGGTTGTCGCCCCAGATCAGTGTTCGGATGCCGCCTGTCTCGACCAGATAAACCACCATATCCATGTGGCTTACATTTTCCGGCGGGCAGGCCTTTACGCCAAATTCGTTCAGCGCATTTGTCCAGTTGTACCAGCCAGGTGCGCGGCAGACATGTTTGTCAGCAAACCCGGTGATTTTGATATCGGCGAATTCAAAGTTTCCAACCATGCGGTCCAGCACCATGGTCGAAATCGGGCGGTGAATGGCGTCATGATCAAAATGGGTATGTGTCGACAGGCAGATATCGACCGGCGTTTCGGGAAATTCGTTCTTGAACCAAAGCCCCCAGGCGCCGGAGGGGTCGTCGCGCCAAGGGTCAAACATAAGCGTCGCGCCACCCGGCGATGTGATCTTGATCGCGCAGTGGCCATAGAAGTCGATACCCACTGCGCCCGAAATGGCTGATCCGGTGGTTTTCTGTAACTCAATCACTCCGTTGTTGTTGCCAGGCTGCGTCCAGTCGGTCGACTGGGCCTGTGCAGATGCACCGCTCAGCAGGCTGGCAGCCCCACCAACACCCGCAGCCCCCGCTGCCATAAAGAAGGAGCGGCGTGAAATGCCGTTGGCCAATTCATCCTTTTCACCATTAATGAGCGTAGGTTCTAAGTTGAGATTATCTCTGTCCATGATTGTCATCCCTGTTGTTCAAAGACCTGGATTTGGTTCCAGATGACACAATGATAGCGACGAACGTTGGTCGGCCATGTATTAGAATAATACTGGCAAAACATGGGGAACTTCCCCATGTTTTAGTGGAGAGATAGTAGCAAACTGCGCAGATTTTTTCCGCTATGTCTTAGGTCCAGCTTGGACCGAATGTTATTGCGGTGAAATTCGACCGTGCTGCGCCCACGCGATAGGATGCGCGCTATTTCCTTTGTGGACTGCCCGTGCATGATCATTTGGGCTATCTCGCGCTCGACCGGGGTCAGCTTTTCCATCACTGTCATCAAATTCCTGCTCACGTTTGCGGTGATCGACTTCAGCTGGTCTTCGACCAAATCCAGATAGGCACATCCAGTTGGATCGTCTTTCAGCCGAATGCGAAGTTTTGCCAGATGCGGCATCACCAGCCCTTTGATCTGGCGCAGTAGCGTGAGATCGTATTCCTCGCGCGCCTTTTCGACACTGCCCAGCAACACCCGAAGCGCGGTATTAGCCTCTTCCAGATCCGCCGTGCGGTCCGCGACACGAAGTTCAAGCTCGTCCAAAGTGGTCTGTAACTCGGCTTCCAACTCGATCCGCCGGTTTATCTCTATGAACAATTCAAGATCGGCCTCAATCACGCCGGCAAATTCCTTCAACCCTTCCCGGAACAATGTCGCGCGCCGGTTGCGCCGTGAATCAAGCACGCAGATTGTTCCGAAAATCGCACCGTCCGGCCATTTCAGAGGGTAGCCGATATAGAAGGTCATACCGTTTTCCATATCGTCATTATCTGACCAGACAGGATCACAGGTAGCGTCCTCGACGAACAGCTCCCCGTCATTTTGCAGAACCCCATAGCAATACAGTTTTTCGTTTAACGTGAACTGGCAGCCAACCTGATAGGGGTTGTTTTCACTTCGGCTGGTGACAAAAACCGAATGGTAGGGCGCATCAGTGCGCATAACCAGACTGGCTGGCACTTCGGCAACACGCGCGATCAGGTCAACGATACGTTGCCATTTCTCTACGGTCTTTTTTGGAATCTGCGGTTTCAATGACGTCCTTTTGACCGTTAAAGCTGAATTTCAGCAACAATAGGGTCGAAAGACATCTGCGGGCAAGCGCTCTTCCAATCGAAACCGTCAGCCAGCGCAGAAGGTAGTTTTATTGATGCATACCAATCGTTGGTGCATTTCGCAGCATCCGTTACTCTGGGCTCGTAGCGGTAGTTCGCCGCTCTTAACCCGAACGACCGGTTTAGCTCGAAACTGACAATCTACCTTAGATATTCGATGAATTTCAAGAATGGGCTTTTTTCCTCAAATCGGCGTTCGTGTAAACTGAGCTACCCGCGCCGGTACCCAAAGGGGGGCTTTTTATTTTTCGATACCCCCCCCTTCAGATTGCGGCTTTCCATTTTGCAACCAGCAATCGAAACCCACTTTGCCTGCTTCTCGGGTCGAAGAGGTTCGGCACACCATTGCTATGGATCTACGCATCTTGTTTTGACCCGTCATGCTGGCCCCTGCTGCAAAAGACATTCACCATTTGACAGTACAACCGAGTGAAAGAAATCGTAGTAGCGGTTTTGCTCATCCAGGTTGTTGATGGGATGTGCCTCAGGGAGACAATACGCGTCACCTATTCTAAGCAAATTGAACACCATCTCCACGTCAAGCTCGGTGTTAAATTTCAGCCAACGTTTCCACGTATCAACCGCATACCTTCGAGTGCATTCCACAAGGACATTTGAACCGATATTTTCAACACGCTTGTCGCGTCTTTGGTTCTTACTTGGTTCTTTCTTTATATAGGGAGCGCCAGTTTTGTCATGTTGAGGCGACACTTTTGGCATCTTGTTAACGACAGTTTTGTCATGCTTGTAGTGCCTTAGCGACAATGGGAAATCCAACTGCAAACCCCGTCGTCTTCTTGGGATACGAACATTCTGAATCCAGCCTGCCTCAATGAGTTCGTTGACATGTCGCTGGACAGAACGAACCGACGCCGCCAAGCACCTCGAAAGCTCTTCGTTTCCCGGCCAACATTTCCCGGTATCCTTGTCGACGTAAATGTCACAAAGAACGACACCCATCTGTTTGGCTCCACGCGACATTGAACGCGTCTTGAGAAGTTGGTTCTTCCAGCAGAAGCGAAGTTTATTCCAGGATCCTCGCTTCGTCATCTTACCAACCCTCGCCCAGATTAGTGGATCGATCTTCCATCCAGCTATCAAGCTCGGAGCGCTCGGAGCGAATTGCCCTTAGTCCAATTCTCACGAACCGTGGGCCAGTTATGGAATGGGTGCCCATCCGAAGCTTGGCCAAGTAGCTTTCACTTATCCCGGTGTATTGCGCCGCTTCTTGGGCGGTAAGGTATTCTGCCTGCATCGTTCTGCTCCACTAGGTAACGTCTGGAACATTGATGCCCACAAATGGGTATGGGTCATGGGCAGTGCTGAACTATTTTTCATCTCCATTACCCACATGCTTTCTCCAACCTCTGAAAGCCGTTTCTGGCGAAGTTTCCAATCCGAACAGTGGAAACAGATCGGCCAACAACCTGTAAAACGGTCCGGCAGAATTCATGTGTTTGGGAACAGGTATCGTGTTTGGATTGCGAACCTCGCACATCTTGGCACAAGAATCCACCAGCCGCCACGCTTCAATGTCCTTTTTCCCAAGCGGGCTACCGTCTTCTGCTTTTTCCATTGCGGCGTCGATACTTGGGTAGAAGTCGTCGATCACCGCAAAAAACTCTGAGAACGCTGAAAAGGCTCTGTAAGAAGGCGAATACGGGATCAATCTTTTAGCGAGATTCAGCATAGCCTTTCTCTTCTCAAGTTGCTCACCGTAGTATTCCTTTGGCTCGTTCTCACCGGGCGGCGTGAACAATTCCATTCTTTTCAGCGCATTCAAGCGCATTTCATCGTAGACCGACCACGGCAATTCCTCGAATATGGTTGCCACTTCTTTCAGACGGAACTTAACCTTTTCAAGATTCTTCTGGACTTTAGGGACGGACCAAATCTCCGGAATTCCATGTACTTGATCATAGCAGAGATAGTGCGCCATTATCCCGCAATCGAACTTTCCACACTGTGAAAAGTGGTGCTCTAGTGTGTTTTCCAACTCTTGAAAGAACTTTTTGTGGTGAAGTTCGTCACTCTCATCGAAAAAATTTTCCAGCGCCATTTTCCTTTAAATCTAAACGACAGATAGATCAGCTTCAATTAAAGCAATCAAACAAGAGCATCACGATTTTCAAGATTTTTTGTCCGGTTCTCCAATTCCCCGCAAACAACCTCCATCGATGGCCGAAGCGCGTCAAGTGATGGCTTCACATATCTCTGGCCTGTGATGGAAAGAGGCGTGTGGTTGAGAAGCCGACCGACAACCTCTTCAAGGACCCCTGCCTCCATCGCAACGGTCGCGAAGGTGCGCCTGTGGGCATGCGGAGACCACTTGAACCTTTTCGGGGCATGAACCCTGCCGGATGCGGATTTGGGTGATGGGAACACCCAGGTTCGGCTGAGATTCTTAAGTGGCGCCAGGATTTCATGATGAACCTGAAGGATAGGCAGATCGAAACTGCGACCATTCTTCGTCATCGGCAGGTGAATGCGATCCTCAAAAACCTGATCCCATTGAAGCGTCAGAACTTCGGTCTTTCTCAAACCCGTGAAGAGCGACAGTTCGTAGAAGACCCGGTGCAATGGATTTTCCAGCCGATCAACCGTTGAACGCCATTCCTTCAGGTTCTCGATGATCCGCCCTTCGGGGGTCTCGTCACACCATTCAATTGCCATGGTCGGAGATTCCGGCAGGTCATGCATGCGCCTTGCATGGTTCCAGACCGTTCGGAAGTACTTCAGAACGTGGTTTGCAGCTGACGGCCGGTCAGACAAGGATCGGTGCCGCTCGACAACCATCTGCTTGGTGATCTCATCCAGTGGCAACCTGAGCCAGTCTTTCAGGTGCAGCTCAAACTGCTGTCGCATGCCCTGCTTGTGCGTTTCCGACCTGAGCTTGGGGCGAACCAGGTAAGCTTCCATGGCCGCTTCCAAACGGGGAGCGCCGATCTGGGCCACCTTCCCTGCCCCGCGCCCCATATCAAGCGCCAGGCCCATCGCTGTCTGCCGCGCGATTTGCGTGGATATCATTGGATAGCGTCCAATCAGGATACGCTGCGTTTTTCCTCCCACGTCTTTCTGGAAATACCAGGTCTTTGACCTCTTCCCGACGAAGAGAACCAGCCCCCTGATCTCGCTATCCCAGTGCTTGTCTGTTCCAGTCTTCGACTGTGGAAGGCGCTTTGCGAGGTGCTCTGTAAGCTTTGGCATTTTGTCAGCTTTTTGTAGGTAATGGATTGAAACAGGAGGAATTCACAGGAAACTCCATACACCAATTAATCACATAAACTGAATGACTTGGCAACAACAGGAATGATCAGGAAACATAAAACACTTGCTTGGAAGGCTAAGGTCTTACCACTACACAACGCCCGCTCGTGCTCAGCAGTGCATAATCCACTGTATCAGCATGGTCAATAAGCACCTGTGAATTAATCGGCTTTTGAAAATAAAATCCTCTCGTGGCTGAGCTGCTAACCCAACTCCCATTGCTGCTTTTTGCCCTTCTTTGACGTTGGACCAAAACGCAGCGTTCGTCGGTCAGGGGCGGAAACCGATCTTTCGCTGCGAATTACGCCAATGGCGGTTTTGCGAACAGACTTAGCATTTTGAGGGAGTCGCGCTCTTTCTAACTTGCTGACATAGTACCCCAAAAGATTCCCAAATCGAAAAGGCGTCTCAAGTATGTTTGAATTCAGCACCATTCTGTCAGCTGCTGCCAAAGGCGATGCAAAGCCGTTTTCAGGCTATCCGCCTTTCCATTTTGTCGGCGGCAATATTGATGAACCAACTGTCCCGACCGAGGCTCTTGCGGATGCTGTTGGTGACGTGATCCGAAATCTGGGTCACGCCATGGGGAAATATGGTATGGACAGCGGCCCGCAAGGTCACCTGCCGCTGCGGGACATCATCTGCAAACAACTTAAACGACGCGCCGGAATGTCGGTTGATCCAAGCGAGGTCTTGCTGACTACCGGGTCGCTCCAAGCTATGGATCTGGTCAATAAAACTCTTCTGAACAACGGCGATGTGGTCTTGGTAGAGGCAGCAAATTACGCGGGGACCCTGACAAAGCTGGATGCGTTGGGTGTCTCGTATGTTGGCATTGAACTCGACAACGACGGGATGCGCATGGACGCACTTGAGCAAGCACTGTCAGACCTTACCGCCCAAGGCCGCAAACCGAAGTACATATTTACCATTCCTACCGTCCAAAATCCGACAGGCTCCGTTATGCCGCTTGAACGGCGTCTGGAAATGCTGGCGCTGGCCAAGCGATACGATGTTCCCATATTTGAAGACGATTGTTACGCTGACCTAGTTTTTTCAGGGGATCGTCCACCCGCGATTCATGCTCTGGATGACGAGCATCGAGTAATTTACTGTGGCACGTTCTCCAAAACAATCGCACCCGCTTTGCGTGTAGGTTATCTCGTCGCGCCGTGGCCGTTGATGGGTCATATCCTGCCGTTAAAAACCGATGCGGGCAGTGGTGCGTTGGAACAGATAGTGCTGGCCGAGTTCCTGCCGAGGAATTTTGACAATCATGTCGAGGGCTTGCTCCACATGTTGAGAGAAAAGGCCAATACGCTTTGTGCATCTCTTGACGAGTACTTTGGCGCAGATGTCGAATATAGAAAGCCGATTGGCGGTATCTACCTGTGGGTCACTTTTCCGAAATCTGTTGATACCAATCGGTTGTATACTGTGGCCTTAGGTCAGGGCGTAGAGATCAATCCCGGGGCTCTATGGACAGTCGAAGGTGCGGACAATAAACACCGCATGCGCCTCTGCTTTGGGCATCCGACAAATGAGAACATTCGCGAAGGAGTTGCCAAGTTAGCGCAAATCTGCTTCGAGGAATTTGGCGTGCCGGTCAGAAGTGGGAACGTCGAGCGCGAATAGAAATCTGGCCCGTCCTTGGCCCGTCGAAATTAACAAATATTGTGCGCGGTTGTTCAATACCAACTGTCTTAAGGGGCTTTTATTGGAACTCTTTCATGTTCGACTTCAGTCGCCGCATCGCATGGAAATTTTCCATGGTGAAGTCGACTTCCTCGCCGCTGTTCCAGTCAAATAGTGACCGTTTCACCTCAGTGAGCGGACCTTCGTAGATGTGGATCGCGTGGCTTTGCCCGCTCCCATCCGCCGTTATCGCATGGATCGCATCAGGCCCAAGGCTGACCACCTCACCTGCTGAAACCAGTTTGTTTCCACCATGCTTCAGCCGGCCCGGCTCGCGTTTGTAAAGCACCTCGACTTCGGCGCCACGATAGACGGCGATATGCACAGACATGCAGTGCTCATGCGGTGCTAAAACCACGTCTGAATCATAGCGGCAAGTCCAGATCGAGCAGGTCTCGTCCTCGAAGACCATGACTTCGTCATCTTCCAGTGATGCAATCGCATCCGCCATGGCGTCGGACTCCGATAGACTTCCCTTAAGCAATTCGCGGATCGCAGATGTGGAGGTGTCGGATGCGGCAGCTGTACGGGCTCGTTCAACGAATTCGTCAATAATAGGGTTAGTCATTGCGGGCATCCTCCATCAGTATTTTGGGCGACGTGTTTTTAGAACGCAAGTCTTTTGGTTTGGATTTCCATGATCTCAATCAACTTAACGCCCTCTTCAATTCCCGGATAACCGTATTGAAGGGGTCGAGTCCGGTAGAGGGCAGGTTAGTAACTAACGAAAGCCGACCTTCGTCCTAAGCGCGGCGAACGGCAGCAAAGTCCCGCACAGCAGCCCTTAAGTAGCAGCATAGCGGACGGCTGCTTAGAGCCCCTTCTTGACATTGAAGGCACTTTTCCCGATCAGAAGATAGCGGCGGACAATCCTTCTCGCAGGCGCGTTGGCCGAGTCCGGTGCGCAAGCACCCGGTCCCGCAGATGAGCTGGTTGCATCCTTCCGCTAAGGCTTGCTTGCGCGTCGCTCGCTGAATGTCATTGACGATCTTTTCTGACGTCTTACGTCCAGTTCCGCTTGTCTGTCTCTCCTTCCATTCCTCAGTGCTTGCGATGAGCCAAAAACACTCTCTTATCAAATAACGCTATTTGGACAGATAGGCGCTGACGTCAGACAGTCCTGACAACGTGGCAACACTCTAGCTTTACTTGCGATTCTGGCTAGCCTTTCTTACATGATAATTTTTCATGAAATACGCCGATAAATGCGAGCTTGTGTTTAAAAGGGCATCAGACGTACCCTTTGATACGCCCCGTTTTTTACACGATTTTTTCGCTATTGGTTACCAACGAGGTTAGGTCAATGAACAACGAAGAGTTTGACTACATCGTCGTGGGCACAGGTTCAGCAGGCGCCGTTCTTGCTGCTCGTTTGTCATCGTCTGGCAAGCACAAAGTATTGGCGCTGGAGTATGGGGGAAAAGATAATAGCGTTATCATCCAAATGCCCGGTGCGTGCTACCTACCAATGACGAAGTCACGTTTTGATTGGGGTTTTTACACCGAACCGGATCCCGGTCTAAATAATCGAAGTATTCATCAGGCGCGTGGCAAAGTAATCGGTGGAAGCTCCTCTATCAACGGGATGTGCTATGTTCGTGGCAATCCTGGTGATTTTGACAGATGGGTGGAGCTAGGTGCTAAGGGATGGTCTTATCAGGAATGCTTGCCTTATTTTCGGCGTGCCGAAACATGTGCCTATGGCGAAGATGACTATCGCGGAGGGAGCGGCCCGATCCACACTTGCAACGGCCGTAATATGAAAAATCCTCTGTACCGCGCTTTTATTCAGGCTGGTGTTGATGCTGGATATCTTCAATCGGATGATGTGAACGGATATCAGCAGGACGGATTTGGGAAAATGGACATGACGGTTCGTAATGGCGTCCGGTCATCAACCGCCAATGCATATCTAAAGCCTGCCCTTAATAACACTAATTTTAAGTTAGAAACGAATGCGCTTTGTCATCGAGTTTTAATTGAGAAAGGGAAGGCGGTTGGTGTCGAATATACTAAAGGAAGGAAGGTCATTCGAGTAGCTGCTCGGCGTGAGGTAATCCTGAGTGCTGGGCCCATAAATTCGCCCAAAATTTTAATGCTTTCTGGTATAGGCCCTGCCAAACAACTGATGATTCATGGCATTGAAGTAGTGTGTGATTTACCCGGAGTGGGTAGCAACCTACAAGATCACCTAGAAGTTTGGTATCAGAGTTCCTGCACCAAACCAGTTTCTCTCAACCGGCATTTCAACTTATTCTCCAAGACAGCCATTGGTCTGCAATGGCTGTTGTTCCGCAAAGGACTAGGCGCGACAAATCACTTTGAAGCAAACGCATATATACGAAGCAAGGATGGACTTCCAGCACCGGATTTGCAGTATCATTTCCTTGCTGGTGCTATGGGGTTTGACCAGTCATCGACACCACACGGACACGGTTACCAAGCCCATGTAAGCCCAGTAAAACCGTTGAGTCGAGGGGAAGTAAAACTTGCTTCTGCAAACCCTAAAGACAAACCAAAACTGATGTTCAACTACCTTAGTGAGGATGAAGATATTGCCACTTTCCGCAGGGCAATCCGACTAACGCGGGAGATTTTTGGCCAACCTGCATTTGACATTTGGCGTGGTGAGGAAATTCTTCCTGGTGCAGCTGTCCAGAGCGACGCGGAAATCGACGCTTGGGTACGCCAACATGCGGAAACAGCCTATCATCCTAGCTGCACTTGCGCTATGGGCAATACCTCAAAGTCCGTCGTGGATTCTGAATTGCGCGTTTACGGCATTGCTGGACTGAGGATTGCGGACTCATCAATCATGCCTGAAATAACAAGTGGGAACTTGAATGCACCGACGATCATGATTGGCGAGAAAGCAGCTGATATGATCTTGAGGAATAGCTCTCCCACTAGGGCCAATGTACGTCCTTTCGGCGCAGTTGAACTCAACAAAAAACAGAGGGCAAATATACCGAAAAGATTAGTTACTAATCCATAGTTCATTTCGTTTGTACTTGATACGCTGATCAAAAGTTTCTTCGAACTAGAATCCGCCGCCCGTTTTGGGATAGATAGCGCCAAATGTATAGCTGCTTCCCAGACAAGTAATTTGCGTAGCACATTGGTTCTATCGCCGCATAAAGTGGCAACGGGAAGAAACCTTCAATAAGCAAGAAATTGAAGCGCATAGTTTCAGTCATCTTTTAAACGCCACCCAAGGTGCCCGCCATACCCCGAGAGAAGTAATTGGCGTGTTAATATCCTATTCGCTGGCGTTAGCCGGAAGCTCAGACGTTCGTTTTGCAATAAAGTCGACTAGTGCCTCTTCTATTCCCTGATCCAGCTGTGGTTTAACATACCGGGCGAGATGTTCTATTGCGTTAGAATTTGCGACGTCAACCGCATCACGAGAGCCTTCCTCAACCCATTGATCATATGGCTTGGTATCTTGCATCAAATGTTCGAATAGATTGCTGTTGCGCGTGTGAGCGGTCCCTAGATAGTGACCACCGGGTCCCACACTTTGGACGACTTTCACCAGATCCGAGATTTTTTCCATCTCGACCCCGCGTACGAAGTGGTAGAAGGCGTCCATTTGTTCGTAGTCAAGCATCAATTTTGAAAAACACAAAGTCATTGTGTTCTCCACAACCCCACCGGCATGGCTAGTCCAATTGGCACCGGCCAACATCGCAGAAAACGCGCCCCACATCGAATCGTAGCCAGCGTAAATGTCGGCTGTCTTAGCTGTCGCGCAATTGGCTATGGCCCGGTGTGGCACCTTGTAACGTCGCGCCATCATGCCAGCCAGAAGTTGGATCAATGCCGAGTCTGGGCACCCAAATACTGGAGCACCCGTCCTCAACGATACCGTCATTGCGGGGCAACCAAAAAGCGCTGGAGTGCCTGGTCTAATCAACTGAGTCAGCGCAATAGCCATTACATTTTCAGCGGTTACTACCGCCATAGTTCCCACGGGGCTTGCCGGTGTACTTGCACCAGCCATCGAAAAAGGTGCGCAGATAACCGCTTGATTGTTGGCCGCATAAACATGAAGCGACTGCAACATATTTGCGTCCCACACCAATGGTGATGTCGAGTTTATCAGTGAGGTCGTAACCGTGTTCTCATCGACGAAAGACTCGCTAAAAACTATCTGCATCATTTTAATAGTGTCGACCGCTCGCGATGCGGCCGTTACGGCACCAATGATGGGCTTGTCACTGTATTGTAACGAACTTAAATTCGTATGCAGGTGTCGGTGCGGAATCGGAACATCCATAATTTCAACAATCGGGCCGCCTGCAACGTGAACTGCTCGCGCCATTTGGGTCAACTTCTGGACATTGTCCAAATCTGCCAGTGTTGCGTTGCGACGCACACCCTCCAAATCGCGAACAAAGGGCATCCCATAAGCTGGCGCAAAAACCATATTTTCGCCACCTACTGTTACTGAACGTTCTGGGTTACGGGCTCGGTGTACATACTCCTGTGGTGCGGTTGTGAGTAATTCCATGAGCATTTCACGGCCCGCGCGCACACGCCACCCATCAACGTCAGCTCCTGCCTTTTTCCATAGCGATATAGACTTCGGATCCCGGAATTCAATTCCGATTTCTTCAATGATCCGCATCGCCATTTCGTGAATTTGATCAACACCCTCGTCATCCAATAAATCTAAAAACGGAATGTTCCGAACCAGTGTTGGGCGATGAAAGATAGGGCTACTCTCGATAGAACGCTTCCGGCCCTGCCGGCCGCCACGTCGTCTATTTCCGGCGTCTCGCATAAAATGTTCGGCGTTCGTCACCACTCAATTCGCTCCTAAATAAAAGCTACATGCCAAGTTGAGAGAAAACTCGAGCAAACACAAATTCCAAATGGCTAGGCAATCAGATGAGGAATACTCATGGCTCCGAAATTTGATCGCTATTCTGTTTGAGCGCGGTAGCGCAACATCCCTGTCGATGATGTACTATTCTATGTTAGTTGCTCAACAGACGATATGCTTGGAATTTTGGGAGATAATACTCACCTTATATTCATAAAAAGTAATTTTTAACAATAATTTAATATCTAAAAGTGAATTCGCGTCGGCACTAACAAATAAAATATTGCACATCTGCAACGAGGGGAAAATTAGGAGAGAATGGGAGCTGGGGCGCTACTGAAAAATAGGAGCCACGGTGCAGGTTGCGCAAATTCAAAATTGTATCCATGAAAAATTTGAATTGTTTGGCAAAAATTGTTAACCTGCCTTTTGTCGATCTCAGCATGTCAAACAGACTGAACATAAATACTAAAATATAGGCAAAGGTAAAAAATGCGGTTTCCGTGTAGGATCCTCCCTCCGCTTGGCACCTTGCGAGCATTTGAGGCTGCAGCACGACTAGAGAATTTCACAGTAGCTGCGGATGAACTTTGCCTGACGCAGTCCGCTGTAAGCAGGCATGTCAGATCGCTCGAGGAAAGCCTAGGTGCGCGCTTGTTCGATCGCCAGAACCGTTCTGTGCGTTTAACACCTGATGGCCGTCGCCTAATGGAAGCTGTTGCGGTTTCATTGTCTCATCTTAGCATCGTAACACAAGATATCAGGCAAAGACGAGATTCTGGCAAAATTACTGTAGGAATGCTCACCTCGCAAGCCAGCCTTTATGTTATCCCGAGAATGAGCCAGTTTCGTCGTCATTTCCCCGAAATAGACATCAATATTGTTTCAATGGAACGGAATCCAAATCCGTTGATAGACGACTTTGACGTATCTATTGTAGCGGGATACCATCCGGATCCCGGCTTCTATTCCGAAAAGGTTCTCACTGAAATGGCTTATCCAGTGTGTAGTGCGGAGTATCTGACGGATCGACCTACTATGAACGAGCCGGCTGATCTTGCTGACGCCACGTTGTTACATTTGGATGAAGCAGCGTTTGTTGGCTATCCTTGGCAGACTTCAGTGAACTGGGCAAGCTTTCTCTCGTCTTTTGGTTTTGAGTTGCCTCAACCAAAGCATGGCTTAACTTTTTCGAGTTATATGATGACGGTTCAAGCTGCACTAAGAGGCCTTGGTGTCGCAATTGGCTGGCACCACATCGTAGCTGATTTTATCAAGGAAGGCAGTTTGGTTCGCCCTATCAAAATCGAACAGACATGGGATCGCCACCATTACCTCGTCGTTCCCAAAAACCGGTTGGAACGCACTGATGTTACGGAATTCTGCTCTTGGCTCAGAACAGAACTCAAAGGCACAATGGAATTGCGACCATAAAGCTAAAATGAGTACGCGAACTTGAATGCGATACCGACTTTAGGTGTGGTTTGCCTTATTTCAATGGATAAAACAATCTGAGTGTCTGTCGTCATGTAACCCGCCATAGCCTTTGAGACAGATCGAGGTTTTCTGCTAATTGAGGGTTTTTGGCTCCTCGTAATCCTTGAAGGGATACGAGATGAGAACGAAGACAGGGCCAAATGGTTCGGCTGACAAACACGTAAAAGAGATCAGACGTAAGACGCGCCGGATCATTGCGAAATTCATCCGTCCTTGTTCGTCTCATACGTCATCTCCTTTAGTGCAAATTATGCTATCAAAGAAGCGGAACAAAACCGCGAAAGGTCTAGACCGAGCCCCAGGAAATCCGAATTCGGCAGGATGGTCACTTTCCGATCCAACTATCCGGCTGCACGTTGAACTGGAGTACATGAATAATCTTATAGAAGATCCAGAAAGTGGGCTGTCACGGTTATCAAGGTGACACACGCATTCATCTTTCTCATGATCGGCCATGAGATTTCCCCATGTGCGAAACACACAGAAATATGTGATCTTGTATTAAACTGCATAGGAGCTAAGCAAAAGGTCCAAAACAGTTACCCGTCAATTAAGAAATGTTTATGGAAAACGAGATGACTAACAATACATTCAACCTTAACGAAAAAGTAGCGTTTGTGACCGGCGGTAACCGTGGGCTGGGCCTTGGCATGGCCGAGGGGCTAGCCAACGCTGGCGCCAATATAGTAATCGCTGCACGAGATGAAAAAAAGAATGCTGATGCCATCGAGAAGATCAGCGCGAATGGTGGTCTCGCTATCGGTGTCAGGTGTGACGTAGCAGATCCTGTTTCGGTCAAAAGCGCATTTGCTCAGGTTGTCAAACAGCTGGGTAGGGTCGACATTGTCGTCAACAATTCCGGCACATCCTGTCGTTTTAGACCAGAGGATACCCCAGACGAGGAATGGGATCGTGTGATGGATGTGAACCTTAAAGGTCCATTCATGGTCGCGCGCGAAGCCTACCCGTATTTTCTCGCAAGCGGAGGTGGGAAGCTTATTAATATTGCTTCGATGATGTCGATCTTCGGCGGCGAATACGACACTGCATACGCTCCCAGCAAAGGCGGCATCGTCCAGTTCACAAAAGTGTGCGCCATAGCCTGGGCGAAAGACAATATCCAAGTAAATTCGATACTGCCCGGCTGGTTATACACAGACCTAACACAATCATATCTGAAGAAGTTTCCCGATCAGGAGAAACTGATCCGTGAACGCACACCAGCCGGGCGCTGGGGTGAACCCGGGGACTTAGCCGGTCCGGTAGTATTTCTTGCCAGCAGCGCGTCGGATTTCGTAACGGGTGCATCGTTGATCGTGGATGGTGGTTATTCGATAAAATAGAAGTTCGTTTGAGGAACTCTTCCATTGGACCCAAGAGTGGTGTCATTGTGGACGTATATGGACTCCGCCTAGTTGCAACGGTCTGGCTGGTGGTGTCAGACCAATGCGAACTAGTCTCTACATACCCAAGCCGTTATTATGCCCAACTTTACATGACTGCGGACAGCCAAGCCGGTCCAATCTACCAGCGCCTGCTAGCCGCCTTTGAGTGGAGGGAATACACCGATCACGTCACCTTCTCGGACCAGTGCTTGGTCACGCTCGAGGCCGACAAGCATCTGGCCATTAAGAGTAACTAGATATTTTTGAATTTCTGTAAAATTCAACCGCTGGAGAACATCAAAAATGGATGCGCCTTCAGGCAAATCTAACCCAGATATTTTGCCATTTTCGCCGTCTGGAAGGAGATTGGCGAGCACTGTTGATACCATTATCTGAACTTTCGGCACGTTCTCATCCTTTTAGTATCGCGCCGTTCGTACAGGCGACAAATGCTTCCATGACTTGGGTAGGATTGCCTATCAAACGATCTCTCCAATCCCCAAGGCGGACTCTAGACTGAATCAATCCTCTTATGGCACCGACATGTTGGGTAAAACCCAAAGTTAGCGCTCCGATGAGGCGGTCATCATCGAAATTCAATCGCATATATTTAAAATTGTCCGCGTCTGCGAGGATTGAATCCTCGCCTCGATCAAGACCATTCCATTGCCCAAACGAATGGGAAATCAGGCCAATCGTATTTAGAACGTTCATTGACAAAGACCCAACGTAAACAGAATTCTTTCCGGCCATGTTGAGCGCTGCTATGCGGCCATGTTCGGAAGCGGTAGGTTGAATTGCGTGAATCTCTCGTCGGCCGGTCAAAAACTCTCGTCCTTGTGCGACATCGCCTGCTGCGAAGACATCCGGGACTGAAGATTCAAGCCTGTCATTGACAAGCACCCCTTGGTCAACGGCTATCCCCGAACCCCCTAAGAAATCAATACTGGGACGAACGCCAGCCGCGGATATGACGGTGTCTGCCGCGATCCTGCTACCGTCACTAAGAACAAGTGTTAAATCACCAGGTGTACCGGAAATGCTATCAACGCGAGTGGAAGTCCTGACGCAGACGCCTTTTTTTTCGCACCACGTCTTGAGCATAGCAGCACCGACCTTGTCCATCATTCGCGGTAGCATTCGATCTTCCATCTCAACGACGGTCAAATGCACTCCACGAGACGCTAACGCTTGCAGGACAATACACCCAATAAAGCCTGCGCCAAGCAGCACGACGCGGCTTCCTTTGCCTGTGCCAAGGGCAATTGCACGTGCATCAGAGAGTGTCCAACAGGTTTCAATACCAGCGCCGTCTGCACCAGGGATCGGGGGCAACACTGGCGTTGATCCGCTCGCCACCAGGAGTCGGTCATAACGACGCGTCTCTCCTGAAGCCAGAGTCAGAATCTTTTGCTTCGGTGCAATTTTTTCAACGCGGCCGGAAACCTGGATAATCCTGAGGTCTTCACAGTGGCCCTCGGCTCGACGTAAATAGGCGCCACTCTCGTCAATGCTTCCGGTCAACAGATAGGGTATCGCCATCCGGGAATAGGGCGGCTCATTTTCGGCGTTGATGACCGTGATGCTGCACTGCTGATCTACCCGTCTCAGGGTTTCGGCGGCGATGATACCTGCAGGTCCTGCCCCTATGATTAAATGTTCCATCAGTGACTTTATCCAGCTTCGAGTCCGAGCCGCTGCAGCGTCGCAGAGGTGGGAATTCCATCTTCTGTCCAACCTCGCTCTTGGTAGTATTCCGGCAGCATCATATCCAACTCGCTGACTTTTCCTTTTGCAGCTCCTGACGGCGCGGGAACGTTCATCAGGCGTCCAGGCAAACAATCATCTGCCGCAGTAATACCAGCCCTCATGTTGTATAAACGTTCCAGATTCCAGGTCCGCTCGCCCGATTCAATCAGCCGTTCGACGGTCCAATTTCCCTCCAAATCGGAATCGAGCAATTCCGCAAAATGTTCAATTTCCATACCAGAGTCTACCAAGAAAAGGCATAGACCGCTGGAATCCATAGCGGCAATACGATCCTGACTTTCCTTGACGGGCCTTGCTTTGCCGTTACCACTTATTTCTGACATATCTTCTGAGAAAACTGCATGGCGCAGGTGACACGCTCCTCGATTTGAGGTTGCGTATCCAAGGCCCATCCCCTGTAAAGCCCTTGCATCAAAACCGGCAAATTCCTGTCCTTTGACGTGCATTGCCACATCTGGATGGCCGAATTTTTCACACATCAATCGAGAACCAAGCCCCAGTATCTTCCCAAAGCCTTCACCCTTACCAGTCTTTTCGGCCATGATCACAAGGGCTTCGGCATTCCCAAAAGTGAGTTCAACGCCTTCGGTATCTTCCTTGGTAATAACACCGCTTTCGTAGAGCTCCATCGCTGCGGCAAGCGTTCCACCGAAAGAAACGGTGTCAAAGCCATGCTCGTTCGCCATGTAGCCAGCAAACGTCAACGCATTGATATCATCAATTCCATTCATAGGGCCAAACGAAAAGGCCGTTTCGTATTCTAGGCCTCCGGATGCAACCCAGTATTTCTTGCGATTAACCACGCTGAAATGATTTTTGTCGATATGCGCAATTCGACCGCATGCGATCGTGCAACCGAAGCAGGCTTTGTTCGAAACAAAATTCCGGTGCCCGTCTTCTTGAACCGCAAACATAGCATCTGAATTGACCTTGCTCGCGCCGTCAAACTGAACTCCCTCGTAGTTACGGGTTGGCAGGCAGCCGAATGCCTGCATGGAGTCCATTGAAGCCATCGTTCCAAAATCGGTTAGCGACTTTCGGCTCTGGTTCTCGGCCAATATCTTATGGGTTTTACGAACCACACCCATGAACGCCTCTGGATCTGCGATAGCAGTACCTTTAGTCCCTCGCGCACCGATTGCCTTGAGATTCTTCGCCCCCATAACTGCGCCTACACCGGAGCGCCCGGCAGCTCGATGCAAGTCGTTGATGACACTGGCGTAACGTACCCCTTGTTCTCCAGCCTCACCAATAGACGCTACCTTTATTTGCGGATCTTGGTGTTGAGCCTTAATCCATGCTTCGGTTGTCCATACCGTTTGGCCCCAAATCTCTCCGGCAGAAAGAATTTTTACCTCTTCGTCGAAGATCGTTAGATAGACCGGTTTCGAAGACTTGCCGGTCACGATAAGCATATCATACCCAGCATTTTTTAGCTCCGCTCCAAATTTTCCACCGGAATTCGAGCAGGCAAGCACTCCTGTCAATGGTGACTTTGTAACGACCGCGTACCGACCCGAGGTCGGTGCCATAGTGCCGGTCAGCGGTCCGGTCACAAAGATCAATAGATTTTCTGGGCTGAGTGCGTCTGCGGTCGGATCCATCATTTCTGCGATGTATTTTGTCGCCAAACCTCGTGCCCCGATGTAATCCTCAGCCCACTGCATATTCAGCGGTTCCGTCCTTACTCGACCCGCAGTCAGGTCGACGAGTAAAATTTTTCCCTGCCAGCTCATTTTTGGAAGCCCCTTCTTGTCAGCCCGATTGCTGCTCCGGCTTAGGAAGGCCGCTGATCGCATGCTCCCTCATTCGCTCATATCCGGTCGAAGCACTATCAACAAAAGTGATCGCGCCCGTCGGGCATGCCTTGGCACATGCTGGGTCACCGCCACAAAGATCGCATTTAATCACTTTTTGACTCTCAGGATCGTAGTTCACTGTTCCAAACGGACAGGCAATCGTGCAAACTTTGCAGCCGACGCAATCCGCCTCCGACACTTCAACCGCATTCGTTTCTGGATTGCGGTTAAGTGCTTGAACTGGGCAGGAATGGAGACACCAGGCTTCGGCGCACTGTGTACAGGTGTATGGGATCGAGATCGCACCGTGATCAATCTCAAAAATCTTGATCCGCGAACGCGCTGGGTTAAAACGACCAGTTTTTTCAAATGAACAAGCCATTTCGCACTGGAGGCAACTCGTACATTTTTGGGGGTCGATAAGTAGTGATTTTTCCATTGCCCCTCCGGAATCTTGAAATCCAGGCCGCCCTGCTCGGACTGCAACTCAACCTCAAATGCACATATAAGTAAATCGTTTTATCAGTACTGAGTCAACCTTCTTTTCGGGCCGAAATACCATGCATCAATCTTCCAATGCTGAACAAAAAACTATGGTTATATTTTTTTAAAATATGGGATAGGCACATCCAATTTTTTTGCTTCAACTGAGATCAAGTTGCGTTGCTCCAGTCCGGCACATCCTGCAAGAACACAAGCCGTTTTGGCAGTTGGAAAGTTTGTAATTTCGCACCGTAAAACGCTGTAAAACTACGGCATTGAACCCGATACAAGCTGGGTCGGTGTCAAATCTGCGCGCCCAGTAGGTACTCCGGCCTTGAGTCAAACAATTATCGCCCGACCGCACAGCGCTCCTGCTTCTGCTTCTGCTTCTGCTTCTGCGGACGTGCAACGAGGTTCCTCTGCGTGTCGAGCTACCTGCTCAAGCCTACATGCGCTTTGGAAAGAACCAAATGATACAGTGCATCGTTTCCCGATCACTCGCAGTAGCGACGAAGTGCCACGCATTAGGGATCTAACTGCCCGGAGGCAGGGCCCCAAGTATCGGAAAGTATGAAACCTTCTGGAAATGGATCGCTGGGGTCGAGACCCATTTGCGAGATTGCATGAATCCAGCAACGACCTGTTATTGTAGCCCCAATCGCTTTTTGACTGCCTAATAATATTGTCTCATCCAGGACAGCTTGGAATTCACCATCAATGATAGACCGGCTTACATGCATTTCACCCACTTCGGTAAGCCCTCGCGCATGGCGGGTCGCCAGATTGGCGTTGCTACCGGTTCCACAGGGCGAGCGGTCGACCCTGCCCGGCATCAATATGCTGCACGTACGCGTAGCTCCATCCTCCTCTTTGTCTCGAAACATGATGTAGGCAACGCCATTAATATCGGGATAAATCGGGTGAGCGATTTCGTATTCGTTCCGCACCAGGGACAATAATTGGATTCCCAGGTCTGCCAATGCGCGCGCCGAATGACGTTCGATTTTGATGCCAAATTGCGCAACGTCAAAAATGGCGCAAAAGACTCCCCCGAAAGCGATGTCGAAGCTGACCCGACCCCATGCACTTGTGGCGATCTTGACATCTAGATGTGCAACAAAAGCTGGTGGCATTTTCAGCGCCACATTCTCGACCTTGCCATCCCGGCAACGAGCAGTGGCGCGGACGAGACCAGAAGCCGTATCAAATGTAATGAAAGAATAGGGCTCCTCCATCTTCACTGTTCCAGTTTCAAGAAGTGCTGTAGTTGCGCACATAACGTTAGAACCAGACATCGCAGTCGCTTTGGTCGTTGCTAGAATGATAAGTCCGAAATCTGCCTCAGGGACAGTCGGATGTGTTAGCAGAACACCATGGCTCGCGGCAAACCCACGTGGTTCTCGCATGATCAAACGCCGGAGGCTGTCATCTACGTTGTTTATTTGCTGGATTTTTTCAGCAATTGTGGCACCGCGTGGATCAATTCCCAACGCTTGTACCACTCGCCCCACCTCGCCTTCGCAGTGGACATCAACCACTTGCAGAGTCTTTTTCCAACGCATCTGTCAGAATCCCCTTTAGAGCAATAAAACAACGCAAGTTCAGAACGGTTGGACCCCTAACGACGCGTTTGGGGGTCCAACAACGTTCTTTTTGCTACGTACGCCTACCGGTTTGCCAAAGCGTCGTCGACCCAACCCTGCCAGTGATCCTTATTATCTACTACCCAAACATCCACGTACTCCTGGATTTCCCCACCTAAGGTGTCGACCGCTTTCATGACCTGTGCCATTTCCGGTCCAGTCACCTCGAAGTTCTGCAAGATGCGATATGCCAAGGGATAGTTGGTTTCCACACCCGGCCAAGCACCCTTCCAGACACGCGCTGGTGCCCAATCGCAATCATATGTTGCGTCTGGATTAACCCCAACGGCCGGATCTGTATTACAGCCCTCGGCATATGCCGGCAGGGGCACTGGCGTAAGGTTAACATCAGCAAAGATACCATGAGGTGACCAGAACTGCACGATGAGCGGTTCCTCTCTATCTTCCGCCGCATTGATCTCTGAAATCAGAGCGCCTTCACTACCTGATGGCTGCGACACGAAAGGCAAGTTTAATGCCGCAATACGTTTCTGATTACTGTCGCCCCATTCAATTGGATAATCGAGGAACCGGCCCTGCGGAAACGTTTCTGCCGTGGCAAAGGCTTCGACACAATTGTTTAAGACCTCCCAGTTTTTGTCCAAACCTGGACAAACTTCCAGGGCTTTGTCATTGGCGTACCACGCTTCGACACCCGCATGATGTGTCTCACCGGCATCCAGGACTTGACCAGTCTCGAAGAGATTCATCCACCCTTCACCCATGTTCGAAGACCAAAGCGAAGTCGTCATATGCAGGTCACCGTCGGCAAGTCCCTGAACCTGCGGATAATATCCAGCAGCTACATACTCGACTTCGTAGCCGACGCTTTGGAGCACCTGTCCAAGCACGTAGGCTTGGAACAGCTGACCTGTATTATCGGCTACTGCAATCTTAATGGCACCTTCATTCTCCGGTATACCTTCTACTGCATTGGCAGCCTGACCTGAAAGGCCGAACCCAATGATTGCGGCGACCGCCATTCTCACCAGATTTCGCCGGGGATTGATTTGATTGTCGTGTTTTTCTGTAATATTCACGGTGTTCTCCCTTTAAATATGGATCGTCTTACCTCCCACGATCGGTTTCTTGACAGGATGTTTAACGACATCTGTTGTTGGTACATTCAAGCATTTTGAATGCTTTTGCGTGGAACTCACATCCGCACGCTTTCCAAAAATTGCGGCCTCAACAGAAAGTAGCTGCTGATCAATCGTTTGCTGTAAGTATACATCAAACCTCCCGTCTTTTTGACAGTTGCCGGTCAATTTGTTCCTTAACGACGCTTTCCACGCGTCTTGAATGGTTCTCCCTTTCTGATCTAATCTATAATTCCCAGCGCGAGCTTACGCCTTTGGCTCCAAGTCTGAATGATCCGGTCTATGATTATGGCGATGAATGCCATTGAAAGGCCGGCGGAAATTCCCAAGCCGAAACTCGCCGTCGACAAGCTTTGATATATGATCTGCCCAAGGCCTTTGGTGCCGATAAGAGCGGTCACGACCAACATCGCCAAGCCAAACAAAACGGTTTGGTTGATCCCCAGCATAATCTCCGGCAAGGCCAGCGGAAGCTGGATTTTGAATAGAAGTTGTGAGCGTGTGCATCCCATAACCCGTCCTGCCTCTATCACCTCAGAGTTGACAGAGCGAATACCATGTTCTGTGTAGCGAATAACCGGAACGATCGCGTACATGATAATTGCAAGTAGTCCGGCAAATTCACCAACTTTGAACAATCCCACCACGGGTATCAGAAATACAAACAAAGGAATCGACTGAAGCGTATCGTTTACTGGGCGAATGCATCTTGAGACTCTGTCGCTTAGTGCCGACCAGACGCCGAGAGACAATCCCAATACCAAACTGATGATCACTGCAGAGCCGCAAAGATATACCGAGATCATTGCGCGCATCCAGAGTCCGCTGACGAGCATGAACACCAAAGCACCGAAGGCAAAAACAGCCATTCTGAAGCCAACCACCTGCCAAGCCAGAACAACCACCGGGATCAGGATTGCCGGCCATGGCAAATCTGTAAGACCAATCAAAAGTACCAATGATAGATAGGCAAGCGACAGACCAACACGCCACCCAGCAGCCTTTGTCGTAACAACAATCAGAACTGCTGAGCCCACCAAATAGCCGAGCAAATGCGCAAGCGTAGGTTCAAAACCCCAGGAAAATGGCTTTACGACCGTATCGAGACCAAGCTTCAGCGGCAGCATGAAAAAGAACAACACATTGTTTTTTATTGCCGTCGTCACCTGTGGATAGTTGATATTGATCCAACTAACCACATCGTCGAAAGCATCGCCGCCACCGAACACCCAACTCTTGGGAAAAGTGTCTAATGCCGGGAACGCCAGCGCCGCCCCTTTAAACGCAAATAGAGTAATCACAAGGATGGCCAGAATCTGGGCCCGGTAACTCCAGGTGTAACCTGCACCATAACTTGTTGCATGTTTGCGAGCGAATGCTTGCGACACGCGGTCCATAACCATTGCCATCAAAACGATAGTTACTCCTGCAAGCAGGCTTTTTCCAAACTCTGCCCTCCGCATTTTGTCGAGAACGTCCCAACCGAGATCTTCTCCGCTCCCCAGAACCGCTGCAATCACCACCATCGACAACGTGGCTAGGATTGACTGGTTCACACCAATCATGATTGTCGGCATTGAATACGGAACCTTGACCTGCCAAAGCATTTGCCTTTCGCTGGCCCCCGACATCGTCGCCGATTCAATTGCATCGGCTGGCACCCTACTGAGACCAAGCAGAACGTTTTTTGCCATAGGTGGGATCGCATAAATAGCGCTGGCGATAAGGCCAACCGTCGGTCCAAATCCAAACAGAATAAGAAGGGGGATCAAATAGGCAAAGGCGGGTACTGTCTGCATAAAGTCGAGCAAAGCGCTTAGTATCGTCCGCGCTCTGGAGTTGCGGTGGCTAAGAATACCGATCAACATACCTGCCGATAAAGACATAGGCAGCGACACCGATATCATGGCGAGCGTTAATGCCGCTGGCTTCATGCTCCCCATAATCAGGGTGTAGAGCGCTGATCCGCCGCAGAACATCGCCATACTCCAGCCTGCTGCGACATAGCCAAGATAAAAAGTGAACACCACAATAGATGGCCAAGGGAGCCAAAGATAGAAGCTGCGGAACCCTTCAATTGGCAGTTCCATAATCGATGCGAAGAGCCTAAACGGGGCTTTGAAAATCCCTACAAACCAATCCATCAGTAAATCAAGAAATTGCGGGATTGGAAGGCCAGCCCCCTCTTCTATCCTGAGCAAGATTGGATACCGTTCGGACAATACAAGGCTGACAAGAACTGCCAGACCTACGGACGACCAAATGAACAAATTTGACTGACTTAGACTGCTTCCCGCTAAAGAGCTACCGTGGGCATCCGGTTCGATCGAGCTGCTTTCAGCCAAACCAACCTGCCGACCGGATCGCTTGCCGCTTCTCCGGAGCACTCGACCAATACTCTTACCCGCTGATAACATACCTACACCTGTCGGACAGCTGTGGGGAGGCCCGGTAGCACTCTGAAAAAGACAATCTTCATCGTCGGCGGCCTCCTATTTTGTCGATCAACCCATCAGCCACAATCCAAAAGATAAAACGTTTTATCTTTAATAATAAGCAAAGAAGGTGATTGCTGTCCATAAATAATTATCAGGTCCCAACCTGCCCCAAAGAAAAGTTAAATAAGCGATGATTGATGCTGGCCAGTGAGGCCTGAGAATCCTTGTAGATTTCGAACAGATCGCGATAGAGCGCAGTACGCTCAACGTTGGGCTCAAAGACTCTCGCCACCCTTACGCATTGCGAAACTGCCTCCGCTTCACTGGCGAAAACTCCAATTCCAACTCCAGCTAGAAGTGCAGCACCAAATGACGCGTCTCCGTTGACCGGCACACTGACCGGCTTACCGAAAACATCACAAACAATTTGTGACCACGTCGCACTTTTCGAACCGCCTCCGATCAATCGAACTGTTTCCATCTCCAACCCTTCAGCCTTGAAGCACAAATTGCAGTCAAAGAGCGAAAAAGCGATGCCTTCATAAAGAGCACGTACAAAGTGACCCCGGGAATGACGCATTGTTACTCCGATGAAATCCGCCCGTAACTTTTCATCCCAGTAGGGCGACCTTTCGCCGCTCAAGTAGGGGTGAAACAGCATTCCATCGGAGCCGGCGGGCACCTTACTGGCCTCCAAATCCATCACCTCGAATATGTTGGCTGCTCCCTTGGTGGTGCCGGGAGAATAAAACAGGTCACACAACCATCGGTGAGCGGATGCACAAGAGTTTGTTCCTGTGATTGAGAAATATCGGCCTGGAACGACATGAGGATAATCAATTACACTGCGGTGCGCTACGCTTCGATCGCTTACGACACATACCGTTCCCGCAGTTGCCAGCTTGATCGTACCGTCTCCCGGATTTATCGAACCCGCGCCAAAGGTTTCGATGGCAGTGTCCATCGTCCCAGCAATCACCGGTAAACCTTCTGGCAAGCCCGAGTCACTTGCCCCGCGCTTAGACACATTACCGATATGTCTGGTCGGCTCCACAATCGGCGGCAATGTTAGAGGATCCCAATCAATCAGATTGTAGAGTTCAGGCGACCAGGTATTCGAGCGAACGTCAGCCATCATGGTGCCGGCGGCATCGACGCAGTCGATATGCCACTCGCCAGTCAACCTGAGCCTGAGGTAGTCCTTGGCAATGAGCAGACGTTTAGCGGCCGCAACTGAATCAGGTTCATTGCGCTGCAACCATAGAAGTTGAGGTAAAGTCCAGGTTGCTGCTGGCAGGTTAAACGATATCCGCAGAATCTCTTCTTTTGCCATTTCAAGGAGTTCCCGAGCCTCACCACTGCTGCGCAGATCGCTCCATAGTATGGCTGGGCGGATAACTTGGTCGTTGCTGTCTAGCAGGACAGGGGTATGTGCACCTGCTGAGAAAGACATAGCCTTAAGCGCGCCTGCGGAGACTCCACTCTGTTTGATCGCCTTTGGCACCGCAGTACAGAGGCCAGAATACCAATCTTCGGGATTCTGCTCGGACCAACCGGGTTTTGGCATGTCCGTCCGTATCGGCACAGTCGCCTCACCCTGTACCGTTCCTTCGATTCCGATGATCGTTGCTTTAAGGCTACCAGCTCCCAAATCAACGCCGAGCAGCATCGCATCACTCATCTTCAATCCATCCTATGTTGCCGCGATGAACGGCATTGTCTTCATCAGTCAGCTTTCTTGGGTCAACCCAAGTTTCCCAGGATTAAGAACGTTTGCGGGATCAATAAAATCTTTAAGTCCGTGCAGAATTGCGAAGCCTTCATTCAGTTCTTTAGCCAACCAATTACCTCTGAAATAGCCGATACCATGATGATGGCTGATAGTGCCGCCCATTTCCGAGCATATACGCATTGCAGTATCCCAGATTTCGGCGTGCACTTTGAGACCCGTCGCGTCGTCGATTTTCTGAATCTTTACCGTCATGTACATGCACGCACCGTCGGAATATGCGTGCGACCAGTGCGCTGTTACGTTGGCGATGGCGCCATGCCGCTTGGAAACTTCCCTTCGGATTTCGTCGTACATATCGGACTGAACACTCCACGGTGCAGCAATCTCAATGGTGTCATAAAACCCGCCACCTTTTACAAATTCGTCGGAATGAGACTGATAACGCTTTTCCTTCCATCGATTGAGCGCAGACGACGCAGTTACAACTCCTTGATTTTCACCGCAGATAGCCAAGGCTACTTCAAATTCTGCCTGGGCGACCTTCTCATCGCCCGCGAATTCAAGCATTAAAATGACGGCGCAAGTGTCATTCGGCAAGCTCTCACCTTCCCATACGATTGACTCCGGCTGATCATAGAGCCGCGCAAGTGTTGGTCGCAGCTCCGCTTGCATAAGCTGTTTGATCGCTGCAATTCCTTCTTTGAGGGTCCGGAATTTTACTACTTGACCACATGTGTGCTGGGGCAAACGCCAGATGCGCATTGTCACTTCTACAATGACTCCTAGCGTGCCCTCAGAACCGAGAAACATCTCGATTATGCTGGGACCGACAGAGCGACGCGGAGAATGCCGCACATTTAAAAGTCGACCATTTGGAAGAACGACCTTTAAACCCACAACCATGTTTTCAATACTGCCATACCGTGACGAAGCCTGGCCAGAACCTCTACAAGCAGCCCAGCCACCAATGGTCGACATACTCAAAGACTGTGGATAGTGCCCGCATGTCATTTTTCGAGCATTCAGGGCCTTTTCGAGTTCAGCACCACAAACCCCCGCGTCGACAACCGCAACGAAGTTTTCTTCGTCTATTGCGACGCCCCGGTTCATATGACTCAGGTCAAGAATTATTTCGCCATTAAACGGGACGGTTCCTCCCAGAACGCCTGAACCTAGGCCATAAGGTATGATTGGCACATTCTGCTCTTGCGCAAAGCTCATTACCTTTTGAATATCATCAATCGAGTCTACTTCTACAATCGCACTTGGCAACGATCCTGTGAGAAACCCGGACCTACGCCTGAACCGGCCGAAGGGTATCCTGTCGCTGCTATGCTCCATACGAGATTTGAAACCCACGTCGACCTTTTCGTCGCCGACGCAACGTCTCAGCTCACCGAGCCAATCTGGTTTTGCTTCCGTTTCTGCGGCGCGCCCGGCATCTTCAATGGATATGCTTCCGTACATTGGCTTTCCGCCCCCATGCAATTTGTATCAACAACCCTTAGAAAATCGTTTTACTAGTTGTAATTTGACGATCCCTACACAGCTGTCAAGTAGTTTCTTACTGCACCAACATTGAGATGGCACCGCCTTCAAATCTCTCCATAAGACCAACGGCCGCCAAATTTAGCTCTGGACGCGAAGTGAAACAAAAAAGGTCAGTTCAACGTTAGCCGATTGACGCAACAGACTCCCGCTCGACGATTATCGTCTCTGAAATAGTCATTGCGACGGCAACATCGTTGCCTTCGATTGCATCAATCAAAGTGTCAGATGCGATTTGACCCATTTGCTCCAGTGGCACGCGAATAGTCGTGAGCGGCGGAGCGAGAACTTCGGCTATCGCCCCGTCATTAAACGCAATGATCGAAATATCGTCCGGAATAACTAATCCCGCCTTTCGAAGCGTGCTCATTGCCCCTGCGGCCGCAAGCAATGAGTTTACGAAAACCGCAGTTGGCCTGGGGTTGCCCGACTTCAACATTTTTAGCATGGCGTCGGCGCCTTCATTTTGAGAGTACCCGCCCTCAACGACCAGGCGCGGGTCAAATTTCAGACCACAAGCATTAAGCCCGTCCTTGTAGCCGTTCATTCGGCACTCCGCATTGTAACGGTGGAGTTGTCCAGCCAGATGACCAATAATCCGGTGTCCCTTTGAAGCAAGGTACTCCACAGCTTTTCTTGAACCGCCGCGGTCTTCACATACGACAAAGTGCCTAACGCCAATTGCCTTGCGATTAACGAGCACGAACGGGTGTCCGAGTTCCGCCAAAGTGGCGACGCCGGCCTGCTCGTCATGCATCGTAGCTACAATGAGGCCATCTACTCGCGTATGTTGAAGCAAGCGCTCGTAAAGTGAAGAATCTGTAATGCCCTCGGATCGATGGGCTATCAGCAACGAATATCCGCGCTTCGCGGCCGCGCGTTCGGCGCCCTTCAAAATTTGCGCGTGAACCGGATTGTCCAGGTGTGGGATAACAGCGCCCAACGTGAATGTACGTGAAGTCCTTAGGCCACGACCCAAAGGGTTTGGTTTGAAATTTAGACTTTGTGCTGTTTTGATGATTTTTTTTCGTGTTTCTTCTCGCACCACGAAAGTTTTGTCTCCGCTCAATACCCGGGAAACCGAGCCTAAAGAAACCCCGGCAGCCTTAGCCACATCAGTAATTGTCGTCGCGCGTCGTTTTTTTTCAGCCATCGAGCTTGCCTATGCGCTTCCGTTTGATTGAGTTAATTAAGAAGGCCTGTCGAAATAGTGATAGTTCAGTAAATACGATTTGGTCTAGGTAAAGTTTGGTGGAGCACTAAAATTTTGCTTATTATCGCGGCACTTTCACCAGTCCAGAGGTGGAGCTTGGCTCTTCTGAGGTTTCACTAGATTGGGATTTCTCCAACACTGGATCGCCTTGAAGCGACCTACGACCTTTTATTGGCATTAGGCGCTCAAACGAGAGAATTTGCGCAACACCCTAACTCACCATCCGAGTTTTTGGGGCCGTCTTGCCCGGTAGCACCTGCTCCACAAAGCAAAAAAATTCACGTTGACAACACAAGAAATTTACACACTATCATATTTGGTAAATCGTTTTAGGAAAGATCCTGCAAAAAACTATTCCTGCTGTGGAGTGCGCAATATCTGTGCATTGATGCACTCTACACGAACTGGTTTCAGGTTCTGGTATATTGCTGTCTAAAATTCGATCAATAGAATGGGAGCAACTGAGCAAGATGACTTTAGAATTCGATTTCATAGTCGTTGGCTCGGGGTCGGCCGGTGGTGTGCTAGCTAGCCGATTGAGCGAAGATTCTAAAAACTCGGTTTTGGTTCTGGAATATGGAGGCAGCGACAAAAGCCCCGTAATTCAAATGCCGTCAGCCTGCTACTTACCGATGACCCTTAAGCGTTATGATTGGGGTTTCATGACAGAGCCTGAACCGGGGCTCGGAGGGCGACGTATTCATCAGGCCCGTGGAAAAGTCCTGGGCGGCACCTCCTCCATTAATGGCATGTGTTATGTTAGGGGCCATCCAAGCGATTTTGATCAATGGGAGGCTGCCGGAGCGTCTGGCTGGAACTACCAGGCATGCCTTCCCTATTTCCGCCGCGCAGAAACTTGTCAGTATGGCGGCGATACCTATCGCGGCAATGATGGGCCCGTGCATACCTGCAATGGCAACAATATGGCTAACCCGCTTTACGGCGCGTTCATCTCAAGCGGTGTTGACGCAGGTTATCTGTACTCCGAAGACGTAAACGGCGCGCAGCAGGAAGGTTTCGGACGCATGGACCTGACCATCCGTCAAGGCGTACGCAGTTCGACGGCCAATGCTTACCTGAAACCCGCAATGAAACGGAAAAACCTGCAAGTCACGTCGCATGCACTTGCGCAACGGATCCTGTTCGAAGGGAAGCGTGCAGTTGGGGTCGAGTATGCGCGAGCGGGTAAAGTCTTTCATGCACGGGCACGGCGCGAGGTCATTCTGAGCGCTGGACCAATCAACTCGCCAAAGCTGCTCATGCTTTCGGGCATTGGCGACAGCGCACAACTTTCATCTCACGGCATTGAGACAATCACTAATTTACCGGGTGTCGGTCAGAACTTGCAGGACCATTTGGGAGTCTCGCTTCACTATGAATGCAAAGAACCGATCACACTTAATGGTTACTTGAATCCCATTTCCAAACTTCTGATCGGCATCCGTTGGATGCTTTTTAAAAGTGGTCTTGGAGCGACGTCTCACTATGAAGCAAACGGATATATCCGTAGCCGTCCAGGGTTGACCATTCCGGACATCCAGTTCCATTTTTCGCCGGTCGCCCGGGTGTTTGATGGTTCGGAATACCACAAAGGTCACGGCTTTCATGCCTTTGTGGACCACGGCAAACCACTCAGCCGAGGGTATGTGCGTCTGCGCTCCAGTAACCCGAAAGATTCGCCAGAAATGAAATTTAACTATCTGGATCACGAAGAAGATCGGCGGGTTCTGAGAATTGCTGCAAGGTTAACGCGGGAAATTTTCGCGCAGCCCTCGCTTGACCTCTTTCGAGGAGAAGAGATCAGACCGGGCCGCGAATTTGAAACTGACGCGGAACTGGACAGCTGGATCGCTCAGAACGCGGCCACATCCTATCATCCCTGTGGAACATGCAAGATGGCAACGGGGCCGGACGCCGTCGTGGACCATCAAACACGCGTATACGGGGTGGAAGGCTTGCGGGTTGTCGATTCGTCAATCATGCCCACAATCACCAATGGTAACCTTAACGCACCGACGATCATGATTGGCGAAAAGGCAGCTGATATGATCCTTGGCAAGCCCCCACTGAAGCAATCAGACGCTCCAGTTATCGTGCCGGATAATTGGCAGAACAGCCAGCGGTCAGGTGCGCCAAAGCGCGAATAGCGCATTCAAATAATCGTAGGCAGACCGGAACCGATGCTACCCTAAACCCCCGAAACTTTATAGTTAAAAGGAAAGAGGCCTAAATATGATGCAGCCAAAGAACCGAGTAATCATGATTTCCGGTGCCAATCGCGGCATCGGTTGGGCAACAACCCTAAACTTGTACGAAAAAGGCTATTCACTCAGCCTGGGCGCTCGGAACGAAGGGCAGTTGCGCAAGGTGACCGCTGACCTCGATCCCAATCGCATTATGACCCATTCGTATGATGCAGTGGATTCAGGAAGTGGTAAAGCGTGGGTTGCATCAACCGCAGATCACTTCGGGCGGATCGACGGCCTCGTAAACAACGCAGGCATGGGCGGCAGCGTGAACCTCGAGGATGACGATGACGATGCGTTCAGAGAGATTTTCGAAGTCAATGCCATGGGCCCAATGCGGATGATCCGCTTTGCACTTCCCTATTTACGAGCTGCGGGAAATGGGCGGATCGTAAACGTCGCGTCCCTTTCGGGCAAACGCGTCATCAATGATGGTACGGGCTATGCGATGAGTAAATTTGCCTTAATGGCAGTTAGTCATGCCGCGCGCAGAGCCGCATGGGATGATGGAGTTCGGGTCACCGCAGTCTGTCCTGGCTGGGTTAATACCGACTTGGCAGCTAATGCCGGGCAGCTGCCACGCGAAGAAATGATACAGGCTGAAGATCTTGCAGAACTTGTCGCAACGGCTATCGCACTTCCGAATAATGCCCACGTCGCGGAATTACTTATCAGTTGTTCTTTGGGCGAGAGTTATTAGGTTCCGTGCTTTCCTCTATCCAGGAGGCAAGCGCTCCCGGTAAAGAGCTCTTTGATTGATTGAGGTTTTCTTGCTCAGAGCAGCGCACACTGAAATAATAAGGTGCAGTTAAAACAATCTTGAACAAATGAACCCATCCACACGCGTCAGCACTTGCGATAGGTATTACTATGCTTGCTGTTCTTGTTCAGAAGGGAGTTCGCGCGACAGCCGGGCTATCAGGCTCAACGGCGTCGCAACACCAATCCGTTCTCCCGTTGAACGTGTCACGACGACACCGCTAGGTGACTTCGCGAGGAGACGCACCAGAGCCTCGCTGTTGGCGTTTTCGTCCAAACAAGGCAAATCGTCGCTTGAAACGATATCGGTCGCATTTTCATCGATGAGTTGCCCCGCGCGCAATATACGCATCAGCGGAACTTCTTGGGTGAAGTCACGAACATAGTCGTCAACCGGGTTCGCTACCAATTCCTCAGGCCTACCAATCTGGATAATTCGACCGTCGCGCATGATCGCCATGCGGTCCGCGATCCTCAGCGCCTCGATAAAATCATGTGTAATGAACACAATCGATTTCCGCAGGACCGACTGCAGGCGCAGAAATTCGTCTTGCATTTGCCGCCGGATCAAAGGATCCAAAGCACTAAACGGTTCGTCCAGCAACCATAGCTCAGGTTCTACTGTCAATGAGCGCGCAATGCCGACGCGTTGTTGCTGGCCCCCGGAAAGTTCGCGTGGATAGCTATTTTCCCGCCCCTGCAGCCCGACAAGATCAATAACTCTTTGGGCGCGTTCTATTTGCTCGTTTGTAGGCAGCCCCTGAAGTTTCAGCGGGAAAGCAATATTTTCGAACACGTTCAAATGAGGAAGGAGACCAAAATTTTGGAAAACCATCCCCATCTTGTGGCGTCGAATTTCGGTTAATTCTGTCTGAGGAAGCGACAGCAAGTCTCTTCCGTCAAACATTATTTTACCGGAATTGGGTTCAACGAGGCGGGACAGACAGCGGACAATTGTAGACTTGCCAGAACCGGATAATCCCATAATAACAAAGATTTCTCCGGCCTTAACTTCAAAACTTACGTCGCAGCAAGCGATAATACTGCCGTCCTTTCGGAGACTCTGTTCAAGGGTTTGGCTATCGTAGTTGGCGCTCAGAAGTTGTTGGTTGAGTTCGTTGTTAAGAGGTCCGTAAATCTTCCATACGTTTTCGCAGACAACTTTGTTTTCGGTGTCGGAATTATGCTCAGCCATGGAGTTCCTTTCTCTATCGGCGGTTTTAGACATTACCGCGGCCCAACGAATCAAAGGTCTTAGCGATCTTCATGAATCCTATTTCAAGATCAGTGATCAGGTCTGAAGAGGCCTCGAGTCCCGTGTGCACTCTCAGCCAGGTTCCCTCAGGTAAGTTGGTCGGTCGTAGCCGCACAGCTTGAGGGAAAACCGGTACGATCAAGCTTTCATACCCGCCCCAGCTGTCACCTATCCCGAAAAGTTCCAAAGCATCGATCAACAGGGCGAGCTCCGACCGTGTTAGAGGGTCGAGAACGACGCCGAACAGGCTCGACGACCCGCTGAAATCCCGTTTCCAATTAGTATGACCGGGGCAACTCTTTAAAGCGGGATGAACAACGGTCCGAACCTCCGGACGGGTAGTAAGCCAATTTGCCAAATCAAGACCCGTCTGCTGATGTCGCGCTAGTCGTGACGGGAGACTGCGTATACCGCGGAGAAAGAGATAGCACACATCGGGTGAGACACAGACGCCCTGCCGAACTGCAGTGTTCCTTACCGAACTAAGGTGTGTGCCGTTTGCGACAACAAAGCCCATCATTAAGTCCGAATGTCCACCCCAGTATTTGCTGCCAGAATGGACGGCAATGTCTACGCCATGCTGAAAGGCCCGAAAGAAAACGCCAGCACCCCATGTGTTGTCGAGTATCATTACAAGCCCGGCTTCATGTGCAATTGCGGAAATCGCTGCGGTATCGGCCACCTCGAATGTCAGTGAACCAGGCGATTCCAAATAGACGGCGCGCGAATTTGGCCTGATCTGGTCTGTTACAGAGCTGTGGTCGAGAGGATTAAAATACGACACCTCGACACCAAACCTGGTAAGCACTTCGTCGCAGAACTTACGGGTCGGGCCGTAAACATTGTCAGCGACGATCAAATGGTCGCCTGTTTTCAACACACTTTGCAGCGCCCCGCAGACTGCGGCCAAACCGGAGGGAAAGACAACCGCTCCTTCGGCACCTTCAATCTCCGCCGCCGCCATTTCGGCAGCCCTAGAAGTTTCTGTCCCGAGCCTCCCGTATTTTGGTGTCTCGAGATAGTCGTCAAGGGTTGAAGACAGGATCGTTGAACTTGGATAAGAAGGTGTATTGACGGCCCCAAAATGCCGTTCGGGATCGCGTCCGACATGCATTAGCCTAGTTTCAAACCCTAATTGATGGGACCGTTTCATGACATCCACCTAATCCGCTTTACATTTTTTCAAGTTGCCTAATTGAGGTAGCTATACGTTCTGCAGAAAGACCGTCGATAATCCGGACATAAGACGCATCGGTCCAAGTCGAATGTGCAATAGCGTCAATCACATCTCCATTGGTATTCTCAAAACCGAGATCTGACAAAAAAAGAGGTAACCCAATACATCGATAAAAAGTACGCAAATCTGCAATAAACGCGCTATCGCGATTTTCTGCGATCAACTGGACGAGAAGGCCCCATGCGACCAATTCTCCGTGAAGTGCGCGTTGCGCCTCTTTTTGCTGCACCATACCTCTGGTCAAACCGTGAGCAATTGCCAAACCTCCGTTCTCGAAACCCAGGCCGCTTTGTAGAATGGCAGCTTCGATCACCTCATCCAGTTCCGGCGTCACCAAACCTTGTCTAGCGGCTTTGAGGGCATCCACAGAGTATTTCCTGATTTGATGATAGCAGTAATCACTAAGGGCTAAGGCTGTCGACGTCTGGCGTCCACCATAGAAATTAAGGCCTTTTGAGCGGGCGCATAGTTCGGCCTCGAACTTCTTTGAAATCGCGTCACCTATCCCAGAAATTAAAAACCGCACCGGAGCTTTTGCTATGATAGCAGAGTCAACCAGCACCGCATCCGGGTTTCTTGGCATTCTCTCGACGCCAACGATGTGGTGGTCTTCATCATATATTACAGCAAGACGGCTAGTCGGCGAGTCATTCGAAGCAATCGTCGGCACGATGATGATGTTCAATCCAAGCTCTAGGCTTATCCCTTTAGCCGTATCAATCGCTTTTCCCCCACCAAGTCCAACAATCACGCCAGCGTCCTTAACTTGCGATGCCATGCGGCGGATTTCGGCGTAAGTGCATTCGCCACCAAATTGGCTGAAAGAAACTGATACACCAGCATCCCTGCAATTGCGTTCGATTTCATTCTTGTAAAGTTCAAGCACCAAACCATCGGAAACGACGAAGCATACGCGGGAAAAGCCTGATACGATCTCTCCGAGTGACGACAAAGCTCCCTCGCCTTGAATATAGCGTGACGGCGCCCCGAAAATTCGCAGTTGCTCGTTCATTGGGTTGACCTCATTTCGCTACATGAAGGCGGTTTGATGATTACTTGGCCGCCGGTTGATCCTGTGCAATTCTTGACATTAATTAAGACATAATAGTAAATGAGATTACTAAAACGTTTTACTATTCGCAAGATAGGATTGAAGATGTCTGGCAGCAAAGTTTCAAAAAGACGTAGAAACGGGCCGAGCAGACGTCGCCAAAATGGCGGAATGGAGTCGCTCACGAAACCAGAAGCAGCATTCGTTTCTCGAAGCTGCCCAACATACGAAATCCTTAGCGAGGAAGGCTTACACCGGATCGAGATGGAGGCCGATAGGATATTATGTGAGATCGGTATCGATTTCAAAGACCATCCAGCGACGCTGGAGTATTTCCGCAAAGCTGGCGCGAAAATCAACGGAGAGCGCGTTACGTTCGAAATGGGCATGTGCCGCGAGATCATCCAAGCATCCGCGCCCCGAAAATTCGTGCAATATGCCCGAAACCCAGAGCGAAATGTCCAAATAGGCGGCAAGTCAATGGTATTCTCGCCATTGTACGGCGCTCCTTTCGTCCGCAGCCTTGATGGAGAGCGTCGGTATTCGACCATTGAAGACTTCAATAATTTCGTCCGTCTATCGCATGCATCGCCCTATCTGCACCACACAGGCGGCACGATATGCGAACCGACAGACATTGCGGTTAACAAACGGCATCTCGACATGATCTACGGTCATCTGCGTTACTCGGACAAGCCGTTCATGGGAGCCGTAACTTCGCGCGAACAAGCGCGGGACAGCATTCTTCTCGCCCAGATCGCATTCGGAGAGGATATTGTTGCACAGCATTGCTGCCTCTCGGCTATGATTAACCCAACATCGCCACTTTTTTATGATGCAGATGCACTTGATTCCTTGGAAATTTACGCTGAAAACGGACAGGCTTGCGTCGTAACACCATTCGTCATAGCCGGGGCATCAGGCCCGATTACACCGGCAGCGATTCTTGCCCAACTTCTTGCCGAGGCAATGGCAGGAATGGCCTTGGCGCAGATCATACGACCTGGCTCCCCAGTGATTTTTGGGATAAACACAATGGGGCTGAACATGCGAAGCGGAGCGCCTATTCGCTTCGATGAATCTTGGAAATGTGTTGTCGCGGCTGGCCAGCTTGCCCGTCGTCTAGGTGTCCCATACCGTGGCGGCGGTTCTTCAACATCGTCGAAAATTCCTGACGCTCAGTCGGGAATTGAGTCTGCCTTGTACCTAAATTACACACTTCTTTCTGGGGTCAATTTTCTAATCCATGCCGCAGGATCACTGGAGATGGGGCTTTGCATCGACTATCGTAAATTTGCGCTGGATTGCGATATGTTAGGTTCTGTTACCCGCATGATGAAAACAGTAGACGTTTCTGATAGTGCGTTTGCGCTTAAAGACTACATCGACATGGGGGGACCAGGAGGTAACTTCCTTACCGCATCTCAAACTTTGTCGGGATACAAAGACGCCTTCTTCGATTCGCAACTGTTTGATTCTTCATCGTTTGAGCAGTGGCGCGAAAATGGCAGCCACGACGCTGCACACCGCGCAGAGCTAGAGATTCGCAGGGTACTTAACGAATTCGAAGCTCCTAAGCTTGATGCGAGCATTGACGAAGCTCTGCTGGATTTCATTGCACGCCGAAAATCTGAATCTTTAGACGTCATCGGCTAAGGTGGTGACATGTGTAGATGGCCCCGTTTCTGCACGGGTTTTTCTGGTTGGCGTTGACAATTATGAGTAGAGGTCATTTGTCGGGCCAGTGGCGTCAGACGAATGCTAACCAGTCTCAGTTACCAGTAGAATAGATGACAAACTAACAGAACCTGTACAGTGTTTTCTCGCCATTCGGCCTGCTAATTGGTTCAATCTTAACAGCACTGTCAGAAGAGAGGCCGTCCTAAATGAAATGACGGGCAAAAATTGTTTGATATTCCACCCATTCAAAATGGGCTTTTTTCCTCAAATCGGCGGGCGTGTAAACTGAGCTACCCGCGCCGGTACGCCAGAGAGGCTTTTGTTTTTTTGATACCCCCCCTAGTGCTCGGCGTGGAGGTTTGTGGACTTTGAAGTCAGAGCACCGCGCCTAGGAGTATGGGAAGCGTAACTATGGCTAGTAAGGTTGAAACGACAACCAGGCCCGCAACCGCCTGCGCATCGGCGCCATATTTTTCCGCCAACAGGTAGCTTGTTACCGCTGCTGGTGCGGCCATCTGTAAAACTAAGATGCCAAATGCTACGTGTGGTAGGCCGAACCAAAGCCCGACCGACCAAGCGATGCCAGCACATAGCGCTGTTTTGGCCACGGAGACCCATGCCGCCCGACCCAAGTTTCTTGGTGTTAACCGAGCCACTGCGACACCCAAGGTAACAAGCATCAGTGGGATTGCCATTTGCCCAACCAGTGACAAGGTGTTGGTCACGACCGAAGGCGTTTCCCAGCCCTGCCAAAGGAAGAGTGCTCCCAGCAAGGTGGCAGCCACGATAGGTTCTTTAAACATGGCAAGCGGCGATCTGGCACGAGAGACAATCCACACTCCGAAAGTAAAGGAGTAAATTGCAGAGATTGCAAAAACGACCACCGCGTAGCCCAAGCCCTCATCACCATAGGCGAAGAACGCAAGCGGTAGCCCGATATTGCCGGTATTGCCCATCACAATTGGTGCCAGGTAGGTACGTAGATCAAGGCCCGTAATCCTGACCAAAACCCAAGCTGCCAAGGTTGCAACCACGTAACCGACGATTGCTGCAAGACTAATGAGCGACAGAGATTGAGCCGGAATTTTTGTTTCCATCAGGGCAATGAAAATAAGAGCCGGAACAGCCAGTGTCATGGCCAGGCGTGTGACAAATTCCACCCGGTATTCAAACCCTAACCTCACCCACACAAAACCGATTGCGGCGAGCAAAAATACTGGTGCGGTGATCTCGATTACGGTCAGAGCGAGGCTCAAGGGTAGTCTCCTTGGGGTTTTCAAGAAACATCGACATTAAAATTACAAGATGCGCAAGACGTGTCTCACGAGTCAGCTTCAATAGAGAGGCTTGGAAAACGTAAAGCAGGGATCGGGATCTTCTTTGCTTACCCTCCAATTGTTGGCCCGCGAGGCGCAAACCTGAACGCCATCAAAGAAACGTTCCCTTGGCCTGAACCACCATCCCAAAGAAACGCTTGTACTCATTCTCCATCTCGGCGGTTTCCCTCGGAAAGCGAGATGGAAATTTGTAGATATCTCTGTTTCTCAGCAATTTTAAAAGGCTGTCAAAACAATGATCCAAATGTTGATCACACCAACATCTCCAAGCACTCAAACAAGACGTCTCGTTCATTTTAATGGGAACGACCTGCCAGCTCTTTTCAGAATGCCTGTCGCGTCTTTGGTTCTTACTTGGTTCTTTCTTTATATAGGGAGCGCCAGTTTTGTCATGTTGGGGTGACACTTTTGGCATCTTGTTAACGACAGTTTTGTCATGCTTGTAGTGCCCCAGCGCCGATGGGAATTCCAGCTGCAAACCCCGTCGTCTTCTCGGGATACGGACCTTCTGAATCCAACCCGCTTCTATGAGTTCGTTCACATGTCGTTGGACAGACCGAACCGACGCCCCCAAGCACCTTGAAAGCTCTTCGTTTCCCGGCCAGCATTTCCCGGTATCCTTATCGACGTAGGTGTCACACAGAACGACACCCAGCTGTTTGGCGCCACGTGACATTGAACGCGTCTTGAGAAGGTGTGACTTCCATTTAAAACGGAGTGAATTCCAGGATCCTTGCTTCGCCATCTTACCAACCCTCACCCAGGTTGGTGGAACGATCTTCCATCCAGTTATCAAGTTCAGAACGCTTGTAACGGATTGCCCTCAGGCCAATTCTCACGAACCGTGGGCCAGTTATGGAAAAGGTGCCCATCCGAAGCTTGGCCAAGTAGCTTTCACTTATCCCGGTGTATTGTGCTGCTTCTTGCACAGTAAGGTATTCTGCCTGCATCGTTCTGCTCCATTAGGTAACGTCTGGAACATTGATGCCCACAATTGGGAATTGGTCATGGTCAGCACAGAATTAATTTTGATCCAGGCTAACCATATGTTTTTTCCAACCTTTGAACGCCGCTACAGGATCCACGTTTTCGCCGTGATGGTCTAGCATGTCCACGAGCAAGCGATAAAACGGACCCGCCTCGTTCACAGCCTCCGGAACATTTACCTTGTCAGGGAATTCCTTGCAGACCACGACGCAAGCATGAACTACCTCCCAAGATGTCAACCCCTTGTTTCCATGTGTAATTCCACGCGGAGCAAGTTCTATCGCCTTAGCTAGAGGTTTTCCAAAACTTTTCTGAACTTCGAGAAATTCTGATACCCCAAACCCGTTTTCCAAGGCTTCTTCGAAGGAAGGAAAAGAATTCGCTGCAGTGCCACCTTCTTCAAGCGCAATTGACATACTCAATTGATTTTCCTTAGCGACACCGACAAGCCGAATTGCCTCCCCATCAAACAAGTCCATCATCATGAACGGAAGCTTGTTATAAATCCGTTCAATCTCGGCAAAATGAGACTTCATCTTCACGAGTTGATCCATAGTTTGTTTTGGTGACCAAACATTGGGGAACGAGCTTGCTAATACTGTCATGAATTGGAACGCCATTAGCTCGATGGGATAGCGTTCGGGGCCCGCAAAGTGCTTTTCAAGAATACGTTCAACACCGTCGTAGTGTTCAATCGCGTCAGCCTCAGTGGGCATCTTACTTCCTGCCAATTTGGTTTCCTTCTCTTGTTAATTTTCTTAGATTTGCCTCCAGTTCTACTGTTAATTCAAGCCTTCAAATCAACACGCCGGATCAATTCCCCGCAAACAACCTCCATCGACGGCCTAAGCGCGTCAAGTGATGGCTTCACGTATCTCTGGCCCGTGATGGAAAGAGGCGTGTGGTTGAGAAGCCGACCGACGACATCTTCAAGGACACCCGTCTCCATTGCAACGGTTGCGAAGGTTCGCCTGTGGGCATGCGGAGACCACTTGAGCCTTTGCGGGGCATGGACCCTGCCGGATGCGGATTTGGGCGATGGAAACACCCAGGTTCGGCTGAGGTTCTTGAGGGGTGCCAGAATTTCGTGATGAACCTGAAGAATAGGCAGGTCAAAACTACGGCCATTCTTCGTCATCGGAAGGTGAATGCGATCCTCAAAAACCTGATCCCATCGAAGCGTCAGCACTTCGGTCTTTCTCAACCCCGTGAAAAGCGACAATTCGTAGAAGACCCGGTGCAGTGGGTTTTCTAACCTGTCAACGGTTGAACGCCATTCCCTCAGGTTCTCGATGATCCGCCCTTCCGGGGTTTCATCACACCATTCAATTGCCATGGTCGGCGATTCCGGCAGGTCATGCGTGCGCCTTGCGTGGTTCCAGACCGTTCGGAAGTACTTCAGAACGTGGTTTGCAGCAGACGGCCGGTCAGACAAGGATCGATGTCGCTCGACAACCATCTGCTTGGTGATTTCATCCAGTGGCAACCTGAGCCAGTCTTTCAGGTGCAATTCAAACTGCTGTCGCATGCCCTGCTTGTGCAATTCAGACCTGAGTTTAGGGCGAACAAGGTAGGCTTCCATGGCGGCTTCCAATCGGGGAGCGCCGATCTGAGCCACCTTCCCTGCCCCGCGCCCCATATCAAGCGCTAGGCCCATCGCTGTCTGCCGCGCGATTTGAGCGGATATCATTGGATAGCGGCCGATCAGGATACGTTGCGTTTTCCCTCCCACGTCTTTCTGGAAATACCAGGTCTTTGACCTCTTTCCGACGAAGAGAACCAGCCCCCTGATCTCGCTGTCCCAGTGCTTGTCCGTTCCAGCTTTTGACTGCGGAAGACGCTTTGCGAGGTGTTCTGTCAGCTTTGGCATTTTGTCAGCTTTTTGCAGGTAATGGATTGAAACAGGGGGAATTCACAGGAAACTCCGTGCAACAATTTATTACTTAAACTGAATGACTTGGCAACTATAGGAATGATCAGGAAACATATAACACTTGCTTGGAAGGCTAAGGTCTTACCACTACACAACGCCCGCTCGTGCTCAGCAGTGCATAATCCACTGTATCAGCATGGTCAATAAGCACCTGTGAATTAATCGGCTTTTGAAAATATAATCCTCTCGTGGCTGAGCTGCTAACCCAACTCCCATTGCTGCTTTTTGCCCAGAGCGGGCATTCGTGTTGAGCGCAGCGGACGGCTGCTTTGAGCCCACACCGGAAGCGTCAGAATCTTGCTGCGTGCGCTTGCAGCGCGAAAAGTGCTGCGAGAACGTAAGATCCGGTGCCGCCACGCAGCGGGCAGACCGGCCATTCGTGGAAACCGCAGCAAACAACAGAGGTCGAATTCACAGACTGCGGGACAAAGAATGATTTCGCTACAGCTCCCCAGAACGGCTGCTTCGCTCAAATAGCCCGTGAGTTTAACCCCTGGTTTCTCCGACGACCTCTTTCATTACAGACGCGAGTGTTGGCCAATAGGGATGGAGGACAGCATCAACCGCATCGTGATTGCTGCGCAGCAAAGCGTGGTGCTTTGTCGCAAGGTGCCTCATGCGGCTGTTTTCTTTCAGGCACATCATCTGAATGTTCCTGACGCCTCGATTCTGGGCCATTGCGATTATGCGTTCAAACAACGCATCTCCTATCCCGATATTCTGCGAGTCAGGCTCGACAGAGATCGCAGCTTCGGCCTTTGAGGCCCAAAACTGAAAGACGCCGTGCAGCTCTACTACACCACGCAACCGCCCATCGACAAAAGCGCCGCAGACAATGCTGTCACCGCGAAAGATGTTCCGTGCGTAATCTAATATTCCATTGTCGTTGACCGCTCCACAAAACCGCGCGCGACGAGATCGAACATCGAGACGTAAAAAATGATCGCAAATGTTGTCTTGATTGGCCGCATAAAGGCGGCTGATCAGAATATCCTGAGGATTTCTCTTGAGACGCATTGCTCGGACCTCCTGTCTGCCCAAAAGTTTGGGCCAGCACCCTCGGGAGGAGGTGAAGATGCTGGCCCTGTGCATTGGCGCTCCCTGTTGGTTTTTTTGCCGCCGCCGCTCATGCTGGCTTACTCTGGGAGGAGCGAGAACCAGCACTTTTCGTTGCTTCTTAACCCGAATGGCTTGTTTTATTTGTCATCCGCCATCAGGGTTTTTGCATACTTGGGTATTTCGGATCGTGAGATACCGATCTGGAAAAGCTGATCATCACTCATGCTTGAGAGCACCGACATCATTCGAGCCAATTGAAGGGCTTTCGTAAAGGAGCGTGTCTTGGCCATCGTTTTGCTGCCAATACCCGCGATCACCGACACAAGACCCTGCACCAGTTTAGACAGTGCAAAAGCAGCGTCGGTCTGTCTGTCACTTGACCCGTACCCTTGAGTTCTAATGGTCATGCGCCGCCTCCCGAGCCAGTCTTTTGATATTGCTTCGCGAAATTCCAATGTCTCTCAAATCCCCATCGGTAAGCGCCGAAAACTCTTGATAGGTATCGCAGTAGACTGTGCGTCGTGCACGCGTCTTTCGAATTTGGTCGCACTTTTGCTGAAATACTGTGCGTCCAGCTTCTAGGACGGCATCCAACCAATTTGTAGATCCTGTAATTGCCATGTTCTCACCTCGTGTCTTGCTGCAGCGCAGTATTCATGCTGCACTGCAGAGGTAGCCGCATTCGTTAGCGCTCACAATTTGTAGATTTGGCATAGGCACCTTGCCAAAATGGAACAGGCTGGTGATCCGGGATGGATATTTCTGCGCAGATGTTGATCTTTGCGAATGTGGTCGAGCAAGGCAGCATTTCAGCTGCTGCACGATCAATGGGACAAACGCCCTCCGCCGTAAGCAAGCAGATCGGACTGCTTGAGGATCACGTCCACTATCGACTTCTCAACCGGTCCAGAACGGGCGTGTCTACAACGCTGGAAGGCAAAGACCTTTACGATAAGTGCAAGGCGATGGCCGACAAGTTCAAAGAGGCCGAAGCGCTCATCACAAGCTTTGACGGTATCCCGCGCGGACAGCTCAGAATTGCCTCTACCGTTGCTTTCGGCAAATCCCAACTGATCCCCGCGCTGCCAGAGTTCATGGATGAAAACCCCGAAGTCCAAGTCTCGCTTGACCTAACAGATCGAGAAATTGATTTACAAAGTGAGCGTTTAGACGCCGCACTTTGCTTTGCGGAGCAACGCAAGAGTCCCGACATTGTAGCCCGAAGGATCGTCAACAGCCGCAGAGTCTTGTGTGCGGCCCCCTCGTACCTTGAGCGCCACGGGATGCCGACAAACTTTTTCGAACTGGCCACACACAATTGCCTTAGGGTTGCGGGAAATCGCAACCGAAATTCATGGGGCATGGGCGGGCCTGCCGACGGGGTTGATTTTGAGGCCCGAGGCAACTTTGAAGGAAACAGCACTGATGTCATCTTTCGCGCGACCCTTGCCGGCATCGGGATCGCGCGGTTGCCATACTATATGGCCGATAAGAAGTTCCTATCGGGCGAGCTAATCCATGTCATGCCACAATACGCCCCGCCAAGCACCGATATCGTCGTGATGTTTGCTCATAGACGCAACCTTGCCCCAAAGACCCGCGCGTTTGTTGACTATCTGGTGCGCCGGTTTCGCGATACCGCTGACGATTGAAAGACACTATTTTAGTTGTGGGTAGAAAATAAAACATCGCCTGAAAATTAGGCTGTTCGACCTAAACTGCCCATTGCGCGGGCGAACGGCGGGTTGCGCTCATTCTAAAGCCGCGTGTCACTGGAAGCTGTCCCTATTGCGCCGCTAAGACCGAGCGAGTGCACTTTCACAAATAGAACGGCCAAATGCTCGACAGCTTACCCAACATCCAACCTCGGGCCTTGTGGGCCGTTTGCTCCAATTGGATCAACAAAAGTGAATGACCGCAAAGTCCCGCTTAACAGCCCTTAGGCGGTGATGCAGCGAACGGCTGAAATGAGCGGGACTAAGTGAGCCTTCGTTGCACCTGCTCCAATGGCTCCTTACTGCAGCTGAGCTTTATCTGGCCCATCTACAATGCTTTTACGTCAGCCTAGGCGTCTTGCAAGAGCTTCGACAGATTATCCATACCAACAACATGACAATAGATCATATTGATGATCTCCAGTTCTTTCTCGTGCAGCTCCATTGTGGCTGCCGCACAAGCGTCATGCACGACAACCACGCCAAAGCTTTCGTCAGCCAATGACCGAACAGTTGAACTGACACATTGGTCGGTGAAAATGCCTGACACGATCACATCGGTGATGCCAATGTTGCGCAACATCAGCCGCAGATTGGTGCCCGTCAAAGCGCTATCGGTAGTTTTAGTCACCACGATCTCGTCGCCCTGAGGGGACAACTCGGGCACCATTTGACTGTCTTCGCGGTCTTTCGGCAACAACAGATAGTTGAACCCCGGTTTCTTCTGGCTGAGAGAGCGGTCGCGGCCATCTTGTGTCTGACAGGCAATGCGAGCGAACACGACTTCGATCCCTTCACCCCGGGCCCAGTCCAGAAGCTTGGCGTTGTTGGGGATGACGATGTTGTTCATCCGGTCATAGAACGGTTGCCAACGTGCAGCCTCGGCGGGGTCATCATCAGGCTCAAGATAGGTGTTCTGGATGTCGATTACCAAAAGCGCCGTACGCTTACGCTCCAGCACGATATCCTCCGGGTCATCCGCGGTTTCATAATAGAAACTGCGATAGGCTTTTTTCCAGTCGCTCATCAGGTGCCTCCTAGGTGCTGCTGATCCTGTCCATCCAGGCTTGCCCCAGACGGGCAGTTGTGGCGGCAAAGCCGGGCGCCATTTCTTGCGGCTCAGGTGCTTCGATATGGCTGCCGTGTCTAGCCCCCAATTTCAGTACCAGTAATTTTCGTTTTCTCTAATAAGGTTTCAAGCACTGGCGGGCGCATGTTCAATGCGTGATGTGGTCT
>NZ_JALKAK010000025.1:0-38394 GCF_023015645.1 Pseudohalocynthiibacter sp. F2068
GAGACGGGTCATCGAACCTATTTTGGCGATGTCTGGAGATTTTACGAAACGGGTTTCGCATATTCAAGGCTATGTAAATAAACATTAAAACCGTTATATAGGGGACTATCCGATGGCTATCACAAATATTCATGGGCTTTCAGAACAGCAATATCTTGCGATGAGGAATGCGCTTATCAAGCCACTTGAAAATACACCCCTTTTTAATGGTGATGGCGGCGACATCGTCTACATGGACGACGAAAACAACCCTACGTCAAATGCGGCTATCGGGTACGGTTGGGACTTACGCGTAAATACAGCCGTGACGACGATTAACAACCTCAATGCTGTTGGTATTTTTCTTTCTGCAGAGCAGATTGACGACCTCAACAACTACACCGGTCAAAACCCTACCGTAACGAGCGCACAGCTTCTTGCAAGCTGGTCAAATGTGACAATAACCGAAATGCAGGCAACTAACCTTTTGAACATAGCCTCCGTAGTCCGCGAGACCGCAATTTCTAACCACTTTGGAAGTCACGACATTCCATTTTCGGAAGAACGTGCTGCCATCTTTTCGCATGTCTATAACATAGGTGTCGGCGGTATAGGTGCTACCACAAGGTTAGTTAGGAGCAACCCCAACTCGCTGTTGGAAGAATTTGGGAGTGACACGATCTCCGCTGGCGCTGGTAACGACACCATTGTTTACGCGTCTGGCAACGATGTGATCGTAGGAAACAGTACCAAGAACACCGGTTTCGATACACTTGATCTGAGCCAGTATGCCGCCAATGAAGTAAGCTTCGCAGTTTCAGTACATGACGTCCTGATCACGACACCAGATGGGGTGATCGAACTTGACTACCAGGTCCGTAACGCACTGGGTGACGTGAATTCAAATATTGAACGCGTCATATTCTCTGACGGCTCACTTGATGAAGCCGGTATCACGGCTCGTGCTCTTGATGATCAATCCACTTCGGGTGACGATATCATCTCTGGCACGCTTTAAAACGATCTAATCATTGGCAGCGCCGGTGATGACACGATTATTGCTGGAGCTGGTGACGACACCATTTTTTACGCATCTGGCAACGATTTGATTGAAGGAAACAAAGACAACTATGGTTCAGATACACTGGACCTCGGTTCTTACGCTTCAGATCAGGTGAGTTTTAGGGTCTCAGTTCATGATGTGAGAATCTTCACGCCGGACGGAGAGATAGAGCTTGATTACCAGGTCCGTTATGAGTTCGGACACACCAGGTCCAATATAGAACGGATTGCCTTTTCCGATATTACGCTGGACGAAGCGGCGATCAAGGCTCGGGCATTGGGTGATCAGTCGACTGCCGGGGATGATATCATCGTTGGTACGGTTCAGACTGATACGATTTCGGGAGGTCTCGGTAACGACATTCTGAATGGCAATGGTGGCGCAGATATCTTTTTGTTCAATACCGGCGATGGCGTCGACACCATTACGGATTATAGTGATGCAGATGATGCGATCCAGTTCACAGGTATTCAGTTCATCGATCTGACGATTGTGCAAAATGGCAACGACGTGGATATCGCTTACGGCTCCGGCGATGTGGTGAAAGTTCTGAGCGCAAATGCTGCAGATTTTACAGAGGCGGAGCTTTTGTTCGCATAAAGCTTGAAGTGATACATTGAGTTGCACGCCGGAAACGGTGTGCAGCTTTTCTTTACCAATACAGCTTAAGTTTTTGTTTCAACCCAGTTTGTATCAATCATACAAAGCCGTAAATCTCTTGTTCTCACAATCACCCAAACTCCTTCAGCCGCACGATGATCTTCCTCAGGCTGCCCGTTCACACTGGCGCTCGATCCTTCTGATTGGCTTGTTCAGCGTGTTTGTCAATTTGCTCATGCTGACGGGCCCGCTTTTCATGCTGCAGGTTTATGACCGGGTTTTGGCGAGCCGGTCTGAGGCGACGCTGGTTGCGCTGTTTGTTCTTGTCGTTGGCCTTTACGGCGCGATGGGGGTTTTGGATTTTGTGCGCGGTCGCATTGGGGCACGCATTGGTGCAAAACTTCAGACAGATCTTGATGCCCGTGTGTTTACCGCCGCTCTCAAGGCCCCTCCGGGCGCAATAAAGCAGGCGATCACCGGTCTTTCCGACCTTGAAGCCGTGCGCCGCTTCTGCACCTCTTCCGTTGCTTTTGCGGCTTTCGACCTTCTGTTCACCCCCTTGTTTCTGGGGGCGATTTTTATGTTTCACCCCCTGCTGGGCTGGCTCTCTGTTGGTGGTGGCGTGACGATGGTTGCGATTACACTTACAAACCAGCTTGCAAGTCGTAAACGGGGAGACGAAGCCAATCAAACGGCTGCGGGGTCTGCCCGGCTTGCCGAACAAATCCGCACCCAACCGGATACTATCCGCAGTCTTGGAATGACCAAAGCGGCGATTGCCAAGTGGGATGTTCAGCGGGGCACAGCCCTTAGGTCTGAAATGGCTTTGAGTGACCGGAATGGCGGCTTCGGGTCGCTGACCAAATCGCTCCGGTTTCTCCTGCAATCCGCGATGCTTGGGCTTGGAGCCTGGCTCGTTATTCAGGGGGAACTGACAGCAGGCGCGATGATTGCCGGCTCCATCCTGCTCGGTCGCACACTTGCGCCTGTTGAGCAGCTTATTGGCGGTTGGGCTGTTGTTGGAAGGGCGCATAGCGGATGGAAATTTTTGAGAGAGCTTTTGGAGGCAGTTCCACAGGAAAACCCTAAAACCGCGCTGTCACGCCCCAAAGCGCATATCAACGTTGAACAGGTCACTGTCATTCCCCCGGGTGAAAAACTGCCTGCCCTGCGGCAGGTCACCTTTGATATTGAAGCCGGGCAAGCCCTCGGCGTTGTCGGAGAAAGCGCTTCTGGAAAATCGTCTGTTGCGCGTGTTCTGACGGGGCTTTGGCTGCCGGTCGCGGGGTCGGTACGGCTCGATGGTGCCACGCTTGATCAATACGAGGAAACCGCGCTTGCAAGCTATGTCGGCTACCTGCCGCAAGAGATTGCACTGTTTGACGGAACGGTTGCGGACAATATCGCGCGGATGCAACCCGACGCCGACCCAAAGGCAATCATCCGGGCGGCAAAGAAAGCGGGCGCACATGAGATGATCTTGGGCTTGCCTGCTGGTTATGACACGCCGATCAGGGCCGTTCAGACAAAACTGTCAGGTGGCCAGAAACAGCGTATCGGCCTTGCCCGCGCCATGTTTGGCGACCCTGAGGTTCTGATTTTGGATGAGCCTAATGCCAATCTTGATGCCAAAGGCTCTGACACGGTGAACACCGCGATTCGGCAGATGAAGGCGGACAAAAAGATAGTCATTGTCATGGCGCATCGACCGTCGGCAATCAAAGAGTGTGATACCATCCTTATGTTGAAAGAGGGGCGTGTGGCCGACTTTGGTCCGCGCGACGAAGTGCTGCGAAAGAACGTACGCAACCACGCGCAGATCGCACCAGCGCCAGCACCGAAGGTGGTGCAATGAAGACGGGCTGGAGAACAACCCGATTGTCCCTGTTGGGGATAGCAACAGTCCTCGCTCTGTTTCTGGGTATCGGTGTTTGGGGCACGCAGACAACGCTTGCTGGTGCGGTGATTGCACCGGGTCAGATTGTTGTCGAGGCACGTCGACAGGTCGTGCAGCACCCGGACGGTGGGGTGGTGCGCGAAATCCTCGCGCGGGACGGCGACCTTGTGAAAGCAGGCGTTGCATTGTTGCGCCTTGATGATGTCGCTGCGCGTTCTGAACGGGTAATTGTGCAGGGGCAGCTTGCGGAACTGCGCGCCCGTGCAATGCGCCTACAGGCCGAACGGGACGGGCGTGAGACGGTCGTTTTTGGCCAGATTCTCGCGGTTCCGTTTGAAGACGAAATCGATGTGGCGGCGATCATCCGCGGACAGGGAAACCTGTTTGAAGCGCGGCAGACCTCGCAGAAGGAAGCGGCGCAATCTTTCAGGGAACAGCAAGCACAGATCGAGAATGAAATTCTCGGGCAAGATGCGCAGGTAAAATCGCTCGAGGATCAGCTTGTTCTGATTGAAAGCGAGCTCGCGGATCAACAGAGCCTTCTTGAAAAAGGGCTGACACAAGCGTCGCGTGTGCTGTCGCTCAGGCGGGAAAGGGCAAGGCTTGAGGGTCAGCGCGGCGAAACGTCGGCCACGATCGCGCGAAACAAGGGGCGCATTGCACAGATCGACATCGAGATTTTGCGCCTCGCTTCCGCGCGCCGTGAGGAAGCCGTTACAGAATTGCGTGATGTCCTGATCCGGGAAGCCGAGCTTAGAGAACGTGAAAACAGCCTGACGGAAACCCTGTCCCGGCTGGACCTGCGCGCGCCGATGGATGGCATGGTGCACGGGATGCAGATTCATGCCCTGAATGCGGTTATCAGGCCTGCTGATCCAGTGCTTTACATCGTGCCGCAAACACAGGAAATGGTCATATCGGCGCGTGTTGACGCACAACACGTAGATTCAGTTCATATAGGGCAGGACGCAGTACTTCGCTTTTCGGCATTCGAGGCGCGAACGACGCCGGAGTTGCTTGGAGTCGTTCAGCAACTTTCGTCAGATGTCCTGTCGGATGAGCGAACAGGACAGCAATACTACACTGCAGACCTCATTCCCAAACCCGGTGAAACTGAACGGCTGAATGGCCTGATCCTGATCCCCGGCATGCCTGTTGAGGCATTCATACAAACGGGAGAACGCTCACCCCTCAGCTACCTCCTGAAACCCTTCACGGATTATTTCTCAAAAGCGTTCAGGGAATAAAGATACCTTTTAAACCTGTAGAATCTGGCTCTGACCTCGGCAGGCAATTTGTGATACTGGAATGTCGCTGTATTGTAGGGAAAGCTTCCAGGGGATGCCTCTGGAATGACCCGGGCCACTTTGGTAGGGCTGATCACAAGTTTTTGTTGAAAACCGAAACGAAACTTCAGATAGTCCGGCAGTTTTTAGGAGAAACTTTTTGCGTTCCTTATTGAAAATTTGTGCGTGGGTTTTGGTTCTATCACCCTCTGTGGCAATCGGACAGAATTACCAAGCTGGCGCAGAAGCATACCAAGCCGGCGACTACCAGGCAGCCCTGGAGCAATGGCGACCATTGGCAGAGCAAGGAGATGCGCGCGCTCAGTTTAACCTTGGTGCAATGCACGAGCTTGGTACAGGCGTGTCCCGAGACATGGAAGAGGCTTTCAATTGGTATTCGTTGGCGGCTGAACAGGGTGATATAAGAGCGCAGTTCAACCTTGGTGTATTGTATTCTGCGGGCAATGGTGTTCCCGAAGATGATACCGAAGCTGTCCGGTTGTTTCTTTTGGTAGCGGAGCAGGGTTACGCGAGAGGGCAGAATAACCTTGGTGTAATGTACGACCACGGAGATGGTGTTCCAGAGGATGATGTCGAAGCTGTAAGGTGGTTCCGGCTGGCGGCGGAACAAGGATACGCAACAGCCCAGTTCAACCTTGGTGGAATGTACGAAAAGGGTGAAGGTTTGCCAAATGACTACGTGTCGGCCCATATGTGGTACAGCGTCGCGATTGCGAATGGACATACAATCGGTCTAACGGAGCGCGATAGGATAAAAACTGAGATGACACTTGTAGATATTTCCGAGGCTCAAAGGCGCGCAGGTGTTTGCCTTGAGTCTGACTTTAATGACTGCGACTAAGATCAAAACCGTGGAATCATTTATCGCTGCGGCGGCTCTACGAGGTTGAGCCTAAACCTTTCTGTGAAACGAACAGCAATCACCAAGTCATGTAAATAGAACGCGGTCGCGACGATCCCCGGTACTGAACCAGCATTCCACGCGAATTGGATTCGTCCTGCGTGTTTCGTAAGCCATTCGAAAATCTCAGCTTGTTGATTGCCTTAGAAAGAGCATCAGGACGCTATGTGGTCGCTCTGATTATTTCACAAAACGGTTCTTCGAATTTTTCCTGCGTTGCGCGTAGGTATCACTTCGCGTTTCGACATTTGAAAATGGAAAATCAAAGACTCGCGTTGTTCGAAGGCAGAGCACTCCGTAGTGTAACCCATTGATATATTTAGGCGCACAAGTGCCTCAAGAGAAACTATGTTTTGTAAATTTATAAAGTTAGGTGATTTCTGGTAGTGCAGGCAGTCCGTGGCTAACCCGTCTCGGTCTTACTTTCCCTGATTTACAGGGAATTTACAGGGAAAATCGTTCCTTTTCGGACATAATCGGCGATTTCGATGCCGATATCCCGCGTGATATCAATGCGTTCCGGATAATTTCCCTGCTTCAATTAACAGGGAATATTTTTCGACCTATCAGGGAAAGAACTCGCGTGTATCAGGGATACTCAGCGCATGAACAGGGTAGGGCGTGTCGGTGCCAGATCTAGCGGAACCGCGGCATGCTCACCTCTGCAGAATCTCGTCTTCGTCAGTATCGTCAGGCAATTCTGCCCATAACAGCGTCACGGCGTGGCCGTTGGTGCCGACGCGGGTTTGCTCGTAGATCTCCAGATCTGCTTGATCGGTCCAGGTGATCGAAGAGGTTTCGGCGAATTCTGTGAAGCCGCGTTTCGCATTCGAGATTGCGCGATGGGCCATGCTTAACTCAGGCAAGCGATTTCCGCGCTTCAGTGTGATCCAGGGGAACTCGCCGTCACGCAGCCAGTATCGACCCGTCCGTTTGTGGACCAGATTGCGCAGAGAGGTTCTTCGCGGATCTCGATCATTCGCCTGAAGCAGGCTTGAAGGCTGACATCAATAGTGTCTCGCATCCGTTACGCGTCGCGCAGACTCGGATCCGAAGGCAAGACCGGTTCAATGAGGCTCTGTGTGTGACAGTGCGGCCCAAGATGAACGCGAACGATGTTCTGGACACACTTCATCCGCTGCTCATGAAACACGGCAAGCCTGAGTTCATTCGCTCCGACAACGGCCCCGAATTTATCGCAGGTGCCCTGCAGGACTGGCTGAAAAAGGTCCATATCCAACCGATGCAAATCTATCCGGGCAGCCCTTGGGAGAACGGCTACAACGAGCGGTTCAACGGAACATTAAGACGGGAAGTCCTGAATGCCGAGTGGTTCCACAGCACTAGGCAAGCCCAGGTCGCCATCAATGTTTGGCTCAGGCAATACAACCGGATAAGACCACATCACGCATTGAACATGCGCCCGCCAGTGCTTGAAACCTTATTAGAGAAAACGAAAATTACTGGTACTGAAATTGGGGGCTAGACANGTGGTTCCACAGCACTAGGCAAGCCCAGGTCGCCATCAATGTTTGGCTCAGGCAATACAACCGGATAAGACCACATCACGCATTGAACATGCGCCCGCCAGTGCTCGAAACCTTATTAGAGAAAACGAAAATTACTGGTACTGAAATTGGGGGCTAGACATCCATATTGCATCGTGGCCCTCATCAACGCCAAACAACATTCCATCCGCAGCAACATCTGCGTCGTGGATGAAAGACAGCCCGTCACCAACCGACCATTCCTCAATGCTCGCCTGTGCAAGAAGGGGGGAAATCATGGGTCTGCCGTGTTGCAGCAAATGTCCGCTAATGAAATGCTTGGTGGGTTAACTCTGACTGAAGCACACATAAACACCGGGCGGGTGTGGTGAACGTATTGCGTGATCTGAGTCACGATCTGTACACCGCTGCACCGTGGGGAAATTCGTTGGTCCAACGCATTCTACTACGGTTGCTCGTTTAGAGTCTTGGCGTGTCGCGGCGATGTTTTAGCCCGAATTCCGGTTCTCATTCTGGGCGGCGCGTTGGCCGATTGGCTCGTCGTGCGTTTTGTGTTCTGGTTTCGACGTACAGCGACACTACTGGAAAATCATACGCCTTCAGAACTCGAACACCACAAGAATTGCAGCATAGGGAAACAACAGCTAGGGTCGCTGGATGGAAACAGACCCGGAAGCATTCTACGCATTGATCGAAGCCCTCGGGATTGGACTCCTGATCGGGATTGAACGCGAACGCAGCACTCATACGCCAAGCGAGGGTGCATCGACAGGTGTTCGCACTTTCGCTTTGGCATCACTGATTGGTGCAATCAGTATGATGACGGGCGGTGTACCGCTGTTGATGGTCGCTGTTGCTGTAGTTGCGATCGCTCGGATCGTATCAGTTGCTCAACAGACCGATCCAAACATTGGCCTTACGACCAGTCTGGCGCTCGTATCAGTCGTACTTCTGGGAGCCTTGGCAACGGAAACTACAATGCTTGCGGCTGGCGTCGCTGTCGTCATCGCGTCTTTGCTTGCCGCGCGCGAAATGCTGCGCGGGTTCAGCCGGTCGGTTCTGACGGCAGTCGAGTTGCGTGACGGCCTCATCCTTGGCGTTTCGATCCTGGTGATCCTACCAATCCTGCCAAACCTTGAGATCGGTCCCGGCGGAGCGCTCAATCCGCGCGCCCTCTTCATCATCGTTGTTGTCATCATGCTGATCAGCGCAGCAGGTCATATTGCAACGCGTGTCATCGGGGCGCGCCTCGGATTGCCGGTCAGTGGGTTTTTGTCTGGCTTTGTGTCGAGCACTTCAACAATTCTGGCGCTTGGTCAACGCGCCACTGAAAAGCCGGAAGACGCACAAAGCGCCGCAGCAGGGGCGACACTTTCCTCCGTGTCTTCACTTGTTCAGATCGGGATTATCCTGCTGGCACTGAGTCCTGCCATGTTTACAGTGGGACTTCCCCTACTATTTGCCGCGGGCCTCGCAGCCGCACTGCACGGGGCTGCGATATTCTTCTTGGCGTTGCGCCGCAAAGTGGAGCCAGCAGTACTGGAGCTGCCATCGCAGGTCTTTTCGATTAAAGGGGCACTCAGTTTCGCGCTCGTCGTTGCGGTTGTCATGTTGATCTCTGCAACGCTTAATGACGTGTTCGGGAACACAGCCGTACTCGCGACCGTCGCGCTCGCCGGGCTGGTTAGCACAAACTCCGCAACGGTCGCTCTTGCTTCGCTCGTAGCGGCCGGGCAAATCTCGGCCGTAGATGGAGCGCTGCCGCTGGCAGCCGCGCTGAGTACAAACACCATCGCTCGACTCCTGATCGCATGGCGCGGAAAGAACGTCACTTTCAGAAGAACCGTTGCATTTGGCCTCGTGCTTCAGTTCGCAGCGATTTGGTTCTCCTGGTGGCTGGCTGAAATTCTTCGGGAATGGTTTGCTGATTGGTCCGCGATCATTTCTCAATAGATGCGCCAAAGTGCGGCTCCGAAAGTCAGTCGTCTTGCATGACTCAATATGCGTTCTCTGGGGAACCGCGATCATTCACAAACCCGAGTAACACAGTTCTCGTAGCGGTCGTTGGCATAGATGCAGCGAAGACATACTTGTCCGCATCCCAGACATAAGAGTGAAACGCAGCGAATGGCCGCTTTGCGCCTTTGGTGCAATGGAACGCGCAGGCTTGAAGTCTTTGGGTCCTTCCTCGGCCTTTTCAACATGCGGGTAATTCGCACCCCATGCCGAGCAGGTGTTTTGAATTTCAGAAGGGTTGAGGATGGCGTTGTTGTTGTTGATTAAAGGACAGCGATTCTGGTCTTGCAAAGATTGGTTCAAATTCGTCTGACAGCACGCCCGGGAATGGTTTAGTCTTACAAAGACCAAATGCTGGCTTCAGCGCATGATCAATTTACGGGGGGTGCTGCTTATGCTGCGTAGTGTGTTGCTTGTTCTTGTTCTGTCAAATGCGCAACCAGTCACTGCGCAGGAAGTCGTCACAACAGATGCTGGGCCGGCCAGGATTTCTCAGGTTGTCGGGGATCTAGATACACCCTGGGCCTTTGGGTTCTTGCCCGGTGGAGCAATGTTAGTGACCGAACGTCCAGGCCGTTTGTTGTACATCGCTGCAGACGGATCCCGGCACGAAATTGTTGGGTTGCCAGAAATCGCGGCCAGAGGTCAGGGCGGTTTGCTGGACCTGCTGATCCCACTCGACTTTAGCCGTAACCGGGAAATATTCCTGACCTTTTCTGAACCGCACGGCCGGACCGTTGGAACCGCTGTACTTCGGGCACGTCTGAGTGATGACAACAGGCATCTGCGCAATACCTCCACTATTTTCAGGATGTCTGAGTTTTCGGATTTAGAACGTCATTTTGGATCGCGCCTCGCAGAAGCACCCGACCGGACATTGTTTGTCACAATAGGCGAGCGGGGTGATCGACCTTCAGCGCAGGACTTGCAAAGGCACAATGGTTCAATTGTGCATATTACCAGAGACGGTGGTCCGGCCCCGGGCAACCCGGATCTGGGTGCTGATACGCTTCCTGAAATTTGGTCGTTCGGACACCGAAATCCGCAGGGGCTGGCATTTGATCTGAACGGTCAACTGTGGGCAATTGAACACGGTGCACGTGGCGGAGACGAGTTGAACCGTATCCGAAAAGGCGCGAATTATGGCTGGCCTGTTATCGCCTATGGCCGCCATTATTCGGGCCTTCCTATTGGTGAAGGTACGCACAAACCCGGTATGGAACAGCCGGAATTTTACTGGGACCCATCTATCGCGCCTTCGGGAATGACTTTCTATTCCGGCAGGCTCTGGCCGGAATGGCGTGGGGATTTGTTTGTCGGGTCTCTTAAGTTTGATTATATTTCCCGCCTTGAGGGATCCCCGCTACGTGAAGCAGAACAAATTCAAACACCTCAGGCCGGTAGAGTTCGTGATGTTAGGGAAGCTCCGGACGGCAGCCTTTTCTTTCTGAGCGTTGATACCGGTGCTTTGTATCGGATAACGCCCGCACAATAGGCCTTGCGTCGGGTTTGTCGGAGGAAACTGGTTTAAGAGGGGCAGGGTGGTCGTCTAGTTACTGACCATGAACGGTTCAATTAATCTGACAACCCTGTGAAGACGTCATTCGGCGGCACCGTCTCTGCCGTGTTGCCGGGTCTGAGATTGCGTACTGCGCACAAAATCGATCTGTGCGGGTTCAACCATTTCTCCCGCCGCATCCACAGTCAGGCGCAGTACGCGATTTCCATACAGAAAGTTCAGCCTCGTGCGTCCGGCATCCTCACCTTCGCCGGTCTCACAGCGCGTGGTGATTGTGCCCGCTTGCATCAAGTCGCGCAATCGCTGCTCATCCAGGCCAAAGCCTTCGGCTACCAGCGCGGCCTGCACAGTGACCTGTTCATCGCCAATACTGACTGCACTCATTTTGCCACGCGCCAATGGTTGTTGGCGATTGCGATGGTGGCAAAATGTGTGGCTACAACCTGTGAAACTGCAATGAGCGCACCTGCATCTGCCCCGTAATCCTTTCGCAGCTTGTCACGTACTTCAGCATCGGGTTGGGTCTTTTTCACCGCGATTCGAGCGAGTTTTACCGCGAGATCATAGCCTTCGGTTGGGGTGGGCACGATGAGACTGGGAAGCCAATTATCCATAGGTTTTCTCCTTTGTTGTCAAATTGGCAGATTCTTCGAGCGTTGTCAGTACGCGTGCCGGGATTGTCAGAGCAAACCGGCTTGAGGAGGGCAGGGTGGTTGTCTAGTTTTCGACCATGACCCAAAAATACCCCTTTCGATTCTTCACGAACAGCCCGTACATCATCCACCTGGAGGTGCCAAACTGTCATACTAAATCATTATATTTACAAGTAATCGCAATCGAACTCAGCTGCTTAAACCTTGTATAATTCAGCACACTCTTTTTCTCGCCCACGTACCACTCGAAAGCCAGACAACGGGCCATGACGTTCTGTTACAACAGTGCATTGTTGTTCAGGTGCATTGGTTTTTTGGAAGAACATCACAACCCAGTCTTTCGTACGGTTAAGCTTGTGCGCAAGCGGTGTGTTCGAGAACAGAACAGTGAAATGCCAGTCTTCGCGATCAGTATGTAGGATCGGAATTCTGGCAGTACCTGTCGGATTGAAGCGTCTTGGTGTGATCAGTGGCATGTCCCCAATAATCGCGCGTTCCCTATACTCGCGATCCACATCAAGCAATGTTGCGACGGATGGTATTGGTGAAGATGTTTTGGGCCGTCTTCTCGACAGCATTTGAGACAGCGAATGTCGTATCGCACTTAGTCTGCGCGAACCAACGCCTTGAACTTTTGCAAGCCTGCCATCATATGCGGCCGCCTCCAAAGCCTCTAGCGTTTCAATCTGCAGTTCATCATGGATGGCCTCTGCCAGCTTTGGGCCAATCATGGGTACTGTTTGAAACAAGGCTTCCGGGTCGAACGAGCCGCGAAGCCGCTCGACAAGAGATAAGGTTCCTGTCTCGCACAACTCCTGAACCGCCGACGCAATTGAGCTTCCGATATTTGGCAAAGCCACAAGTGCTTTAACTCCACCAAGCTCCAGCGTGTCTGCTACTGGTCTTGGAAGAGATGCAAGGTATTCAGCTGCTTCCCGGTATGCCTTGACGCGGAACATGCTTGCGTGTTGCTGTTCGAGAAGGTCAGCGACTTCGTTCAGCTTTTCTGCAACGAACGTATTTTCGGGCTCAAAAGCAGTATTTGATTTTTGTTCCATTGCCATCAGCTCCGAACTTTTGGTTGGAGCAATTTTTCAATCGAAAGTCTGTAGTCGTCCTTTGCTTCAAAGACGACGCCGTTTGGAACCTCTTTCCACGGCTCGCCATGTGTGACGGGTTCAGATGCTATCTCGATCGCTTGATAGGTGTTGGTCGCACTGTGATGGACATGTGATTTTCCGCAGATCGGGCAGATGAAAACCTTATCCCGATGCAAGAAATACAACGATCTGTTGTATCTGGACCCGATAAGGTGTTTTCCGTCCGTCAGTACGATGTTAAGTCCAACCCGCGCCTTCGGGTCGATTTCAGCCGACCATTTGATTATCTGGTTGAGGCCCTTACGAACGGTTTGAAACAAACCATCCTCAGGGTGTTTTAAAAAGAGGCTCAGAAGATATCGGAATACATGCTCACTGTCTGTCGTGCCTTGGATTTCCGATCTGTGCAGGGGGTCCATGTTTTCAAGCATCTTGAAACGCATCTGGTCAAAGTTTGGAACCGTACCGTTGTGGGCAAAGATCCATCGACCATGATGAAACGGGTGGGTGTTTTCGATGCTAATCCCACCAACTGTGGCACGGCGTACATGAGCGACAACGGTGTGGGCATAAACGCGCGCTGCTTTCTTTATGAAATGTTCACCGTGATAGGCTGCCCATATTTGTTTTTCTATCATGGGAACACCGTCTGGGTAGTCTGCAACTCCCCACCCGTGGCTATGCGCATAGCCACTTAAGTCGCTCTTGCTTTGTTCCATCAGAGCATTCTGTGATTTAACCAGTCCGCATTCAACGCGTGTCGGTTCATTGGCGTGCATTGCATAGAGACGGCACATAACCCAGCCCTCTTGTTTGCTCTATATCTCTCTTAATACTGATGCGTCCGTCATGATTTATGTCAGTTTCATTTGCGAATTCGTGCTTAAACTGCGGCTAAAGTTGGTTTTGGGTGCTATTTGAATGATGAGGAAGACAGATAAGCACGCAGAGACCCTTCATGCGGGAATGCGCTTTTCAGCTGATGAAAAAGCTAAGATTGCGCATTTGGCCAAGCGACTGTCACAGGACGAACCTGCGCTTCTCACCTCGTTGGACTTTGGTGAACGCGTTCAACAAGGGGTGGGCGACGGTCCATCTTTGATCATTGGTGATCAGGCTGAAATTGCGCTTCTTAGCAACGCGGTGCAATCGAGGTTTGATTACCGGATGGCGATGTTAGCGGAGCGAGGAGATATTGTGCTCGTTCGGCAGCGAGAACCTGAATTTGAAAGATATATGACCGAGTACTTGGCGCAAGTGGACATCAATTTCCTAGAAGCTGCGAAACGGGATTTTAGGCCTGTCGCCACTCAGTGTCGCACCTCTGCCGCCATTCACGATCAGCTTGTCAGGCAGATGGAAAGTGGGAATGACCTAACACTTCTGCCGTATCTTACGACCGGAAATATCTGGCGCCTGGCCCAGAGTCTGGGAGAGGCACGTGGCCAGATCGCCTATGTCAACGGACCTTCACCGCGTTTAGCGCGGCGCGTAAATGACAAGCTTTGGTTCGCAAACCTTGCACGCAGTATTATCGGGAGCGAGGCAACACCCCCGACATTGGCGGCCTTTGGGCCTGCGGGTGCTGCGGGGTTGGTTGTGCGGTTGGCACGGCGGTCTTCGCATGTTGTTGTCAAGGTTCCGGACAGCGCGGGATCTGCCGGTAACATCAAACTTGATAGTGCAAATTTGGCAGAACTTTCAATGAATGATGTGCGCCGTTTCCTTCAGGAACGCCTTCAGGACACCGGATGGCAGGGGCGCTATCCGATTTTGGTAGGCGTTTGGGAAGACGATGTAAATTGCAGCCCTTCGGTGCAATTGTGGGTTCCGCAACTCAAATCGGGCCCTCCAATTAGAGAGGCAATCTTTGAACAAAAGGTGCAAGGTGCTGAGGGGACATTCGTTGGCGCGGTCAAATCGACACTGCCCATGGAACTTCAAGAAAAACTCACCCACGAAGCAGTGAAAATCGCTGCTGTTCTGCAGCGAATTGGATATTTTGGGCGGTGTAGTCTGGATGCCGTCATTTCTTCGCCCAACGGAGGTGCCACGAGTATTCATTGGATAGAATGCAATGGTCGTTGGGGTGGTGTTTCAATTCCAATGACGGCTGGGGTTCGACTGATGAATGGTAAGCTGCCAGAAGGTCTGGTTGTTGTTCAGGAAAAGCGACCTGACCTGCCAGCGCTATCAACATCGCAATCAATTTCGCGTCTGGCGGGCCTGCTGTTTCACCGTTACGAGAACCATTCGGGCATTGTGCTTTTGTCTCCATCCGAGGCGAACATTGGCAGGTCCATAAACTTTATGGCGACCGCGCCGTCTCAAGCTGAAGCTGACGTCCTGAGTGAAGAGGCAGTACAACGCTTGCGAAAACTTTAATGCTCACTTCCGACACAGACCACTGTAAAATATCTCGCTATCGAGCGGTCACTGAGGCGGTCAGTAAATTAGGTTATTCTGGTTTGATTCATCTGGAAAGTTCAACTCACGGCTTTCGTATGGTGCAGGTCAGTTAGCAATGAGTACACGAAAACGCCGCCAGATGCCATGAAGGTCAGATGCCAGCAACTCAAAATAACAGCAATCAGATAGGCTATCATTGAAAAGCTGATCTGATCCTGTATCCCTTGGGTAGTACGCTCAAGGGGTTCGACAGTGTCGATTGATGTTGCAGTTCGGTCAAATCTTTATTCCCGCAGTTGCAACGAAGCTCTCGTTGTTCTGGATGTCGACAGAACATACGGTCTAACAGCCCAACAGGTCGCTGAACGTCAGAAAACCTATGGGAAAAACCTGATCCAGCAACGTAAAAACCGTGCAATCTTGTCGCTTTTTGCTGAACAGTTTCGCGGCGTGATCGTCTGGTTGCTCAGTGCGGCCGCTTTGCTTTCCTTTGCCGTTGGAGAGATTCCCGAAGGTGTTGCGATTGTTTGTGTGTTGGTGATCAACACGGTGATCGGTTTTGTCACCAGCTGGAAGGCGGTCCGCTCAATGGAAGCGCTTTATCGCATGATTCCGGTAACTGCCCGGGTCAGGCGCGAAGGGCTATCCGAATTGATACCCATACGCGAACTGACACCTGGAGATATCGTTTTGCTGGAAGGTGGCGATATCGTTCCGGCCGGACTACGCTTGCTGGAGGCGGCAAATCTGTATTGCGACGAGTCGACCCTGACCGGAGAGTCCGCTCCGGTGCAAAAAACAACTGAAGCTCTGCCCGTTGATACCTTTTTGGCCGATCGAACAAATGTGGCTTTCAAGGGCGTAGCGGTTGTTCGGGGTGCGGGGGTTGGTGTCGTTTCAAACATTGGCGGGGAAACCGAGCTTGGCCGGATTTCAGAACTGTTACAAGATGCCAAGGCCAAGTCGCATCCGTTGGAAAAACGACTGGATAAACTTGGGGAGGCCCTCGTCGGGATCACTTTTGTGCTGTCCTTTCTGATTGCCCTTGCTGGTTACTTGCGGGGCTTTGGTCTTGTGGAAATGGTCGAAACAGCTATCGCCCTTGTGGTTGCCGCCGTACCCGAAGGACTACCGGTTGTCGCTACCCTGGCGCTGGCCCGTGGCATGTTTCGGATGGCGCGAAGAAACACATTAATAGCACGGCTCTCTGCCGTTGAAACCTTGGGCGCCACTACAATCATCCTGACCGATAAAACCGGCACGTTGACAGAAAACCGTATGACGGTGTCCGGTTTTCTGCTCGACGGGCGAGATATCAAAGTTGGGAGTGGATTAAATAAAACAAGTGTGGCGGAAGATCAGGTTCTGCGACGGGCACTTGAAATTGGAGCGCTCTGCAACACGGCCGAAATGACAAGTGCCGGAATTGTGGGGGAAGCAGCCGGTGTTGGTGATCCGATGGAGCTTGCCTTGCTTGATGTGGCGCATTCTGCAGGTGTCCAGCCAGATCTTGACCCGGATGACCGACCAGAAATATCGATGCACGCCTTTGATTCTTCTCACAACATGATGGCAACGGTCCACAGGGCTGAGGACGGATACTTCACCGCCGTCAAAGGTGCCCCCGAAGCGGTTTTGAAACACGTTGACCGAGTATTGACAGACGGAGATATCGTTGAGGTTACCGACAGTGACCGTGCGAACTGGCTGGCACGAGTCGAGGCTTCGGCGCGCAAGGGTTACCGGCTGATAGGCCTTGCATGCAAATATCATCAGGCAATGGACGAGGCGCCTTACGATTCACTGACCCTCGTTGGGTTCGTGTGTCTTCTTGATCCACTACGCAAGGACGTCGCAGCCGCGGTGGCGCAAAGTCAGGGGGCGGGCGTGCGTGTGGTAATGATGACAGGCGACCATATTGCCACCGCGACTGAAATTGCGACCCAGGCGGGTCTGGCGGATGATGGCCGCATCGTTGCCCTGACAGAACTTGATTTGCAACAATTGGGCACTGATGATTCACAGGACGATCTCCGCGACAAACTCCTAAAGGCCGATGTGTTTGCACGCGTTTCACCCGAGTCCAAGCTGAAGCTTGTTGAATTCTATCAGGATGCCGGTCACGTCGTTGCAATGACAGGAGATGGGGTCAACGATGCGCCTGCGCTGAAAAAGGCGGATATCGGGATCGCTATGGGGCAGCGCGGTACGCAGGTTGCCCGTGACGCAGCGGACATGGTGCTTAAAGACGACGCCTTTAATTCAATTATTGCAGCAATGCAGCAGGGGCGCGTCATCTTTGGCAACATAAGACGTTTTGTGGTTTACCTGATGTCCTGTAATTTCAGTGAAATAATGGTTGTTGGGATCGCAATTCTTGCAGGGCTTGCCGCCCCGATTACGCCCTTGCAGATATTGTTTCTCAATATCGTGACGGATGTGTTTCCGGCTTTTGCACTGGGCCTTGGCGAAGGTGATGGGAACGTTATGAAACAACCGCCACGCGATCCGGCAAAACCGATCATCGATAGATCACGATGGATGGATATCTTTGTGTTCGGAGGTATCATTACGGTGACGACCCTGAGCGTCTATTGGATGGCGCTTGGTTATTTTGAGATGTTGCAAGAAGATGCAACGACTGTCGCATTCCTGACTTTGGCACTGGCGCAGCTTTGGCATGTCTTCAATATGCGCGAACCCGAAGAGCCGGTTTTCGTAAACAGCGTGGTGAAAAACCCTTATGTCTGGGCCGCAATATCGTTTTGCATCTTTCTGTTGGCGGCTGCCTTTTACATCCCTGTCCTGTCGGATGTATTAAATTTGAGGCCCCTTAGTATATCGCAACTTGTGCTGTCTGTCGGGGCCAGCCTTATACCTTTGCTACTCGGGCAAATATGGGTTGTGATCAGGGGAAATGCCAAGCGCATAGTCAAGGGCGAACCCATTCCGGTGCCTTGACGTGTCGGATGGTTGCAACGGGCCGGGTCGCGTTCGCATATTGTGATCCACGTCCACGCGGTAGACGACGCCATCAGGAAACGCTTATCAATTCTCAGAGTTGGCCACATGTCCGGGCCGGGTCTGCTGCAGCGTTCATCTTCTCGGGGGTTGTTTTCACGATACCACAGAGCTTTGAAGAAGGGACATGCCTGTACTTTCTATCTTTAGCGTTAACAAATTCGCAGACGGTTGCGCAGGCTGAACTACAATTCAGCGCCTTACGGAACCGCATTGACCTACGTCATTGTGACAAAGCTGAAACGCGTATTTGATTAAGCAGCGGGAATAGACACTTTTTTATAATGTTTTGTGCTCCGGTTCATTCAGGAGCGCCCGGTTCAGGAGGTGAAATGTCGTTAGCTGGTAAAAGTTTGCGATCTGCCTATAGCTATGCTCATGGAGTGTCCGACATTCCTCTAGCGGGTCTGACCATCGGTAATCTGCTACAGGAAACTGCAGCCAAATACCCAGAAACCGAGGCGATCGTCGTTCCTTATCAGAACGTACGCTGGACATACCACGACCTCGATCTGCGGGCAGACGAGATGGCTGCTGGGCTGCTTGCGCTGGGCCTTGAGCCGGGTGACCGGGTCGGGGTTTGGGCACCCAATATGGCTGAGTGGGTGGTTTTGCAGTTTGCCACGGCTAGAGCCGGGATGATCTTGGTGAATGTAAATCCGGCTTACCGGCTTTCAGAACTGAAGTTCGCGTTAAACCAGGTGGAAGCAAAGGCTCTGATCACTGTTCCAAGCTTAAAAACCAGTGATTATCTTGCGATGCTGACAGAACTGATGCCGGAAATGGCAAAGGCCACGCCGGGTCAGTTACACGCCGAAAAAATACCGAGCCTTCGTTGGGTTATTACTTTGGGCAATGTTTCAACGCTGGGCACAAAAAGCTACGAAAGCGTGATGAAAGGCGCAACGGTTGCGGCACGGCAACGGGTACAGGACCTGGCAACCCAGTTGCAGTTTGATGACCCGATCAACATCCAGTTCACTAGTGGTACTACTGGCAGGCCCAAGGCGGCGACCCTTACGCACCATAATATCGTCAACAATGCTTATTTTGCCGGTTTGCAGATGAAACTGACGGATGCGGACCGTATGTGTATCCCGGTGCCCATGTACCATTGTTTTGGCATGGTCTTGGGCACACTTTGCTGCGCGGCGCATGGCGCGACGATGGTGTTTGCTTCAGCCGGATTTGATGCCGTCGCAGCGATGGACGTGGTGGAAACAGAGCGATGCACAGTGTTCCACGGGGTGCCGACGATGTTTATCGCAGCGCTTGATTCACCGGGTTTCCAGGATCGTGACCTTTCCAGTCTGCGCACGGGTATTATCGCTGGTGCACCTTGTCCTGCTGAGTTGATGAAACGGATAATGAATGAAATGCACATGACCCAGATTACCATTGCATATGGCATGACTGAAACCGGCCCGATCAGCACCCAGACATCTGTCGATGATCCGGTCAAGCGCCGGGTCGAGACGGTTGGGCGTGTATTGCCACATACAGAAATCAAGGTTGTTGATCCCGAGGGTCGCATAACCCCGCGAGGCACCGCGGGCGAGCTTTTGACCCGCGGTTATTGTGTGATGCCGAAATACTGGGATGACCCCGAAAAAACCGCCAAGGCGATAGACGAAGCGCGCTGGATTGCCAGCGGAGACATCGCCATTGTTGACGATGAGGGATATTTCCAGATTGTCGGACGGATCAAAGATATGCTTATCCGTGGTGGTGAAAACATATTTCCCCGAGAGATAGAGGATTTTCTATACACTCATCCCGCCGTCGAACAGGTCGAGGTGATCGGTGCCCCGGATGAAAAATACGGTGAGGAAGTCTGCGCCTGGATCAAGCTGCGCCAGGGTCACACATGCAGCGAAGAGGAAGTTCGCGAGTTCTGCAAAGGGAAGATCGCGCACTTCAAGATACCACGATATGTCCGCTTCGTGGAAAGTTACCCGATGACAATTACCGGCAAAGTACAGAAATTTGTCATGCGCGAACAGATGGCAAAGGAACTGGCCAGCGAAAAAGGGGGTTAAGCTATGCCCAAACGTGCTGACCATTTCAAAATTAATTGCAGTGCCTTTCTTGATGCATCGGGAAACCCAATTGGTGAACTGCCGGAATTTGCGAATAGTCGCGAGACACTGACAGAACTTTATTCCGCAATGGTCAGAACCCGCACTTTTGACGCCAAAGCGATTGCCCTGCAACGCACCGGGCGGTTAGGGACATATGCGTCCAGCCTCGGTCAGGAGGCCATTGCGATTGGTGTCGCCAGTGCGATGACCGACAATGATGTTTTCCTTCCCTCGTTTCGGGAACACGGGGCGCAATTGTGGCGAGGTGTTTCTCTGGAAGAGCTTTTTCTTTTCTGGGGCGGCGATGAACGCGGCAATGATTTCGCACAGGCAAGGCAAGACTTCCCTGTGTGTATTCCTGTGGCTTCACAATTCCCGCACGCAGCAGGCGTGGCCCTGGCAATTGTCCAAAAGGGCGAACCCGGCGTTGCCGTTGCCATCGCCGGGGATGGCGCGACTTCGAAAGGGGATTTCTACGAAGCAATGAATGTTGTCGGTGCCTGGAAATTGCCTGCGGTATTTGTGATCAACAACAACCAATGGGCCATTTCTGTCCCCCGTGAGGAACAGACAGCGGCAACAACGCTTGCGCAGAAAGCTTTTGCAGCGGGGATTCCGGGTGAACAGGTTGACGGCAACGATGTAATTGCTGTTCGCGACACGGTAGTGCGCGCTTTGACGTGCGCGCGCGAAGGCAAGGGCGGAACGTTGATTGAATGTCTGAGCTATCGGCTTAGCGATCACACAACAGCCGATGACGCAAGCCGCTACCGCGAAGACGAAGTCGTCAGCGCCCATTGGAAAGCGGAACCCCTTGTTCGTTTGCGTGCCTTCCTGATCGCTGAACATGGCTGGTCGAAGTCCGAGGAGGAAAACCTTATTCACGCTTGCGGTAAAGAGGTTGAGGCAGCTGCGGAAAACTATCTTGCGACCCCACCAGAGCCAGCACGCGCCATGTTCGAAAATCTGTTTGCGGAGATCACTACAGATATTTCAGCTTTAGCCAGGGAGTTGAACAATGGCTGAGTTGACAATGATCGAAGCAATTCGGGCCGCCTTGTTCCGTGCGCTTACAGACGACCCGGATGTGATTATTTTCGGCGAAGACGTCGGTATCGATGGTGGCGTTTTCCGGGCAACTGACGGGTTGATCCAACGCTTTGGTGCGTCGCGGGTGCGTGACACACCGCTCTCCGAGACCTTGATAGCAGGCATGGCAGTCGGGGCGGCAGCGCATGGGTTGCGACCAGTGGCGGAAATTCAGTTTATGGGGTTCATTTACCCGGTTCTGGATCAACTGGCCAATCACGCCAGCCGTTTGCGCAACCGCACACGCGGACGCCTGACATGCCCGATGGTTCTGCGCGCACCCTTTGGTGGTGGGATCAAGGCACCCGAACATCACTCTGAAAGCACGGAAGCAATGCTGGCGCATATTCCAGGACTTCGGGTTGTTGTTCCAAGTTCGCCGCCCCGTGCTTACGGGTTATTGCTTGCGGCGATCCGCGATCCTGATCCTGTCGTGTTTCTTGAACCCAAGCGACTCTACCGCTCAACAAGTGAGGAGGTGGAGGACGACGGTGAAGCCTTACCGCTCGACAAGGCCTTTGTGCTGCGGGAAGGCGAGGATGTAACGATTGTCACCTGGGGTGCAATGGTTGCCGAAGCCACCGAAGCTGCGCAGCAACTGGCGGAAACTGGTGTTTCGGTTGAGCTGGTTGACCTTGCCACACTGAAACCGATCGATCGGGCCACAATCCGTTCTTCGGTCGAAAAGACGGGCCGGTGCGTGGTTGTCCATGAAGCGCCTCTGACAGCAGGTCTTGGGGCAGAAATCGCAGCCGATTTGGCGGAACATTGCCTGACCAGCCTGCTTGCACCGATCCGGCGGGTAACAGGATATGATACGGTTATGCCCTACCTGAGGCTTGAGCGTCACTATTTGCCAAACACCGCGCGCATTGTTGAAGCTGTTGGTGGCGTGATGGAGTTTGCATGACTGTCTTTTCCCTTCCAGATCTCGGCGAGGGCTTGCAGAGCGCCGAAATTGTTGCCTGGCAAGTGTCGGTCGGCGATCATGTGATAGCAGACCAGCCTTTGGTTTCAGTTGAAACCGACAAGGCGGTGGTGGAAATCCCGGCCCCGTTTTCGGGGACGGTCAAAGCACTTTTGGTCAAGGCCGGTGACATCGTAGCCACGGATGCCCCGCTGGTTGAAATCACGACGGGCAAGGCAGAAGATTCAGGCGCAATTGTCGGGGATTTGGTTTCGGGGAAAAAAGCTGCAGCCAAAGCCATGGCGCAGGCCCCTTCGAAAACCGCGACAGATGGTTCGCAGACTGCGGTAAAGGCCACCCCTGCAGTTCGCAAACTCGCACGGGAAGAAGGCGTTGATCTGTCGGTCGTCGCAGGCAGCGGGCCGGATGGTGCAATTCTTTCTGCTGACGTTCTTTCTGCGACTTCCGGACTGGCACGTGGCGAAGAACTGCGGGGTGTGCGCCGCGCAATGGCCATGGTGATGACCAACGCGCACGCAAACGCAGTTCCTGCAACGGTCACTGATCACGCCGATATTCACAATTGGTTGCCGGGAGAAGTGCCGACACTCCGTCTGGTGCAGGCTATTGCTGCAGCATGTAAAGCGGAACCGGCCCTCAATGCGTGGTTTGATGGAACGCGGCGTCAGTTACACAATCATGTCGACCTTGCCCTAGCGGTCGACACAGCGGATGGGCTTTTTACGCCGGTGCTTAGGGCAGTCGAAGCTGGCGAAGATATCCCGGAAAAAATTGCGGCGCTCAGGGCTGCGATTGAAACCCGCTCAATTTCACCTCGGCAAATGAAAGGTGCGACGATCACATTGTCAAATTTCGGTATGATTGGCGGTGAACATGCAGTTTTGGTTGTTGTCCCGCCGCAGGTGGCAATCCTTGGGGCAGGGCGGATCACGGATGCAATTGTCGTTGCTGAGGGAGCTCCCGCAGTACGGCGTCTGCTACCTTTGTCGCTGACTTTTGATCACCGCGTCGTAACCGGGGGCGAAGCCGCGCGCTTTCTGGCTGCCCTTCGCGCGCATCTTGAACAACCGAACATGACGAGAAAGGAATGACCCGTTGACCGATGTATTCACTCTGGCTGACACTTTTGGGCCCGAAAAAGTCATCCACATAAACAACCCGGCAGCCGGGTTGCGGGCCATTGTCGTCGTTGACAATACGGCCGCCGGACCTTCAATCGGCGGGATAAGAATGGCACCGGATGTCTCGCTTGAAGAATGCGCCAGACTTGCCCGTGCTATGACGCTGAAGAATCTCGCAGCAGGCTTGCCACACGGAGGCGGTAAGTCGGTCATTCTTGCTGATCCGGCAATGCCGGGAGTTGAAAAAGAGAACCTGATACGCGCTTTCGCTTCTGCGATAGAGCAAATCAAGGACTATATACCTGGTCCTGATATGGGCACCAACGAAACCTGCTTAGCATGGGTTCACGACGAGATTTCACGTGCGGTTGGTTTGCCACGTGTGATTGGTGGCATTCCACTTGATGAAATTGGTGCAACTGGTTTTGGCGTCGCTGTAGCAGCTCAAGCCGCGGAAGGTTACTGTGATGTGCGACTTGAGGGTGCTGCGGTGGCAATTCAGGGATTTGGTGCTGTCGGCAAGCATGCAGCACGCTTTCTTATGGAAAAAGGTGCAAAACTTGTAGCTGTTTCGGATTCCCGCGGCACAGTATTTGATCCAGATGGCCTGCAACTCTCAGAGCTTCTGGCACTAAAGGAGGGCGGAAAAAGTGTTTCCGATCTTGGCGGTGCACAGGTTGGTCACAGCGAAGCTGTCATTACGGCTCAGTGTGATATCCTGATCCCTGCCGCCAGACCGGATGTGATTAACGAAGGAAACGCCAGCAATGTGAAAGCAAAACTGATTGTTCAGGGCGCCAATATTCCCGCGACAATTGACGCCGAAGAAATCCTGCATCAGCGCGGTATTCTGGTGATACCGGATTTCATTGCAAATGCCGGAGGGGTTATTTGCGCCTCGGTAGAATTTCATGGTGGAACGGAAAATCAGGCAATGGCTGTAATCGCCGAAAAATTAAAACATAATTCGAATGTCGTCCTGAAACAGGCCTGCGACAGTGGCGTTTCACCGCGCGATGCAGCTAACGAAATTGTCAAAGCTCGTTTAAATGAAGCGATGCCCCTGAAGCGGTTTTTCAAAGCAGGAGGGCTAGGCTCGCGGGTCAGCTAAGGCACGGACCTACAACCTTTCAGCTTATTGACAAATATCAAAGCGCGCGCGTGAAAAATTCTTACGATTTACGCATGGACTGACGGTGTTTTGGCAAGGCTTAAATAGCCGTGGAGTTCAAGGTTTGGCAGCTCTGCGCAGCATGGTGTGTGATATTATCGAAAGATGAATGAAAACTAAAGCACTGTCTTGAATGCCCGAAAATAGCCCGCACATGAAGGCACGTTGAGCCCGCCAGTGATTGGAAGAGGGGCTGAACCGGTATGCACAGCAACATCAACATTCACAAATTCTCAAGGCTTGCCACAGTAACGGTTGCCGTGCTGACCCTTTCATCATTGGGCGCAGGCGTTCGTGCCGAGGTTATTGATCTGGGATCGACTGTGACCAGCGAAATATTATGGTCAATGGCGCGCTACTTTACATTTCTTACCAACACTCTGGTAGCTGTAGTGTTTAGCTTGGCAGCAATATCCGGACGATGGCCCAGACCGTCTCTGCTTGCGGCTTTGACCTTGTGGATTGTTGCCGTGGGCGCAGTTTACCATGTCCTTCTGGCATCCGCTCATCACCCAACAGGTATTGCAGCTTGGTCGAACCTGGGTACCCACACGGTTGTTCCAACTGCCTGCCTTGGCATTTGGATTATAGCAGTACCTAAAGTTGCGCTGCGATTTCGCGACCCTTTTATATGGTCACTCTGGCCTCTTGGCTACGCGGGCTATGTAATAGTTCGCAGTTCTTTCGACCAAGCCTATCCGTATTTCTTTTTGAATCCTGAACTGGTGGGCGTGGTCGGTGTAGGGGCGTATATCGCGGGTTTGTGGCTGGCGTTTGTTACTGTCGGGACACTTTTCGTTCTGGCCACTCACCGAATTGAGAAAGCTAAGGCAGAAAACAAACTCACCTCCTCGCCAAACGGATATCGGAATGCACTAATTTAAAGTCTCCGAGCGAGCTGAAGATCTGTATTTGCACCCGCTGTGGTTCTGTCTGACAAACCGGGACTGTTGCATTAATTACGCCAAACCAAAGGGCGCTGGTTTCTCTGGCTTTAAGCAGCCAACCAAAACAGACGGTTGAGAAACGCAATCTCCCCGCGGACATCTGTAGTCGCGGGTCCAGTGTCCCCATACTTGATTGCTCTGATTGTCTCGATGCCCTGAATCGTTACTGTTGCTGATTGGAATGTCTTGAAGCCTTTGCCAATTCAAATAAAGCGCTTGAACGCGGCGTGATTGCTTTCGATCCTGTTGTTTTGGTATTTCTGATCGACATAAGAGATACTATCAAAGTGAGGGTCATGGATTTGATTCAGGCCTTGGATCACTTTGATATAGGCGTCGGCTTTGTCGGTCACGATCATTGTGGGGCGATCGGGTAAAACACTCTCGATCAATTTTTTGAGAAAGGCCTTGGCGGCTTTTGTATCCCTGTATCGTGTTAGTAAAAAGTCGATAAAACAGCCGTTCAGATCCACGGCGCGCTAGAGGTCGCACAATGTGCCATTCACTCGAATGTAGGTTTCGTCGACATGCCAGGACCGCCCACTTTGGGTGCGATGATGATGTGCTCGCTTTGAAATTTCAGGGCCAAACTTCCGGACCCAACGGTAAACGATGGCTCGATCAACATCGCCTCCTCGTTCAGCCAGGAGATCGCGAATGTCCTGATAGGATAATGGATATCGCAGGTACATCCTAACAGCACAAAGGATGATCAAAGACGGGACACGATGACTTTTGAAAGTTTGATCACGAAGCACTATGTTGCGCGGCTCGGTGTGATAGTTGGCTAGACTGGAGCACGCCACAATGTATTATTCCAGCACGCAGGTGTTCGCCGCAGCTCCCCGGATCTGATGGCACCGCACAGCAATGATCATGTCTGATGAATGAAAGTGCCGGGTGCCGCGATGATCGTTGCAGTGTTCTGTCCTGATGCTCCGACGGCGGGCGGAGGCATCAAACCGCTGCTTGTTTCAACCAGCCAGTCTTTCCATGCAGGCCACCATGATCCCAGTTGTTCTGTTTGCTGTGCAAGCCAGGCATCTGGGCCGACATAAAGCGCCCCGTCTGGGCGATGTGAGATACGGTAGTGACGCCGCAGTTTCCCAGGTTCGTTGACGATCCCACCGTTGTGGCCGCCACTGGTCAGCACGAAGGTAAGGTCACAATCGGTGAACAACTGGGTCTTATAAACTGATTTCCAGGGCGCGATGTGATCGGTTTCTGTGGCGATGACGAACATCGGGGCCGAGATATCTTTCAGTGCAATAACCCGGCCCTCGACAGCGAAACGCCCCGCCGTGAGACGGTTCTCCAGAAACAGACCACGCAGGTATTGCGAATGCATCCGGGCGGGCATCCGCGTCGTATCGGCCACCCAGACGCCCATGTCGGTTGGAAGATCCTCCTTGCCGAGGAAATACCGCCGCACGGCCCGGGAATAGATCAGATCTTCGGACCGGATCGTGGAAAAGGCGCGCGCCATCTGCGGCCGATCAAGATAGCCTTGATCCCACATCATGTCTTCGAGAAAAGCAACCTGACTTTCGTCAAGAAACAATAGCAATTCGCCCGCTTCGGCGAAATCGACCTGCGCGGCCATCAGCGTGATCGTGGCGAAACGTTCATCACGGTCGCGCGCCATTGTCGCCGTCGTGATCGCCAGAATCGTGCCACCCAGGCAATAACCGACGGCATGGACCTTTTTATCCGGTACGATGGCATTTACCATATCCAGCGCCGCCATCACGCCATTTTTTCGATAGTCTTCGAGCGACAATTCGGCCTGATCGGCAGTTGGATTGCACCAAGAAATCATGAACACGGTAAACCCCTGTCCGACGAGGTAATTCACCATTGAATTCTGCGGCGACAGGTCGAGGATATAGTATTTCATGATCCAGGCCGGGACGAACAGAATTGGTTCCGCCTGCACCTTCTTGGTTTGCGGCGTATACTGGATCAGTTCGAACAGATCGTTGCGAAACACGACCTGACCCGGCGTACATGCCAAGTCCTTGCCGATCTGATAACCCTCTGGCGGAGCATCTTGCGTCTGAGACACCGTTTTCAGGAAGTCATGCGCGAAATTGGCAGCACCGTCTCTCAGATTCTTACCACCGCTCTTTAGAGTCCCGTCGATGATCTCGGGGTTGAGCCATGGGAAGTTTGATGGCGAGACCAGATCAAGTGCCTGCCGTGCCATAAAGCGGGTTCGGTTTGCGTCTTCGGGCTGCAGGCCACGCAACTGATCGGTTGCAAGGTCCCACCAGTCTTGCACTGCAAGGAATCCCTGTTTCCACATCTCGAACGGAGCCTTATGCCAGCCCGGACTGTCAAAACGATGATCGTAGTCCTTTGGGGCAAAGGGCGGGCGTCCATCGCTCTTTGCATCAGTGGCGTAGGTCATGAGCTTGAGCGCACTCTTCTGCGCGTGCTCAAGAAGCTCGAGTTGACGCCCGGGCGATTGGCTCATGTGATGTGCCCAATCGGACCACGCTTCTATGAAGGCATGGGTCGATACACCGCCGCTCAATCGTGCTGCTGCCGCACGCACCCCACGGTCGAGGTTCTGATGCGGATGTTCCGGGCCGTGTTCGGGCCGGGGCTCGACAACGGCCGGGGCCAGCGCAGTAGCGGCCCGGGGAGTTCTGGTGGTCGGTTTCGGTTTGGATCTTGAAGATCTTTTGTTCATTTGAGCGCCTTTAAATCTGGCTTGCAGGAGCCATTCTTGTGGGTCTTTGCGACGGACATGATCGCGATCTCGGTTACCAAGCGGTCCTCGACCCCTTTCATTTTCAGGGTGTGCTTGAAGAGATCCGAAGTGAAATCGCAATCGAGCGAACTGTTGGTACGGGTTGGACAATGAACAAGAAAAATGGGGTGCGCATTGACCTGGAACAACTACGAAATACCATTCTGTTAATCGACGTCAGACCCAGACTAACACCCATGATGGACATTCACTGGGGATCGGAATCGGTCACGCAAGCCATTGATCTTTGGAATGCTCCGGTTGGCCGAGCCTTGTCTAGGGGGCCTTCACGTTGATGCTACATCGTGCGCCAAGGTCTGCTATGTGAGACTGCAACGCCGCATAGAATATTGTGCATGGCTGACAGGTTTGGGCCGTTTGCTGACCTGGATGCCTTTGCGCCGATATGTTGAATCCACACCCATATAGCGGTCATTTGCGGCAGAGCTTGAACTTTGCCCCGTCACCAATTGCTGGATTACCAATCAAAACTTCAATCGGCGGTGCATTTTCGCTAGCCTGTACAAAAGCGGGTGCTTGCTTGCCGGTAGTGGTGTGACTTGCTCCAAAAGGTGGGCACGGCCTGCAAACCTTAAGGCGCGCGATGCGTTTGTGTGCCGAGAGTATTAAATGACGTGGCAAGACGAACATAACCCAATGGATGGGAGCTCTTGGTTTCAGCGAGTTTTTCTGGACCTCGCGCGGCAGATGCGATGGTCATTTCTGCCGCCGCTTATGGTGTATTTCGCAGCCGGGGTGTCAGGCCTAACCTCGGTCGTTGGGGCGTTTTTCCTCAAGGATTATCTAGATTTGTCCGCGCAATTCATTGCAGGGCTGGCGTTCTGGGCAGGCCTGCCATGGATTTTGAAGGTGCCATTGGGACATGTTGTCGATTTGTTCTGGAGATGGAAGTCTTTGTTGATCCTGATGGGCGCAGGGCTGATCACGCTGTCGCTCCTAATCATGTTTGGTTTGGTGTCGCGCCCAGATGAGATGCGCAGCGTCTTCCCGCTTGAGACTTGGTACGTAATAGCTCTGCTGCTGGCCCCGTCCGGTTATGCTATTCAAGATATTGTTGCCGATGCAATGACGGTCGAGGCCGTACCCCACGCCAACGACACCGGACAAGCTTTCAGCGAAGAACAGTCGCGGGCCATGCATACCACCATGCAGACGCTCGGCAGGATCGCGATCATATCGGGCTTTGTGTCGGTCGCGGCGATCAACATCTGGATATTCACCGGGGCCGAGGAAATGCCTCGCGAGGCAAGGTTGGCGTTGTACGCCCGGGTCTATCTGACCGCCCTCGCAATTCCGGTGATTTCGGTCAGTGGGATGTTGCTGCATACGATCATACAGCAGCGAAAGGCCGCGAAAGGAATGACGCAGGCACGCCCGGACACCGAGACCGAGGTTAACTGGCAGATTCTTGGCGGTGGGTTGACCTTTGTAGTGCTGAGTATCGCATTAGGTACCTCCAATCTTGTCTTTGCGCAGGAGATCGTCTTTGTGGCCTCCCTGTCAGTCATCCTTTTTCTGATCAGACAATTGCTCAAAAAACTGGAACCTGCAGCCGCCCGCGCGCTTGTTGGAACAGCCACTATCATTTTTGTGTTCAGGGCAGTGCCCTTACCGGGACCGGGTTTGACGTGGTTCGAGATCGATGGCCTCGGGTTTGATGAACGGTTTCTTTCGATCCTGTCGCTGATTACCTCGCTACTGACATTGGTCGGTCTCGTTATTCTGCGACCCCTGATGGCACATCGGTCGATCGCGTATATCATAGTGCTTCTGACCATCGCTGCGGGCGTGCTGTCGCTACCGAACATCGGGCTTTACTATGGGGTGCACGAATGGACAGCGGCAAAGACCGGCGGGATCGTGGACGCGCGGTTCATTGCCGTTCTTGATACCGCACTTGAATCGCCCTTGGGACAGATCGCAATGGTGCCGATGCTCGCGTGGATCGCGCGCAACGCGCCACCCGATCTCAAAGCCACGTTCTTTGCAGTCATGGCGTCGTTTACAAATATGGCTTTGTCGGCAAGCAGTCTGGGAACAAAGTACCTCAACAAGGTGTTTTTGGTCACCCGTGCCTCGGTCGACCCCGTCACCGGCGAGCAAATCTCGGCAGCGAATTACTCCCAACTGGGTCAATTACTGGTCGTCGTCGGGGTGATCACGGTAGCGGTGCCGCTTTTGGTCGTATTTGTGGTGCAGTCTTCGCGGTTTCGTACAACAGAATAATTCGGTTTGGTCAGTTGGCCACAGTTTCTGCCAGAAGACGGTGCACTTCGCGCACCGGAACACCGATGTTCGCACCACCAAATTCGGGCAAGATCGTGGCATTCACAGCAACCACATGACCATTGCTGTCCAACGCTGGCGCACCGCTACCGCCAACAGTGGTTTCCGCATCATAGACGACAGCCTTTTTGGTAATCTGCGCGATGATCCCGCGACTTGCCAGGGGTGCTATTCTGTTCTCTTCGGACAAACGGGCCGCAATTGTCCAGAAATTGGTCTCACCCGTCTCTTGTAGCGAGGTAAGAAAGTCACGCCCTGCCTGCGCCAAGAGAGCGCGCAAACCGGTAGAGAAACCAATGACGATTACCTCATCTCCAATTTCCGGCTCACCCTGCGCCAGAGTTAACCCACGGTCCATTGTTGCTGAGGCCGGCACTGATAATAAAGCTAGATCAGCAGTGTCGCTGGAGATCAATAATGCTGCTTCAACCGGCACTGGCAAGCCAGGTAAGAACACCAGAAGCTTCAGCATCTCTGGCGCAAGGCCGCCTTGTTCGAACGCAAGCATCCGGTCGCCGTTGGTCCAAGGCAAGGCAACATGCCGGTTAGTAACAAGCTGCCCTCCGTCCTTGAGCAGAAAACCCGTGCCGGTGAATTGAAATTCAATAGGGTTGCCGGTGCCGTCGGGGTCTATCACCGGCTTGCCTAAAGGCGTCCGCAGGGGTAGCCCGTCCGCACCCAAAACATGGCGTAGCAGTTTACCGCTTTCCACCTGTCTCAAACCGTAAGCGCCTTGCAGGAAGGCGACAGACGCGGTCGAGTCGCTAATAACACGCGCAGAGGCACCTAAGCGGCGCTCGAGTACGGAAAGACGTTCGGCATTGGTATTCAATTGGAGATCCAGTTGTTCGCGCAAAGTCGCCAGTTCGCTCGCAGTCAACGCTTCCTGACGTGTCTCAGCAAGAGTGCTGGCGATCACCTCAAGGCGTAGAGCTTCCTCTTGAATACTTTGTTGCAGGAGTATGTCGCTTCGGTACTGCCACGCGACGAATGTGGTCAGGACGACCAGCACAAGAATGACCGTCACTCGGAAAACGATTGTAGTTTCCAATAATATTCGCCGGACGCTGTCGAACAGAGCGTTCGACAGGCGCGATCCGAATGGCCGACGGCTTGTTCGTGCGTAGGCCACTGCGTCGCTCAGAATTTCTTCGACCGGCCAACTGGTCGGGAAAGTATGGTCGCACAGGCGGAATCGGGACATCGGCCCATCTTCTCCAAATTCGATCATGTCGCCGTGCATCAGATGCGCCGTGCCGATCTTGCGCCCGTTCACCCAGATGTCGGCGTCCGACAGCGCCTCGATCTCGTAAGTTTCCCCCGACCAGGATAGCCGCGCGCGCGCTTCAGCGCTGTCCGTTGCGGCCACATCCGGGTCAATCCGCAGCAGGCGGTCCGCACCGATGCACACTCGTGCCTGATCCAGTGAAAGCCATCCGATCCGGCCACGTGAGGGGCCGGTAAGATTCTCCAGAAAGGCGCGGACATCATCATTTATTGCCTGCGGGACGTCTTCTGGCTCGGTGGTAGGGTCTTGATCCAATCGGTATCCTTACCTGGCATTTCCGGTCTGGCACCGATCATCGTATCCGCACAAGGCGCATCGGTCCATGATTTGCATGAAGCCGCCACTTTCTGTCAGCCGCCGACAAGTGACGCACCCAGCAAAATCGCGAGGCACAAAACTGCGCCCGCAATCGGAAACACGATGTGCATGATAAACGCACCTTATCGAAACAACTATCCGCTGCGGTAAGTCTCTTTGTAGAGACGAGCCAGTCTCTTTTTCTTGGATGCAGGGGTTCCACCATCCTTAATGCCTTTGGGGCGGCCTTGTCGAAGGCCGTCAGCTCCGTCATAGACACAAAACTCACGGATTTGATCAGCCGACAGAAACACAAGCGCTTCCAGATTGAAATGAGGTGCTTGTTCATCCAAGAGATGGGGGTCCACCTCGTCTTCAGAGTATTCAAAGCCCGTCAAATAATTCGCTCGAGGAACATGATAATATTCCAGTCCATCAAATCCCTTTCCGGGGAGAGCTACGACAAATCCGCCATCGCTTTCTCATCGAAATATTAGCATCTGGCCCGCCCAATGAGTTTCCTTGATCTGTTTGAAGAAAATGTTCGGAGTTTGGCGTTCGACTTGGCGTGTTCTTCGCGGTCCATTCGAACAGCCATATCGAAAAACCAAATACCCCCTTTTTGTACCGGCGTGGGTAGCTCAGTTTACACGTCCGCCGATTTGAGAAAAAAAGCCCATATCTAAGCACTGGAAAGCAGCATCGAGGATTTGGTTCTTCAGGTCAGAAAAGTGTTAATGTGGATTTGTCACATGAAGGAATAACACATGAGAGTATGCGGATGTGAGATATCGGCACAGGAGGTTCGGCTTGCCGTTGTTTTCTTGAACGATGATAGCAACGTGGAGATGCTTCGACTAAAGACCACACGAATAGTGGACCTGTCACGCTTTAGTGCCGCTCCGGGTTCTCATTTAAGCGGCCTGTCGCTCAAAAGCCAAGGGGCTTTTCCAACCCAATGCTGAGTGCTTCCTGCGCGGATTGTAGAAGCCGTTAATGTATTCCACTGCACGGCAGTGGTTTGCCTGCAAACCATGAGAGTGGAAGGTGGCCAGTTCCGCCTGCCGTCGTGTGGTCCAGGACCGCCGCCAGATCAATTCGGCCTTGATGGTTTTGAAGAAGGTTTCGACCGCTGCATTATCATAGCAATTGCCTTTGCCACTCATCGACACCTTGAAGCCATGATGGCGCAGGATTTTCTGATAGTCGTGCGAGCAGTATTGGCTGCCGCGGTCGGTGTGATGCATGCAGCCCCTGGGCGGTCTGCGCAGAGCGATAGCCATTTCCAAAGCCTTGATTGCAAAATCTCTTTTCATTCGGTTGCTGACCGCCCAGCCGATGACCCGCCTCGAATGAAGGTCCAAAACCACGGCCAGATACAGCCACCCCTCACGGGTCCAGATGTAGCTGATATCGCCAGCCCATTTCTGATTTGGCGTGTTGGCGCTAAAGTTGCGATCCAGCAGGTTCGGGGCAATATTGAACTTGTGATTGCTGTCTGTCGTCACTTTGTGTTTGCGGGTTCTCACAATGGATATGCCGTTCTGGCGCATCAATCTGCCAACACGCCGGTGGCCGACACTCAGCCCCAGTTCCTTCAGCTCTTCGGTCATTCTTGGCCTGCCACTCTCATTGAATGCAAGCATTCAACTGCCGTGCAATGCATAGCTCCCCAGAGAAAGGCGAAACTGTTCCCGGATATGTGCCAGCACAATCAGCTCCTTGCGCTGCCTTCGGCTCATGGGGCGACTGCGATATGCCCGATAGCTTCGTGGGCTGACGTTCATGATCTGGCAAAGCCGGTTGACCGGTAGCTGGTTGCGGTGTTCTTCGACAAAGGCAAATCTCATTTGCTTCTCTCCGCAAAGAACACTGTGGCCTTTTTCAAGATCCCCCTCTCCTCGCGAAGCAGCCGGTTTTCTTTCCGAAGCTCTGCATTCTCACGTTCCAGATCAGATTGTCCTGCGGGCTTTTCCGGGTTGCGCCGATCCAGTTGTATCCACCGGCTCAGTGTCGAAAAGCCAATGCCAAAATCAGACGCAACCTGCTTTCGTGTAAGCCCGCTTGTCAGCGCGACACGCACTGCTTCTTGTCTAAACTCAAATGAATGTTTCGGTCCCATTGTCGTTCTCCTTTTGCGCACAATATGCGGTTAAAGGAGCGGCACAATTCCGCGACAGGTCCAATATGCTGACTCTCGAGGGTGGCACGCTGCAACTACCTAAAGACGGTACAGGCCAGATCGTTTTTGTCAGAGCCGAAGACTCGCTGATTGACCCCAATGGTCCGCTGACCGGACAAGTGGAAACTGTCACGTTTCTCGGAACCCATTACCGGGTCGGGATTAAGGGTGTCATGCCCGGCGTGCTGACTTCGAATTTTGCCGGTCAAAATGCCCCGAAGGTCGGTGAAACCGTCCAGGAGGCGATCAAACCCGAAGCGCTGATACTCCTGCCCGAAGGAGCAACCGGAGCGTGACCAAGATCATTCAAATCTCAGATCCACACATCGTCCCAAAGGGTAAACTCGCCTATGGCCGGGTTGACACCGCAGCCCCACTCGTGGCGTGTGTCGAAACCATCAACCGCGTTTTGCCGTATATCGGCGCCGTCGATATGGTAATTGTCACCGGCGACATGACTGATTTTGGCACGGCTGAAGAGTATCAACGGTTCCGAGATATCATGGAACCGCTTGATATCCCATATCGTGCGATACCTGAGAACCATGACAATGTGGAAGCAATGCGAACTGGCTTTGCCGATCAGGACTGGATGCCAAAAAACTAGCCCGATCAACTGGACATCTGAGTTCGTTGACCTAGCGTTGATTGGACTGGATACGAATGTCGCTGGCAAAGCGCACGGACACCTGACCGACGAGATTCTTGACTATTTGCAACACAAGCTGACGGCTTTGCACGCCAAACCAGTCATCGTGGCGATACACCATCCGCCCGTTCTGACGGGCATCGAAAAGATGGATATCCAAAATTTGCGTGACAGCAGAAAACTGCAAACCATCCTGTCAGAATACCAAGGCGAATTGAGGTTGGTCTGCGGCCACGTACATCGCAACATTGTAGCACCTTTTGGCAGCGTGATCTACCAGATCGCGCCGGGAACATCTCATGCCGTTACCCTGGATCTACGCGTCGGTGCCCCAAACTGCCTGACCAAAGAACCCGGCGCGTTCTTGTTGCATGAAATGCGTGGCGCGATTTTGACGCATAGCATCCCTATCGGTCAGTTTGATGGCCCATATTTGTTCTATCCGGACTCTGGCACTTAGCTCGTTTGACTCTAGGCGACAAACAAAACCGATTCGATCAATACCCACTTAGAGTAATGCTGCTCTGACAAGGCACTGCTTCCGCCGCGCGATGGATGAATGACCGTTCTGGCTCGAACCTGCCGTTCGCTACCGTCTGCACCAATGACTGCTCGGCGTAGAGGCTGTGTTAAAACTTCCTAAACGCCAAACTTTAAAGAATTTCGTTCCAGCAGAAGCCTGTTCATCCGCGTTCTTAGGAACAAAGTCCTGCAAAACTCAGGGAATTGAAATGGTGTCCTCGTCGATCTTGCCTTGGCGGAGTTTTCACACACCCTCCGGACATTCCAGTCGTTCGCTGCAGTTGCGCTAATGTACCGTTGTGGCGCATCGCAACAACTAACAACCGAAGGGAAGGCGGAACCCGGACTTTCGCTCCGAGAGCGAAGCAATCGCCAGTCAACGGTATAGCGGATAATCAAACTTATCGAAAAACGTTCAAGATTAGAGTAACCTCAGAAGTACCCTTTTGAGTGACGGCTCATGTGGCGATGGTGCGTCGTCAGTTTGATCTGCGTGGTGGGCGGCTACAAGTAGAGCGTAAATGATAGGGCCTGCTGCCCGGGATCATACATTCACTATATGTGTTTTTCTGACGAAATTGGGTCTATGGTTCTCTAACTGCTACCAGAAAGAAGGAAATCTTTTGGAAATCAAATGGCTGGAGGATCTCTTGGCGCTGGAATCTACTGGAAATTTCCGCATCGCCGCCGAACAGCGCAACGTATCTCAACCAGCGTTCAGCCGCAGGATTCAGGCGCTAGAAGCTTGGGTGGGCGCCTCTTTGGTCGACCGGCGAAGTCAACCTGCCTGCCTTACTGAAGCGGGAAAAATTTTTGGTGGTGTGGCGCAAGACATTGTCAGCCTTGCTTATCAGTCCCGCGACGATATCGTGGCGAAAACCGCGCGCGAAAAAGAGAAAATCCGGTTTGCCACACTCAGTACACTTGCCCAGTTTTTCATACCCGCGTGGTTGAAAAGCCTTAAGCCCTATATCGATACGGATCAGTTTGTCGTGCGAACTGATTTCGCCACCATAGCGCAATACCTCACAGCTCTTGAAGAAAACGTTGTGGACCTGTTTGTCTGCTACGAGGACCCAAGTGCCGGATTTTACAGAGATGCGGAAAAATTCACCTCGCTGAAACTGGGGCAAGAGGCCTTGGTGCCGGTTGTGGCCCCGGATGCAACCGGTGCGCCGCTTTGGTGGCTGCCCGACAGGCCAACCGACCCGATCCCCTATCTTCGCACGGCATCCTCTCTCGCCCTGTGGCCCGTCCAAGAACACCTTGAGAAAAAATATGGCGATCTGACCTTTGCGACTGTTTATGAAACCTCTATTGCGACAGCCGTAAAAGCCATGGCCGTCGAAGGCTATGGTATGGCATGGATTCCCTGGTTCATCGTTGCCGATGATCTGGAAAATGGGCGTCTGGTTCGCGCGGCGGGCGTTGCCGATGACATCTCTGTCGATATCAATATCTATCGCTGCACAGCCTTCAACGAACCGAAAGTCGCGGCCTTCTGGCAAACCCTGCTTGAGAAAACAGTATGTGTTGAGGCCAAAGACTGATAGGTTGACCTATCTTTTCCAAGCTTTTTGCGGAATGCGCGCTAATCGCGGCATCCGGTGCTCTTTCAATTCCATACCGATAACGCATGACCTTCACGAGTGATGCGTTTTGCGCATGAGTTGTGCCAACAACGGCATTGGACGGTTTAGCACAGGCCCCAATACAGTTCGGTAAAACAAAACCAACAGGGAGAATACGGAATGAAACGAAGAACTCAAATTGTGACGCTTGCCGCCATGGGGGCAGCCGTCGTAATGGGCGCAACCGTCGCCTCGGCCCAAAGCACACTGGATATCGTCAAGGAACGCGGACATCTGCGCTGTCAGGTCGGCCCACCGTCTGCCGGGTATTACAACCTTGATAGTGACGGCAACTGGTACGGGCTGGACGTTTCGGTCTGTCAGGCTGTCGCCGCCGCCATCTTTGGCGATATAACGAAAATGGAAATTCAGTCAGTGTCGAGTCAGGCGCGATTCACGGCCCTGGCAAATGGCGAAAGCGATATGTTGTCGCGCACCGCCACATGGACGCTGTCCCGTGATACCCAACTGGGCATCGATTTTCTGTCGCCTAACTTTTATGACGGTCAGGGATTTACCGTGCGGCGCGACAGCGGGATCACCAGCGCTCTCGAATTGAAAGGCGCCAAGGTCTGCGTGACCACCGGCACCACGACCGAGTTGAACCTGACCGATTTCAGCCGCACCAATGAGCTGGGTATCTCAAACGTCACGTTTGAAGATTACAACGTACGCGATGATACCTATCTAAATGGCGGGTGTGACGCGGTGACGGGTGATAAATCGTCGATGGCCGGTAATATCGCGTCGTTCCCGGTTCCTGGCGATCACATGATACTGCCTGAAACCCTGTCAAAAGAACCCTTGGCATCTGCGGTGCGCCATGGCGACAACCAATGGGCCGATATCGTGCGCTGGAGCGTTTTCGCGCTGATCAATGCCGAGGAACTGGGCATCACCCAAGCCAATGTCGATGACATGCTGGCCACCTCAAAAGATCCGAATGTCCTTCGCATGCTGGGCGCCGAAGGCAACCTGAACGAAGGGCTGGGCCTGGAGCCTGACTGGGCCTACAATATCATCAAATCGGTGGGCAATTACGGCGAAATCTACGAAGCCTATATGGGCCACGGCGAACAGGGGATTGGCATTGACCGTGCGGGTTCTCTGAACGCGCTGTGGACTGATGGCGGGCTGATGTATTCGCCTCCCATGCGCTAAAATGCAAATGGGGTGCCGGGCGGTATGTTCGACACCCCAATTTTTTACGGGGTACACAACCCATTATCGAAGCTGCATGCGTTGGAAACGGGGGCCTTGAGTGTCAGACACCACAGTAAAGACAGGCCCGGTGCGTGCCAGACCAAAAGAGACGTTCGACTTTTTCCATGACGAACGCGTCCGTTCGGTGTTTTACCAACTTCTGACCGCCGGGATTTTTGGCTGGCTGATGTGGTATCTGGTCGCCAACACCGCCCATAACCTTGAAGTGCGCGGCATGAACACCGGCTTT